>NZ_OZ061549.1:331079-662159 GCF_964065165.1 Levilactobacillus yonginensis | reverse complement strand
GGACCTGCCAAAGTCAGGGAGACTATTCTGAATGGAAATGAGTGGGCAACTTATTTGACCGGTTGGAAAACATCCGATTGGTTAAACTAAAAGTGCGACCTGAACTGAGGTGTTCGGTCCCGTTTTGCTGGCGAATATGCTAAAATAATAGGTAACTTTAAATTTTGGGGAGGACGAGCTTCATGACGACCATCATCGATGGCAAGCAACTTGCTAAGAAAGTTAACGCAAAGACTAAGGAACGGGTATCCGCACTGAAAGAGCGTGGCCGCGTTCCTGGGCTCGTAGTGATCATCGTGGGGGATGATCCAGCCAGCGCCATTTATGTGCGTAACAAGCATCGTAAGGCAACGCAATTGGGCATCAATTCCATTGTGCGGGAGCTCCCCGCAACGGTTAGTCAGGAAGAGCTATTGGCCATCGTTGAAACCTATAACGTGGATCCTAGTGTTCACGGAATTCTGGTGCAATCGCCGTTACCGGTTGGATTGGATGAGCAGGCCATTGTTGCGGCTATTGCCCCCGCTAAGGATGTCGATGGCTTCCACCCTTTAAATGTAGGGCGGTTGTTCGCTAATTTGCCAGGGAATCATCCGGTTTCTTGCACCCCACGGGGTATTATGACAATGCTGCATTCCTTACCTGTTCACTTGCGAGGTAAGCATGCGGTGGTGGTTGGCCGGAGTATGATTGTTGGTCGGCCGATGGCTGCAATGTTGTTGAATGCTGACATGACGGTCAGTGTGGCCCATATTTATACGAAGAACTTAAGTGAATTGACCCGGACCGCCGACGTTCTGGTTGTTGCGACTGGTGTGGCGCATCTGATCAAGGAAGCCGACGTGAAGCCTGGTGCCATCGTCATTGACGTAGGGATGGATCGCGACGAGAATGGCAAATTGACTGGGGACGTTGATTTTGACGGCGTTGCGGAAAAGACAGCGGCCATTACGCCGGTGCCCGGTGGTGTTGGGCCTATGACGATTGCCACCTTGATGGAACAAACTGTTGATTTATGTGAGTGGAGTGAATAACTTGGCGACAAATGATTATCTGACGGTCACGGCGCTGACGCAGTATCTAAAGCGTAAGTTTGACGTGGATCCATACTTGGGCAAGGTTTATCTGACGGGAGAAATTTCAAACTTTCGTCTGCGACCACACGCGCATCAATATTTCAGTCTCAAGGATGACCACGCTAAAATCAGTGCCATCATGTTTAAATCAGCCTTTGAAAAATTAAAATTTACGCCTGAAGTCGGCATGAAGGTCCTCGTGACCGGGCGAATTTCCCTGTATGAACCCAGTGGGAGTTATCAAATCTACGTGGAACGCATGGAGCCGGATGGTATTGGCCAGCTCTATCAGGCGTACGAACAGTTAAAGAAAAAACTGGCCACTGAGGGCTTGTTTGATGCGCCTAAGCGGCCATTACCGCGCTTTCCAAAGCGTATCGCCGTGGTAACGAGTCCTAGCGGTGCCGTTATTCGTGATATTATTACGACGGCCCGGCGACGTTACCCGATTGCCCAAATTGTGCTGTATCCGGCGGTAGTTCAAGGCGACGCTGCGGCACCCGACATTGTTCGCCAGATTCAGCGGGCGAACGCGGCGGGGAATTTTGACACGTTGATTATTGGCCGGGGCGGTGGGTCGATTGAAGACCTCTGGCCGTTTAATGAAGAGAGTGTGGCTCGAGCGATTGCTGCGAGTGAGTTGCCAGTGATTTCGTCCGTTGGTCATGAGACCGATACGACAATTGCTGACTTGGTGGCCGACGTCCGGGCAGCGACACCAACGGCTGCGGCTGAGTTGGCAGTGCCAGTCTTAAGTGACGAGCTGCTTAAGCTTCAGCAAGAGCGTACCCGGCTCTATAATGCAATGAGTAATCGGCTTAATTTTCAACGTGAACGGCTCAAGAAACTTATGACTGCGTACGTTTTTCGGCAACCGCAGCGGTTGTACGAGACTTATTTACAGCGGCTCGATCGGGCTCAGCAGGGGTTAACGCGTAACTTACAGGCCACGTTGCGGCAACGGAACCAGCGCTTTCAGTTAGCTAAGCAGGGACTGATTAGCCAGTCGCCACTAGAACGGGTGCACCGGGATCAACTGACGGTGAGTCAGACTAGTGCGCGGTTAAACACGGAGGCCAAACGGTATTTGACGACGAAGCAAGAACGTGTTGCGCAGTTAATTAATGGATTGGACTACCTAAGTCCCTTAAAAATTATGGGACGTGGCTATAGTTACGTGACGCAGGACGACCACGTTGTGCGGCGGGTCAGTGACTTGAAGCCGGCTAAGGCGACCATCCACCTGAGCGATGGAACGGCGGAAGCTAATATTACGGCAATTAAACCAGCATCGGAGGATACACATGAGTGAAGATAAGAAACCAACCTTTGAAGAAAATTTAACGACTCTGGAAACCATTGTTTCGCAACTTGAACAAGGTGATATCCCTTTGGAACAGGCTTTGGATCAATTTCAAAAGGGTGTTGCACTCAGCAAGGACTTGCAAGCGACACTGCAGGACGCTGAAAAGACGCTAACTACCATGATGAATGATTCAGACCAAGAGGTGGCCTTTGAGGCGCCACAAGGGGGCACGGGTGATGCCGATTGATGCGCAGTTAAAAGAATTTGAAACGACCTGGGTCCCACAATTGAACGCGCCCTTGGCGGCAGCGATTGCTACAGATAGTGGCGATGCGCGTTTGGCTGAAGCGATGCAGTATTCTGTTTTGGCCGGCGGCAAGCGGCTGCGGCCCTTGTTAACTGTAGCGACCATGCAGGCGCGTGGCGAATCCTTTGATTCCAAGCGGCACTGGCGACCAGTGATGGCCCTGGAACTTTTGCACACTTATTCACTGATTCATGACGATTTACCGGCCATGGACAATGATGATTTGCGTCGGGGTGAGCCCACTAATCACGTTAAATTTGGCGCGGGTATGGCCACCTTAGCTGGCGACGGCTTACTGACGTTGGCTTTTCAGTGGCTGACGGCAACGGATTTGCCAGCACAGACCCAAGCGGCTTTGACCCTGGCGCTCGCCCAGGCGGCGGGACCTCACGGTATGGTCGCAGGTCAAGCGAAGGACATTCAATCTGAACACGTGGACCTGCCATTGGCACGGTTACGAGTTCTGCATAAGGAAAAGACTGGTGCATTGCTGCATTACGCAGTTCAGGCCGGCTTAATTCTGAGTGAAACACCGCAAAATCAGTGGGCACCTTACCTTCAATTTGCGGACGCTTTTGGGCTGGCCTTCCAAATCTATGATGATATTTTGGATGTGGTCAGTACGCCGCAAGAATTGGGTAAGGCGACGCAGAAGGATGCCGGCGAAGCCAAGAATACGTACCCAGGTAAGCTTGGACTACAAGGTGCTAATCAAGCCCTGATCGATACGATTCAGGCTGGTCAGACGGCCCTACAGGCGTTGCCGGCTAGTGCTGCCCGAAATCAATTGGCCGCATTCTTTAGTTACTTTGACACGAAACGGGTGGAAAATAGATGAAAAAGAAACGCGTCGCTGACCTCTTAGTTGAACAGGGCCTTTACACTTCACTAGACGAGGCAAAACGTGCCGTAATGGCAGGCGAAATCCTGGGAACCAACGAAGAGCGACTGGATAAACCGGGCTCGATGATTCCGGCAGATACCGAGCTCCATTTAAAGGGCCATCCGCTCCCATACGTTTCTCGGGGTGGTTTCAAACTGGCTAAGGCGCTTGAAAGCTTTAATATTAGCGTTCAGGATCGCACCGTCTTGGACATTGGGTCTTCAACTGGTGGTTTCACGGATGTTATGCTTCAAAATGGGGCCAAGCTCAGCTATGCGTTAGACGTTGGTAGTAATCAACTAGTTTGGAAATTACGGCAGGATTCCCGGGTAATTGTGATGGAACATACCAACTTTCGTTACAGTAAGTTGGCTGACTTCACACAGGGACAGCCAACGTTTGCGTCAATTGACGTGTCATTTATCTCCCTGCGGCTGATCCTACCGCCATTGAAGGGCATCCTACCCGAAAATGGGGAAGTGGTTGCCTTGATCAAGCCGCAATTTGAAGCAGATCGGGAGGACGTCGGTCAGCATGGTATCGTTCGGGAACGACGGGTCCATGAATCAGTGGTGACCGGGATTTTGAACTTTGCAGTGGCCACTGGCTACAGTGTCTTAGGACTCGATTTCTCGCCAATTCGTGGTGGTGAGGGCAATATTGAGTTCTTGGTCCACTTACAGTCAGTTGATAAACATGCAGTTGTTGCAAGTTCTGTCTCAGTGGAACATACTATTGACAATGCTTATAAAGGCCTAAATCAGTAGATTATGAGAAAATTATGAGAATATGCTTTCCAAATACTTAGGTCTGGTATATGATAAGATTATGCATCTTTATCACATGAGGGGGGCTAGGTATGAAGAAGCAAGAACGTCAGCAATTACTTAAGCGGCTACTGACGACCCGAGAAATTGAACGACAAGAGGATTTTGTGCGGCTGTTAGCCGAAGACGGGATTCACGTGACGCAGGCTACTATCTCACGGGACATTAAGGAAATGCAGTTGGTCAAGCTACCAGCTGACTCCGGTGGTTATCGGTATAGTTTACCCGTTCAAAAAAAGATCGATACGCAAAAGAAGTTGCAGCGAACCTTGCAGAACGCCTACATTTCCTTTGCCGTGCAGGATCAATTTACGATTTTAAAAGTCTTGCCAGGTAATGGGCCAGTGATTGCCTCGCTGCTGGATCAAATGCGTTATGATTTTGTGTTTGGTACGGTGGGCGATGACAGTTCCGTTTTGACGGTATGCGTCAACCATCAAGGCGCCCTACAACTAGAAAAAGCGATTGACCGCATGCTTGCGGATTAAGACACCGACCACGACTGACTCACCAGCATTAACGCTGACGAAGCAGCGGTGGTCGTTTTATTAGGAGGCCAAAACGTGTTACAGGAGCTTTCAATTAAAAATTTTGCGATTATCGACCAGTTGGACGTTGCCTTTAAGAAGGGCATGACGGTTCTGACCGGGGAAACCGGTGCCGGGAAGTCCATTATCATTGATGCAGTGGGCTTACTGGCCGGGGGCCGCGGTTCAGCCAACTTCGTGCGGACGGGGACCGATAAGGCCATCATCCAGGGAAGCTTTTCGTTTCCTCACGGTGGGGCCACCTATCGGGTTTTAGATGATTTGGGAATTGATCACGATGATGGGAGCGTCATTTTACAGCGTGAAATTCATCAGAATGGTCGCAATACCTGTCGGGTCAACGGAATGTTGGTTAACACCAATACCTTGAAGCGAATTGGGGAAACGGCGGTCGACATTCACGGGCAAAACGAGCATCAGGAGCTCATGCAGCCAGAAAAACATCTGGGGATGCTCGATGAGTTTGCTGGCGATAAGATTGCTGACTTACGACAGCGCTATCAAAAGACCTATCAACGCTATGTACAGGTTCAAGCTACGTTGGAAAATAAGCGGACCAATGAAAAAGAGTGGGCCCAGCACCTCGATATGCTGAAGTTTCAGGTTAATGAAATTGAATCTGCTAATCTACAGACGGGTGAAGAGACGGCGTTGATTGCGGAACGGGATCGCCTGGATAATTTCCAGAAAATTAACGACGGTTTGCAACGGACACAGCTCCTGTTGTCGGGTGAAGACACGACTCCTGGAGCGAATGACCAAATCAGCAATGCCATGCAGGCTATGCAGGCCATTGCTGACTTCGATCCCGCTTTTAAGCAGATTGCCAGTAGTCTAGAAACTGCCTATTACGCGCTAAACGATGCCGTGGGGGACGTTTCCTCTCAATTGGATCTGTTGGAATGGGACGAAGGCCGTTTGGATGAAATTGAACGCCGCCTGGACGTCATTAACCAACTGAAGCGTAAGTACGGTGATTCCGAAGAACAAGTGTTGCGCTACTTTGATAAGATCTCTGTGGAGCTGAAGCAAATGCAATCGACCGATGAACAAGCCGATGATTTGGAAGGTCAGGTTGCTGAACAGCGGTCGACCCTTTTGCAGATTGGCGAACAGCTCAGTAAGGCTCGGAAACAAGCTGCTACCAATTTGGAAGCAGCTATTCATGGTGAATTGGCGGACCTCTATATGGATAAGACGGTTTTCGCGGTGCATTTCACGCGGTCCAAGGGCCAACCGATTTTAAGTACAGGACTGGATCACGTGGAATTTTATCTACGGACCAATCCTGGCGAGGCTATGCGGCCGTTAGCTAAGATTGCTTCCGGTGGGGAACTTTCCCGAATCATGCTAGCGTTGAAGACGATTTTCTCCGAATCGCAGGGCGTGACGTCGATTATCTTTGATGAAGTCGATACTGGGGTCAGTGGCCGAGTTGCTCAGGCAATCGCCGAAAAAATCAGTGGTATTGCCCGGGCTTCACAGGTGCTCTGTATTACGCATTTGCCACAGGTAGCGGCGATGGCCGATCATCACTACTTCATTGCGAAGAAGATTGTGGGTGAACGGACCGAAACGAGCCTAACTCGTTTGGGAGATAAGGCACGGGTCGATGAAATTGCCCGGATGTCTGCCGGTACTCAGGTAACGAAGCTAGCGTTAGAACATGCTAGCGAACTGCTGGGATTGGCAGATGAGGCCAAGACTAAACGAAATAAACAGAAGGCGAAGCACGTAAACTAGCTGTTCAATGAATGGTTCAGTGGTGTGTAAGCTAATTGTTAGACTGGGTAACCAGTCTTTTTTCGTACCGTCTATTCATGCGGGTAGTAGTTAATTTGGATACTAGTTCATGATGCTATTAAATTTACATTTAATTTATACCCCTTTTTGGATTATACTTAAATTAACTAAAGCAACAGATCGGAAGAGGTGTGGCATCGTGGGAAAGAAATTGGCAGTATGGAGTTTGGGGTTTTTAGTTGCTTTTATAGTTTTATTTGGTTTTCAGGGGTCCGCGTCAGCAAAGAACATTGATACTCAGGTGCAGGGGTTAGATGCACCCAGCAAAATTATGGAACAAACTGGTGATAGTAATACTTACACGGAAGTGCCAAAGGATTCACCACTGCTTTCCGGTCAGAACTATCAATTGTATTATGACTGGACGGTGACGAATGGAACCAGTATCAGTGATGGTGATACAGCAACCGTTACTTTACCAACAACGGCTGGTCATGGACCGATTGGGTTTGATGTTAAGACTGGTGATCAGTCGGCAACAACTATTGGTAGTTTTTCGGTGGATGCTGATGCTACAACGGGTGAAATTACCTTTAATGACCAGCTCGCTAATGTGAACACTTATAATAAAGGAACGATGAAAATTAACGCAACCGGGAACGCTACGGACACTTCCGGTGGCGGAAATGATTATGTGATTGCTAAGAATGGTTGGGTTCAAAAGAATGATTATGATGCGAATAATATTCCGACCCAAGTTGTTTGGCAGATTGTTTTTAATCCCAAAGATGAAAATATGGGGACGGTGACGTTAACGGATGATCTCGGTGGTTATCAGAGCTTTGATAGTGAACAAGGTGTTACGGCACATGATGAAGATGGGAATAAACTAATGCCAACCGTCGAGGTGAATGGGTCACAAATAAAGATGGTGTTTGAAAATGTCACCAAGAAGGTTACTCTCTCTTATTACGCCAAAGTTGATTCTAGTAGCTTGACTGGACAAACGGGTGGCTACTTTGGAAATTATGTAGGTTTGGAGGCTGCAGACGGTGAAACGGGAAGTGCCGGAACTGGTTCTGGTTCCGGTTCAAATCCATCTACACCCGATACCATAGCTAATACCCATAAGGACGCTCCGTGGGGTGGTAGCGCGGAAATTGATGTGACGTACATTGGCAGTGTGACGTTGACTAAGCAGGACGCGACTACGAATAGTCTTTTGCCTGGTGCAACTTATACGCTCCAGAAGAAGAACAGTGATGGTTTGTTTACTGACTATCAAACCCATTTGGTCACTGATTCAAAGGGACAAATTAATAGCACGGCCCTGGAAATAGGTGACTATCAGTTTGTTGAAACGGCGGCACCTAAAGGCTATCAAATAAACCCCGCAACAGTTCCGTTTAGCATTGGACCACAAAACAAAAATTCACACGTGGATGTATCGCAGACAGATACCCAAGGTTCCGTAACCTTGACCAAGATAGACAAGGATTCTGGCGAGAAGTTAAAAGGTGCCGTGTTCCAGCTGGCTGATAAGGACGGTAATGCCGTTGGTACCAATACTTATACAACCGGGGATGACGGGACGTTTACTGTGAATGGCTTAGCACCAGGGACGTACGAATTCGTTGAAACGACGGCGCCAACTGGGTATGAGATTGGGGAGCCTAAGCAATTTACAATTGGCGATACGGAAACCAATCAGGCTGTGACAGTTACTCAGGCAGATGTATTTAGTGGTCAAACTGGTGGATCTTCGGGCTCATCTTCAATTCCATCTGTGAAGCCAAAGCCAAAACCAAAACCCACTCCAGGCCCAGGGCCAACACCGGGGCCAACTCCTGCACCCAGTTCTTCCAACGATAGTTCGTCCGAATCCAATGACACAGTAAGTAGCGGCACGACGACTAAGAAGAGCAAGGTCAAGAAAGTGGTATCGTCATCTACCAGTTCTTCCGACAACAGTGGTATGACCGGTGCAACCGCAACACCAAGTGCTAGTTCATCATCCAAGCATCCTGTTGGGGATGGGAATTTTAGCTCAGCAGTCAAGCGTTTGTTACCACAGACTAGTGAGGCCAAGGGCATCTTTGCCGTTTTAGGCGGAATCTTGTTACTCGGTTTTGGGCTTAGTTTCTGGCAGTGGCGGCGTGAACGACGCCACTAAATAACGGCTAATTTGAAATCAGCTGGGCCAATAACCTAGCTGATTTTTGTGTCAACAACCGTTAAGAGAAAAAAAACGACCACGGTAGAAATAGCTTTCTATCGTGGTCGTTAGTGACTAGCTTATTTAACGCGTTGGACTGACCGGAGCAGGTTTTCTGCTACGATGGTGGTCAACTGTTGAGTTTGTTTTAAAATGAGGTGACCAGCGGCGTCTTGCTTTAAATGGCCAATGGCCTTAGCGGGAGCAGTGTCTGGTGCACTCTTAAATTGTAATCGGACTAGGTAGTGGCGGTCGATGGCCTGCTGAATAAAATAATTGAGCTGAGTTACGGGCATCTGGGGCTGAACGACTTCACCGTCAATGACGGGGAGACTACTGAACAGTTCCTTGTAAACCGTGGCGACCCGATCAGACAGGGCGGCACCGGTTGCGTTTAAATTTTGCATGCTGATCACCTCGAACATTTGTTTGTATTTATATTATACGAACACACGTTTGAAATAGCAAGCCTTTTTGTTCTCTTTCAAATAATTTGTGTGATTTACGACTTTTTTCGAGAAACTAAGACCGAATGTCCCTTTTCAACGTTGAATAGTGGTAATATAATATCCTATAGATTATAGTTCAAGTCAGGTAATTCTGGCTTTAAACGGGTCGGTAAGCCTGAATCGACGATTAAGGCTTACGTTCCCATAAATAAATATTTATTGAAGGGATTTTTAAACGATGGCTAAACGTGGAATGCTCATTGTTCTCTCCGGTCCTTCCGGGGTCGGCAAAGGAACCGTTCGCAAGGCGTTATTTGAGACCGGTGCGACAGACTTTTCTTACTCCATTTCGATGACGACTCGTCAACCGCGAGAAGGCGAAGTCAACGGCGTTGATTATTACTTTGTCTCCAAAGAGGAATTTGAGGAGAATATCCGTAACGGTGAGATGCTGGAGTACGCCAAGTATGTTGACAACTACTATGGTACCCCGTTAAAATATGTAAATGAGACCCTAGACCAAGGAAAAGATGTTTTCTTGGAAATTGAAGTCAACGGTGCCATGCAGGTTCGCGCAAACTGCCCAGATGCAGTCTTCGTGTTCCTGACGCCACCAGACTTAATGGAATTGAAGCATCGCCTGATTGGCCGGGGAACGGACGCCATGGACGTCATTAACAAGCGAATCAAGAAGGCCGTTGGTGAAATCCGGATGATGCGCAACTACGACTACGCTGTGGTAAACGACGAAGTCACGAAGGCCGTCGACCGGATTCAGATGATTATTCGGAGCGAACGGCTACGGGTAACCCGGGTCATGCCGGATTACGAACAAATGATTGGAGACGAATAAAAAATGCTACTTTATCCCTCAGTTGATGATTTATTAGCACAAGTGGATTCACGGTATTCTTTGATTATGTTGGCTAGCAAGCGGGCACACGAATTAGACGCCGGCGCTAAGCCACTTTTGACCGACTATAAGTCGCCTAAGACGATTGGCCGGGCCCTTGAAGAAATTGCAGCCGGAGCTTTAATGATTGATCCGGACGAAAAGGATCTGGACGCCTAGTTTTGGCGCTTCAGTAAGAACCAGGTTGCCGTTTGGTAATCTGGCTTTTTTTATCATAGACCGTTTAATGGAGGGGAACCATGTTTGAAGAAAAGCACATTACGTTAACCGTTGGTGGCAGCGTTGCGAGTTATAAGGCGGCCACCCTTGCTAGAGACTTGCAGCGTGCTGGTGCCGATGTTCGTGTCATTTTAACGGCCGCCGCTGCCAAGTTTATTACCGCGGCGACCTTTGCAGCGCTCACTAAGCATGCGGTGCTGACTGAGGCAGGTTGGTGGCAGGCCGATGGCAACATCGATCACATTGAATTGGCCGATTGGACTGACCTGGCCATTGCGGCACCAGCTTCAGCCAATCTCATGGCACAGCTGGCCAACGGATTAGCCGATGACGCAGCCAGTGCCACTTGGTTAGCGACAGCAGCACCTAAAGTCGTGGTTCCCGCTATGAATAGCCACATGTGGCAGGCGCCAGCTACCCAGCGGAACTACCACCAGCTACAGGCCGATGGCGTACACGTTTTGACGCCTGCAACCGGTGCCTTGGCCGAGGGATATTCTGGTCAAGGCCGGTTCCTGGAGCCTGCCGATATTGTGACCCAAGTTAATGGCTTGGCCCTGTTTGGGGAACCGACCTTAGCTGGTAAATCAGTCATCGTCACGGCTGGCGGGACGCGAGAACGTTTGGATCCTGTTCGCTTCCTAACCAACGATTCTTCCGGTAAAATGGGGTATGCCGTGGCTAATGCCGCTCGACAAGCCGGGGCAACGGTGACGTTGATCACCGCACCGACTAACTTAACGGCTCCGACTGGGGTGACCGTTGTACCGATTCAGAGTACCACGGACCTGTCCAACGCCGTGTTGGAACGTTTCCCTAAGGCAGATGCGCTAGTCATGGCGGCGGCTGTTGCAGACTTTCAACCTGAAACGACTGCTGATCAGAAAATCAAAAAGACGCCAGCTAATGACGAATTGATCTTAAAATTAAAGAAGACACCAGATATCTTAAAACAAGTTGCTGGTATTAAGCGGCCCGACCAAGTCACCATCGGTTTTGCGGCTGAGACGCAGAATTTGCTGACTAATGGTCAAAAAAAATTGGCCAGCAAGTCCTTAGACCTACTGGCCGCTAACGATGTTTCCCGTAAGGACATTGGTTTTAACGGGGATGACAACCAAGTCACCTTCATTTCACCAGATGGCAGTACGGATCAGACGCCTAAGGCTAGCAAGGCCATCATTGCCACGGCCCTGGTGGACCGCTTGGCGGAATTATTAGTGAAAAAGTGAGGTGACACACCATGGCCCAGATTGGCCAAGTATTAGTGGACGTTCCCACCATGCAAACGAACGACCCTTATTCCTACGCCATCCCAGCCGAACTTGAACATCAGGTTGAGGTCGGCATGCGGGTCACGGTTCCTTTTGGCCGCGGTAAACGGGTAGTTTCTGGCGTAGTCGTGGGTTTGAGTGACGTTACCAATTTTGACGGGCAGTTGAAGTCCATTCAAAGTGTGCTCGACTTAGCGCCTGTCTTGAACACGGAACTGCAAAAGTTAGCCGATTGGCTGGCTGATACAACCTATGCTTTTCGAATCACCTGCATTCAAACCATGTTACCCAACTTACTGAAGGCTCAGACTGAGCGCTTTATTCAGCCAACGACGGCCTTGACGGCAACTGAAATGGGCACGTACTTTCCGGATGGCGCTCCCCGTGAATTCGACGCAGCCAAGCTCGATGATCAAACCGTCTCCGGCTTGTTAAAGCTTCAACGTGCGGGCAAGGTGGAGGTGGTCTACCAGGTCAAGGACCGGGCAGCTGCTAAGACCACGACTGGGATTACGCCGGCGTTACCCGTTTCTAAGTTGCAGGAGATTCAAGCAACAGTTGCGAAGAAGGCGCCTAAACAAGCTGACTTATTGGCATATCTGCAGACAATGACCAGCGATACCCCGATTGCACAGTCACAAATCGTGCACCGGGCGGGTGTCAGTGCAGCGGTCATCAACACGGCCGCTGATAAAGGTTGGCTCACGAAGCAACAGATTGAGGTTTACCGCGATCCATTTCATCAACCGGTGAAACCGACCCAACCGTTAAAACTAAACGCTGAGCAACAGGTAGCCGTCGATCAGATTACGACGGCAATCGACCAACAGAAAGTTCAAAACTTCTTGGTCGAAGGGGTTACCGGTAGCGGGAAGACGGAGGTGTATCTCCAAAGCATCGCCGTCGCTCTGGACCAAGGGCGCACGGCATTAATGTTGGTCCCCGAAATTGCGTTGACGCCACAGATGGTCAACCGAGTGAAAGCTCGGTTTGGCCAACGTGTAGCTGTCTTGCACAGTGGCTTGTCTAAGGGTGAACAGTATGATGAATGGCGCCGTATCGACAGTGGTGAAGCCACCGTGGTTGTGGGCGCGCGTTCGGCTGTGTTTGCACCCGTCAAGAATCTAGGAATCATTATTATGGATGAGGAACATGAAAGTAGTTATAAGCAGGATGAAAATCCGCGGTACCACGCCCGTGACGTTGCTCTCTGGCGGGGGCAGTACAACCAGTGCCCCGTCGTGTTGGGTAGCGCGACCCCGTCCTTGGAAACGCGGGCCCGGGCTGCCAAGGGTTTATACACGCGGCTAGTGTTGGCCAAACGGGTCAATGACCGGCCGCTGCCGCCCGTGCACATCGTCGATATGCGTGAGGAGGTCAAGCAACGAAGTGAGGGCGACTTTTCGCAGCCCTTGCTAACGGCCATTCAAACGCGGTTGGACCGGCAAGAACAGGTTGTTTTGATGCTGAACCGGCGAGGATTTTCTTCCTTTGTCATGTGTCGGGACTGCGGGTTCGTATTGAAGTGTCCCAACTGTGATATTTCGCTGACGTTGCACATGGACACCCATACTATGAAATGCCACTATTGTGGCCACGAGGAAGCCATTCCCCACGTTTGTCCCAACTGTCATAGCCGCAAGATTCGGTACTACGGTACTGGGACACAAAAGGTGGAACAAGCCCTGCAACGCGAGTTTCCCAGCGCTAATATACTCCGGATGGATGTCGACTCCACCCGCCGAAAGGGTGCTCATGAACGAATTTTACAGAAATTTGGCAAACACGAAGCAGATATCCTATTGGGAACACAAATGATCGCCAAGGGACTAGATTTTCCTAACGTCACACTAGTTGGCGTGCTAAATGCCGATACTGCCCTAGGCCTCCCGGACTTTCGGGCGAGTGAACGAACCTTTCAGCTACTGACGCAAGTTAGTGGTCGGGCTGGACGAGCTAGCAAGCCCGGTGAGGTTTTTATCCAGACGTTTAATCCGGACCATTACGCCATTCAATTGGCACAACAGCAAGACTACGAGCGGTTCTTTGTCACCGAGATGCACATGCGGCACCAAGGAAGCTATCCGCCGTACTACTTTGCGGTCCAACTTACGGCGAGTCATGAGGAAGAAGCGGTGGCGGCCAAAGCCATGTTTCAAATTGTGGCGGCCCTAAAGAAGGGGCTCAGTCCCGATGCAATTATTCTCGGACCTACGCCCAAGGCGATTGCACGGGTCAAGCGGAAGTATTATTATCAAGTTGTGATTAAATATAAGCAGGAACCGCAATTAAAGACGGTTCTCGAACAGATTCGACAGGCTGCCCAGGTGCCAGCCCGGCATGGTCTGTCCGTAACAATTGATTCAGAACCAATGAATTTTATGTAGATAAAGAAAGTATGGTGCAAGATGACTTCAGTAATTTTTATGGGGACTCCCCAATTTTCAGCGCCAATTCTGAGTAGTTTGATTGAACACGACTACGATGTTTTAGCCGTGGTGACTCAACCGGACCGCCGCGTTGGTCGAAAGCACGTGTTGACGGCTTCACCAGTCAAGCAAGTGGCAGTTGACCACAACATTGAGGTTCTCCAACCCGAAAAGATTTCGGGTAGTCCAGAGATGCAGCGGACAATTGATCTCGCGCCGGATTTAATCGTCACAGCGGCATTCGGCCAATTCTTGCCGACAAAGTTGTTGAAGGCGGCTAAAGTGGCAGCAGTCAACGTACATGCCTCGTTGTTACCTAAATATCGGGGAGGTGCGCCAGTCCACTACGCCATTATGAATGGTGATAAGGAGACCGGGGTTTCCATCATGTTTATGGAGAAGAAAATGGATGCCGGTGATATTCTTTCACAAAAAGCCATTCCTATCACGGATCAGGATGACGTTGGGAGCATGTTTGATAAGCTCAGTGACTTGGGGCGCGACCTCCTTTTGGAGACGCTGCCTAAGCTGTTAGCTGGTGACATTACGCCAGTGAAGCAGGCTGAGGACCGAGTCAGCTTTTCACCGACGATTAAGTCCGACGAGGAACGGGTCGATATCACATTGAGTGCCCGGTTGTTTGACTGTAAAGTACGGGCACTACGGCCATTTCCAACGGCTCACATTTACTTAAACGGCGTCCGGACTAAGCTCTGGCGGGTAGCCATTTTAGATGAACAGACCGATCTTAAACCCGGTCAGGTTGTGAGTCGGGACAAGCATCATTTAGCCATTGCAACTGGTGAACACGGTGTTATCAGTCTGGAAGAATTACAACCAGCAGGGAAACCAAAATTGAGCATCACAGACTTTCTAAACGGGACCACGGATGAATTAGCCGTTGGTGAACAGGTGGCAGAATAATGACGAAAAATACAACACCTCGGGCCTTAGCGGTCGAGGCTTTAACGCGGGTCGCTAATGGGGCCTACTCAAACTTACAATTGGAACAAACTCTGGAAAGTCATGCGTTGAGCGATGTTGACCGGCGCTTCGTGACTAACCTGGTCTACGGCACCATTCAACACCAGCTGACTCTGGAATACTATTTGGAAGGCTTCATCAAGCCCAACCAAAAAGTTTTGCCTTGGGTAAAAATGACGTTGTTAGTGGCACTTTATCAAGAAATTTATTTGGATCGGGTTCCCAAGCGGGCTATCTTTAACGAAGCCATTCAATTGGCTAAGGACCGGGGCCACGAGGGTATCCGGCGGTTTGTTACCGGGGTTCTCCATGCCATTGATCGTCAAGGCTTACCAGACATTGCGGCCATTAAGGACCCTACCAAACGTTTAAGCCTCCAATATTCCGTTCCCGAATGGTTGATCACGGCTTTACAGGAACAAGTTGGCGCTGATAAGACTTTGAAGATTTTAGAAACTGTCAACCAACCGGCCGAACAATCTGTGCGGGTCAACGTTGCCGTCACCACGGTTGAAGCCGTTGAACAAGCGTTGAACGACGAAGGCTACACGGTCACTCACAGTGAAGTGGCGGGGGATGCTTTCCGTTTGGACGATGCCGCAGCTAACCAGAGCAAAGCATTTGCCGATGGTCGTCTGACAATTCAAGATGAGAGTGCGATGTTACCAGTAGAGGCTTTGCAGATTCGACCTGGTGATCAAGTGCTGGATGCTTGTGCGGCGCCTGGTGGGAAGACCACCCAAATCGCAGCACACCTCGATGCCCATTCTGGTGGTAAGGTCACCGCTTTGGATTTGCATCCCAAGAAGGTTGCGTTGATTGAAGCAAACGCAGAACGCCTACATGTGGCTGACCGCGTGGATGCTGTAGCCTTGGATGCCCGGGAAATCGACCAGGCCTATCCTAAGAAGATGTTCGACCGTATTTTAGTCGATGCGCCTTGTTCTGGGTTAGGTCTGATTCGGCGGAAACCAGAAATCCGTTACGAAAAAACGCCTGAAGATATTCAATCGTTACAACGGGTGCAATTAGGAATCCTGGATGCTGTGAGTGCTAAGGTTAAGCCTAATGGTATCTTGGTCTACAGTACCTGCACTATTTTGGATACGGAAAACACGGACGTGGCCACCAAGTTCTTGGCGGACCATCCTGAATTCGAGTCCATGCGGGTCGAGACTAGTCAACAACTGAAAGATGATCGCACGACCGATACCTTAAAGATCTATCCGGATGATTTCGATTCCGATGGTTTCTTCGTGAGTGCCTTTCGTCGTAAGAAGTAGGGGTGAGTGCTAATGGAAGTCGCATACCGAACGTCCATTGGGAAGCAACGCAATGATAATGAAGATTACGTCGATGTGTATACCAACCAAGCTGGCCAACATCTGGCCATTATTGCGGATGGTATCGGCGGTCACCAGGGGGGCTGGCGAGTGCTATGGCGGTGTCCCACCTGGGTCATGAGTTTGAACAGACAGACCTAACCACTCCTGCTGCTGCTCGCGACTGGATCACCACCGAAATCACGGCGGAAAATCAATCGATCATCGATAAGTCCAACCAGTTTGCGGATCTAAACGGTATGGGAACTACCTTGGTGGCGGCTCTCTACTTTACAGATGAAGTTGTCATTGCCAGCATTGGTGATTCACGCGCTTACCTCCTACGAGATGATGTCTTGCGGCAACTGACCGAAGACCATTCGCTGGTCAACGAGTTGGTTAAACGCGGTGAAATCAGTAAGCAGGCCGCCCGGCACCATCCCCAAAAGAACGTCATCATTCGCTCGCTGGGCATCTCAACGGACGCCCGCTTTGACCTCAATACGTACCCGTTAGTCATGGGCGACCAACTCATGCTTTGTACCGATGGGTTGACCAATATGGTTGATGATACGGCCATCAAGGACGTATTGTTAAGCAATCTGACCCCCACTGAAAAGTGTGACGACTTGGTCAACTTAGCTAACGCTGCCGGTGGGTTGGACAATATTACGGTCTTACTGATCACCAATCCGGGGCGGGAGGTGGCTGACTAATGCGGACCGGTTATACGCTAAATGGCCGCTACCGTATCATCCGCGCTTTGGGCGAAGGCGGTATGGCCAACGTTTATTTAGCACATGATTTGATTCTTGACCGGGACGTCTCGGTCAAGTTGCTGCGTCTTGATTTGAGAGACGATCCGGGAACGATTCGGCGATTCCAGCGTGAAGCGTTGGCGGCTACCGAATTGGTTCATTCCAACATCGTGCAGGTCTACGACGTGGGTGAGGAGAACGGGATGCAGTACCTGGTCATGGAGTACGTCGAGGGAACCGACCTGAAGGCGTACATCAAAGACCATTTCCCAATTGCCTATCAAGAGGTCATCCAAATCATGGAGCAGATTCTGAGCGCCGTGAAGATGGCCCATGAACATAATATTATTCACCGGGACCTGAAACCCCAAAACATTTTGATTGATCGCAACCGGGTAGCTAAAATCACCGATTTTGGGATTGCGGTGGCGTTGTCGGAACACAGCTTGACACAGACCAATACCGTCTTGGGTTCCGTGCACTATCTTTCACCTGAACAGGCCCGGGGCGGGATGGCGACGAAACAGTCTGACATCTACTCCTTAGGAATTATGCTTTACGAAATGTTGACAGGGACGGTGCCCTTTGAAGGCGAGACGGCTGTTTCCATTGCCTTGAAGCACTTCCAGTCGGAAATTCCGTCCGTCAGAGATATTGATCCCCGAATCCCACAGGCTTTGGAAAATGTGGTCTTGAAGGCGACGTCTAAACGACCAGCGGACCGCTATACTGATGTTGAAAGTATGGCGGAAGATTTGAAAACGTCGTTGTCACCCAAACGGGCGGGCGAGGTTAAATTTGTACCAGCCAATGACGACGACGGTGAGACGAAAGTCTTGCCGGCGAGTGCGTTAAGCTCCGCACCGTTACCGGCTTCTGCGGCCACTGAGTCCGCACCAGAAGAGTCACCTGCGGCGGTCACTAAGACGCAGGACGACTCGGCGTCGGCTAAGGGTAAGAAGAAGCGGAAAAAGTCGCGGCACCCCCGTCGGCGCAAGTTCTTACTGGCTGGGTTGGTCGCGTTGTTACTGATTCTGGGTGTTCTAATTGGCATGGCCATCTTTAAGCCCCAAATGACCAGTGTGCCAAGTGTCCTTGGTCAGAAGGAGGCAACGGCTCGTACTGAGCTTAAAACGGCTCATTTAACCGTGGGTGAGGTTCACAAAACGGCTAGCAGTAAAGTTAAGGTCAACCGGGTCGTTCGGACGGAACCACGTTCAGGAACGCAGCTTAAACGGCAGTCGGCGGTCGATCTGTGGATCAGTACGGGTCCTAAGCGCTTCAAACTGGGTAATTATCAGGGTGATTCGTACGCGAGCACGGCGGCTAAGCTGGAGGCGTTGGGATTCACAGTTCACCGTGAATCCGTGCATTCCAGTAGCGTACCAGCTGGGAAAATTATCCAGCAAAGTATTGCGGCAGGCAAAAACGTGGTACCGGCGAACAGCGACATGACCTTTAGTGTGTCGACTGGATCGGCGACCGTCACGTTGGCCGATCTGTCGAACAAGACGAAGGCACAGGCTCAAAAGTATGCGACTGACCACAACTTGAACCTGGCCTTCCATTACGCCTATTCTACCGATGTTGCGAAGGACCGAGTCATCAAGCAGTCGCCTGGTGAGGGGGCTGTGGTTCACGAAGGTGATGAAGTCACGTTGACGATTTCCCGTGGTGAACAGAAGGCTGATAGCACGAGTACCGACAAGTTCAGCGTCAACGTCAAGATTCCATTTGATGATAGTTCAGATGAGAGCGAGGCAACTGAAGATTCGGATACCAGTAGCAGTAGTTCTTCATCGGCGTCCAATTTGGTTCAGATTTATTTGAAAGATCAGGATCACGGATTAAGTTCAATCTACAAACAGATGACGATCACAGCGGATACGACGGTGACCCTGCCATTTACGGTAGCGGCGGGCAAATCGGGCGCTTATAAGGTCGTTCGTGACGGCCACGTCATCGCTTCAGATAATCATGTCACGAAAAATTAGGAAAAAACCTGCATTTAACGCTCAGTTCTTTTATAATGAAAGAGGACTGAGTTTTTGTGTAGAATCAGCCAGACAGAAACACAAGAATAAAGGAGGTGCTGCATGTCAGAAGGACAAATTCGCCAATCATTGAGCGGCTTCTATGATGTTTTCAGTGATGGCAAAATGTACCGAACCCGTGCGCGGGGGAATTTTCGCAAGCGGCGGATCACACCATTGGTGGGAGATCGCGTGACGTTTGAGAGTTCGACGCCTAAGGAAGGCTACATTTTAGAAATTTTACCGCGGGACAATTCATTGACCCGGCCACCTGTTTCTAACATTGATCAGGGGGTCGTCGTGACGGCGGTCGCGGCGCCGGAATTTTCGACCAACTTATTGGATCGTCAGCTGATTGCCCTTGAAGTCAGTGGCATTCAACCGGTCATCTACTTTACGAAGACCGACTTGATTGAAGATACCCGGTATCAGGAGTTTGAAGAACTGGCAGCGGGTTACCGAAAGATCGGTTATCAAGTGTGCTTGACCCGGGAACCATTTGCGGCTGAAGGCTTGGATCAACTGAAAGCCACGTTGGCTGACAAGGAGACCGTGATTATGGGACAGACCGGTGCGGGAAAGTCCACACTGCTGAACCACATTTCACCAGATCTGACGCTAGCGACTGGTGAGATTTCTACGGCCCTGAACCGGGGACGGCATACGACGCGTAAAGTGAGTCTGATGCCGGTGGCCGGTGGGTTAGTGGCCGATACGCCGGGGTTTTCGTCATACGATACCTTGACCATCGATTACCGGGAGCTTGGGCAGTATTTTCCAGAGTTCTTGGCCCTATCTAGTGAGTGTCGTTTCAGGGGCTGCGTTCACGTCAATGAGCCAGGGTGTGCCGTCAAGGATGCCTTAGCAGCTGGCGATTTAATGCAAAGCCGATATGATAACTACCTGTTATTACTTACGTTGTTAAAGAATCAAAAACCAATTTATAACAAGAAGAAATGAGGAAGAGAATTTATGATTAAAGTAGCGCCTTCAATTTTAAGTGCCGATTACGTCAATTTACAACCAGATATCGAAAAGGTGGACCAAGCTGGAGCAGAGGTCTTACACATCGACATCATGGACGGTAACTTCGTCCCTGCATTGTCTTACGGTCCAGGCTGGGTCAAGGCGATTCGGCCAATCACGAAGATGGTCTTAGACGTTCACATGATGGTTCAAAACCCAGAACGTTACGTTGAAGACTTTGCCAAGGCTGGTGCTGATATTATCGGTGTCCACGTTGAAGCGACGCCACACATTCACCGGGCTTTACAAATGATCCAAAACGCTGGTGCTACCCCAGAAGTCGTCATCAACCCTGGGACGCCAGTTTCCGCCATCGTGCCAGTCTTAGACATGGTTGGCCAAGTCTTGGTCATGACTGTTAACCCCGGTTTTGGTGGTCAGAAGTTCTTACAAAGCACTGTTTCCAAGATTGCTGAATTAGACGCAATCAAGAAGGAAAAAGGCTATGACTTCGATATCGAAGTTGATGGTGGGGTCAACGACCAGACCGTTGTTGACTGTGCCAAGGCTGGTGCGACCGTTGCAGTGGCTGGTTCATACGTCTTCAACGCAGACGATCCAGCTGCTCGAATCAAAGCTTTAAAGGACGCAACGAAGTAATGCCACGGGGCGGAACGTTTAATCTACTCGTGGGCGGTCCCAAGGCCAATTGGCCGGCCGACTTCGCTGAGAATATCGTTGGCCCCTGGATTGGCGTTGACCGGGGGACGTTACGGTTGATCGACAATAATGTTCAACCGGTGGCTGCTATTGGGGACTTTGATTCCTTGGCGGCACCGGAGTTGCAACGGGTGCGACGGAATGTGAAAGACATTCGGCAATCTCAACCTGAAAAAGACTTTACGGATACCCAAATGGCGGTCTCAGTTGCATTTAACGACTATGCCGCTGAACGGGTAGACATCTACGGTGCCACTGGTGGTCGAATCGACCATTTTCTAGCCAACCTGTTTTTGGTGTTGGAACCGCAGTTTAAGGCTTATGCCAGTCAGATTCGGCTGATCGATAAGCAAAATACGATTTCGTTCTACCTACCTGGTCATTACACGTTGGAGAAGGAGCCAGATAAAAACTATCTGGCATTCATTCCCTTAACACCCATTGACCACTTAAGCCTGATCAATGAAAAGTACCAGCTACACAATGAGCCGATTCCGTATCCAATTTCGTTTGCTAGCAATGAGTTTGTGGGTAAGACTGGTGAATTTCAGTTTGACACCGGGTTGCTCTGCGTCATTCAGAGCTGTGATACTTACGAAGCGCGACATGAATAAAGTTCTTGCTTAAAACACCAGTAATTGCGACCACTGTTGGTTGCGATTACTGGTGTTTTTGGATTGTGACTGTACCACGCCGCCTGCGGCTGCCAGGACTGGGGCCGGCTGTGGGGGCGCTTCCGGCCTGAGAAGCGGTCCTCCAGCTCAACTTGAAGCCTTCCGCAGACCACGCAAGTCTCCAAGCTTGCCCCATGCTGTAAGTTCGGACAGAGCCCACCCGAACTAACACCATCGACACCGCCGGCCCCAGTCCTGACAACCTCCGGCTACATTGATGTATTTTGAAAGATTAGGTGGTTGGTTGTGACATAGTAAGAGTGGTTTTCAACCTGACCAAACTGATATAGCGAAATTGGTGGTTATTAATCCAGGGTGCAAGTTAACTTTTTGCAGAATTGCTAGATTGAATTGAAGCAGAATGAAAAAATATTTTTTTGTGATTCGATATTTTTAGCAGCAATCTGATTTTGAAAGCCAGTTTCTTCAATTGCTAAGTATTATTTGCCATATTCCTGATACAGCAAGGATTTGGTTTTGGGGTTTAGTCAGACATAGTGAAAATTGACCGGCGGATACATGAAACCTTTTCACTCGAGGTTGCAGTGATAACCGCTTTCAAGTGGAGGAGACACAAAAAAAGCACGAACCAGCGAACTGGTTCGTGCTTTTTCTTATATAACCGTGTTTATAACTAAACGCGGGTTACATTACCTGATTTCAGAGTCCGGGCAGAAACCCAAACCTTCTTCGGCTTACCGTCCACTAAGATGCGAACCTTTTGTAAGTTCGGCTTCCAAGCGCGACGAGATGAATTTAAAGCGTGGGAACGCTTGTTACCGAAGCGCGTCCGCTTACCGTTGATAAAATCCTTTGCCATGGCGTAAACCCTCCTTTGTGGATTCATTACTTTAAAAAAGCAGTGCTTTTTACTCACCTGACTAATTTACCATACTATTTTGCGGAACGCAATATTTTCTTTCAAGTAAATTTGCTTGACACTTATTTACCGTCAGGGCGTGCTTTTAAGAGTTCCTATTTCTATTTTTGCGTGGGTTGTGGTAAGATTAATCTCTGTTAAGATTCTACAACCAGACAAGGAGGCTATTTCCATGGCCGTAAAGATTAAGACTCAGTACGGAACAATTGATATCACGAATGAAGTGATTGCGACCGTAGTTGGGGGTGCCGCGACTGATAATTATGGTGTCGTGGGCATGGCAAGCAAAAATCAAATCCGTGACAACGTTAATGATATTTTACGGCGGGAGAACTACGCCCGCGGTGTTGTTGTGCGACAGGAAGAAAATGGCGTGGCAATTGACGTCTTCGTTATCGTCAGCTACGGAACCAAGATTTCTGAAGTATCACGGAACGTTCAATCTAAAGTTAAATATAACCTGGAAACAATGCTGGGCGTCAACGCGAACTCAGTAAATGTTATTGTTCAAGGGGTGCGGGTGTTGGCTGATTAGCCAGACGTACTGAAATCAAGGAGGATACTTAGTTGAAAGTAACAGAAATTACTAATCTTGAGTTTGGTAAGATGGTCCAAGCCGCCTCGCAAAAACTAAACCAGAATGCCGATTTTATTAACTCACTAAACGTTTTCCCTGTTCCAGATGGGGACACGGGAACCAATATGAGCCTTTCCCTACAGAGTGGGGCCAAGTACGAACGTGACTTGGGCAGCACTGCCGTTGGGGCGTTAGCAACTGCTTTAGCTAAGGGGCTATTGATGGGGGCCCGTGGGAACTCTGGGGTCATTTTGTCCCAGATTTTCCGTGGTTTCTCTAAAAAGTTGGCAGATAAGCAAACCTTAACGGCCCAAGACTTGGCTGATGGCTTCGCAGCAGGTGCAGAAACAGCTTATAAGGCAGTTATGAAACCTACTGAGGGAACTATCCTGACTGTTGTGCGTGAGGGCGCACAGGCCGGCTTAAACACGGCTAAGAAGTCCGACGATGTTTTAGCCGTGATGGATGCCGTCTTTGAAGCGGCCAAAGCTGCCTTGGCAACGACGCCAGACTTACTTCCCGTCTTGAAGCAAGTCGGTGTGGTCGATTCCGGTGGTCAAGGGCTGACCTTTGTTTTGGAAGCCTTCAATGACTCCCTGAACGGTCGTGTTGCTGAAGAGGGCGACTACAAGCCTGACGACGCTGAAATGGATGAAATGATCGATGCAACCCACCACCAAAGTGTGCAAGGAAAGCTCGATCCTAACAGCATCAAATTCGGTTACTGTACCGAAATCATGGTCCGTATCGGCCGCGGTAAGCAAGTCGATCACGATTTTGATTACGATACTTTCTACGATTACTTGGCTGACTTAGGTGATTCTTTACTGGTTGTTAACGATGACGAAATCGTCAAGGTTCACGTCCACACGGAACACCCTGGTAAAGTGATTGCTTGGGGCCAAGAATTTGGTGATTTAGCTAAGGTCAAGGTCGACAATATGCGGATGCAACAGGAAACCATCATGGAACACGATGATACGCCTGCTAACTCTGCAGTGGCTACAGCAGTTGCTGAAGAAACACCTGCTGATACAGCCATCATTGCCATCACTGCTGGTGACGGGTTAGCGACGTTGTTCAAGAGCTTAGGTGTGACCCACGTAGTTAACGGTGGTCAGACCATGAATCCAAGTACTCAGGACATCGTGGATGCCATCAACCAAAGCCAGGCTAAGCGGGCCATTGTATTGCCTAACAATAAGAACATTTTCTTAGCTGCCGAACAAGCAGCCAAGGTTGCCGATGTGCCAGCCGTCATTGTGCATTCTAAGACGGTTTCACAAGGGATGACAGCTATGCTGGGGTACAACCCAGATGCCGAGTTAGACGAAAACCAAGAAGCAATGGAAGACAACTTGTCAGCTGTTAAGAGCGGTCAGGTAACGCACGCCATTCGTGACACCCAACTTGATGGGTTTGACATCAAGGAAGGCAACTTCATGGGAATCGTTGATGGTACGATTAAAGTAACCGACGCGGATCTTCTGACCACGGCGGTCGACACGGTCAAGGCCATGCTCGATGATGAAAGTGAAATTATAACGATTATTTATGGTGCCGATACGACGGCTGAGGTTGCGGAGCAATTGCAAGAACAGGTCGAGGCACTGGATGATGACTTAGAAACAGAAGTTCATGAAGGGGACCAACCGGTTTACCCATTCTTGATTTCGGTTGAATAACCGGTGTACGAAAAAAGATTGGGCTAATGGTCCAGTCTTTTTTTCGCATTAGTTGTGTGTGTTGGGAGGGAAAATCAATGGCAAGTTTAAGCGATAGCGTGGCCACCTTAGCTGGGGTGGGTCCAAAACGCGTTCAGGCGCTGAAGAGTCTGGATATTGAAAATATCAACGATCTTTTGACCTACTTTCCCTTCCGTTATGAGGACTTGGAGGCCAAAGATCCCGCTGAATTGACGGACCAGGCTAAGGTCACCCTCAAGGGAACCGTAGCTGCTATGCCCGTTTTGACGCGATTTGGTCGGAAGAAAAATCGGTTGAATTTTCGGTTACTAGTTGATGAACATACGATTATTCCAGTGACCTTCTTCAACCAGCCCTGGCTTAAGGACCAGTTAGAAGTGGGGGCAGAATTGGTCATCTATGGCCGGTTTGATGCGAAACGGCAGAGTCTGGCGGGAATGAAGATTCTGGCCAGTGCGGACAGCGGGATGGGGTCGATTTATCCAGCCAACAAGGAGATCCGGCAGGGGACCGTCAAAAAACTGGTGGAATCAGCTTATGAAGATTACTCACCAGTGATTGTTGACCTAATTCCGGAGGCCTTGCGTGAGCAATATCGGCTGTTACATCGACGCGATATGATTCACGACATGCATTTTCCAACGGATGATGCGGCGGCTCAAGCGGCTCGGCGAACGGCGAAGTTTGAGGAGTTTTATCTCTTTGAATTACGTCTGCAAATCGTTCGGCAACAAGACCATACGTTACACGGCCAGGCTTTTCACTACGATCTGGCGAAGCTAAAGGCGTTCATTGACTCGCTACCATACGAACTGACCGCGGCGCAGAAGCGCGTGGTCAATGAAATTTGTTTCGACCTGAAGCGTCCCGTTCATATGAATCGGTTGCTACAGGGGGACGTGGGGAGTGGGAAGACCGTGGTAGCTGCCATTGCCATGTACGCCGCCATTACTGCTGGCGCGCAAGCTGCACTGATGGCACCCACAGAAATTTTAGCTGAACAACATGCCAATAATTTAGCTAAGCTGTTTGCGGACTTTCCGGTAAACGTGGCGCTGTTAACGGGGGCCACGAAGACCGCGGCTCGTAAGACGTTGTTGCCCCAGATTGCTGAGGGTGGGGTGGACCTCCTGATTGGGACCCACGCCTTGATTCAACCGGAAGTGACCTATCATCATTTGGGCTTGGCTGTAATTGATGAACAACACCGGTTTGGGGTCAATCAACGGCAAGCCCTGCGAGAAAAGGGCCAGCAGCCGGACGTTTTGGCAATGACGGCGACTCCCATTCCCCGAACACTGGCCATTACGGCCTACGGGGAAATGGACGTGTCAGTCATTAATGAACTGCCAGCTGGTCGGCAACCGATTAAGACGAGTTGGATTCGGAGTAATCAGGTAGACGCCACGTTGCGTGAGGTCAAGGCAGAACTCAGCACAGGGTCCCAGGCCTACGTGGTCACACCACTGATTGAGGAATCTGAAGCCGTTGATATGAAAAATGCGGAGGCCATCTACGCCCGGTTCAAAGAAGAATTTGAGCCCGACTATAAGGTGGGTCTACTACACGGGCGGATGAAAGATGACGAGAAAAATGCCATCATGGCGGCGTTTAAGGCCAATGAGTTCCAAGTATTAGTGGCGACGACCGTGATTGAAGTCGGGGTCGACGTACCGAACGCAACGTTAATGATCATCTACGACGCCGATCACTTTGGTCTCTCACAGTTGCATCAGTTACGTGGCCGGGTTGGTCGGGGTTCACGAGCTTCAGCCTGTATCCTAATTGCTGACCCCAAAAACCAATTGGCCATTGAACGAATGACAACTATGACTAGCACCAACGATGGGTTCGTTCTTTCTCAAAAGGATTTGGAATTACGAGGTCCCGGTGATATTCTGGGAAGAAAGCAGTCCGGGGTGCCTGATTTTAAAGTGGGTGATCCCGTAGCGGACCTCAACATTTTGAGTGCAGCTCAGCAGGCGGCTAAAGAAACAGTGTCGTCACCAAACTGGGCAGATAAGGATCAAAACTTAGCATTGGCGGCCTTCCTCAGCATGACCGCTCACAAAAATATGACGATGGATTAACCAAAGGAGACTACTCATGAAAATTGCCGTTGATGCAATGGGCGGTGACTACGCCCCAGATGAAATTGTTAAAGGAATCGAACTTGCTCGGGACGCCTATCCCGACCTAGAATTTTTACTTTATGGACAGGAAGAAAAGGTAGTGCCCCTGTTAACAGATAAGACGCGGATCAGGTTAATTCCGGCACCAGAGGTCATCGCAATGGAAGACGAACCTGTCCGGGCAGTTCGGCGTAAAAAGCAATCTAGTATCGTATTGGCTGCGACAGCTGTTCGGGAAGGCGAGGCGGACGCTTTCTTTTCTGCCGGCAATACCGGAGCTGTCCTGGCGGCAGGGTTGTTGATTGTTGGCAGAATCAAGGGGATTGAACGGCCGGGTCTGACGACCACCCTGCCTGTTTTACGCAAGCCAGATCAGTCTAGTTTTGTGATGTTGGACGTGGGGGCAAACGCTGATACGAAGCCATTTAATGTGGTCCAGTACGCCGTTATGGGTCAGTATTACGCGCAATCTGTCATGCACGTGGCAAATCCACGGGTCGGGCTCTTAAACAACGGAACCGAAGCTGACAAAGGGGATATGGCGCATCGTGCCATCTACGAAGCGCTATCCGGCATGGATGAATTGAACTTCGTTGGAAACGTGGAATCTCGTGAGCTTTTAAATGGCGCTGCCGACGTGGTCGTGACCGATGGGTTCACTGGGAACGCAACGCTTAAGGCCATTGAAGGCACCGCATTGTCTATGCTGAAACTGATCAAGGGTGAAATCATGAGTGGTGGCCTGGGCGGCAAGTTAGGTGCTGGTCTTTTGAAGCCCGTCTTCAAGAACGTGCAGAGTGCCATGGATTACTCACAATATGGTGGTGCTGTTTTGTTGGGACTGAAGGCGCCCGTTGTGAAGACGCATGGGTCAACCAAGGCGCCAACTGTGAAGAATACAATTGGCCAGATTCGTGAGCTTTTGGCTAGCCACAGTGCTGATCAGTTGGTAACTTACTTTGCTGATCATACCGACCAGATGGCTGCACTGAAGGAATCTTTGAAATAGTTTCAACCACTAGTTGTTAGGTCAAAGGCTAGAGGTGGGGCCTTCCGCCTCCGGTTGCCAGGACAGGCACCGGCTGTGGGGCCGCTTCCGGCCTGGAGAGCGGTCCTCCAGCTCAACTTTTAGCTTCTCGGAAATCACGAGAATCTAAAAGCTTGTCCCGTAATATAGGTCCGGGGAAACCGCCCGTACCAACATTACCGACACTGCCGGTGCCTGTCCTGACAACCTGTGGCTAGTTTAGCTGGGTAATTGACCGACTGACTAAGTAGTGAGGACAATTAGTTGAACGGTCATCTAGGTATATTTGTAAGCTGACTTGGGAAGTTTGTCATGTGAGCGGGAGTTAGATTGCTGTGATATTTGGTCTAAACTTGAGTATGGTACTAGTACTTGCAGTTAATTTTCAGCCGGACAAGACAATTTTATTGGCGCTACCAATTATCTTGGTCAGCCCACTTGACTACTAAAATCAGCCCAGCAACACGGTTCCGCACCAACCTCTGTCGTTAGGTCTATAATTGGCTAGACAAGGGTGGCTAAAACGGTTAGACTACTTATTGAATACTGTGATCGAGGGGTAAAACATGACAAGAGCAGAAATTTTTGACAAGATTGCCGATATCATTGCTGATCGGTTTGAAACCGACCGCGATGCCATCAACGAACAACTCAACTTCAAGCAGGACTTGGATGCGGATTCTATCGATTTCGTTGAATTCGTTTTGGAACTAGAAGATACGTTTGGAGCCGAGATTTCCGATGAAGATGCTGAAAAGTTGAACACCATTGGCGAAGTGGTAGATTACATCGAAGGCCATCAAAAAGAATCAAAATAAGCACTAAGCGAGTCCGGGCCGCAACTTTTCGTCCCGGGCTTTTTCAATCTGATGACGAGTAAGTTTGGATTTAAACAGAAATGAGGGAACTAACGCGTGATAGCGGCATTAAATAAAGAATTAGAAGAGAACTTTGACATCCATTTCAAAGATCAATCTTTGCTGGACGAAGCATTTACGCAAGCCTCTTACGTGAACGAACATCCTAACCAAGGTTTAAAGTTTTATGAACGAATTGAATTTTTAGGGGATGCGGTGATGCAGTTGGTCGTTTCCAACTATATTTTCCGGCGTTACCCTAAGATGCCTCAGGGGCGTTTGACCCGCCTTCGGGCTGCCATGGTCAATGAAGTCAGCTTCGCTAGTTTTGCTCGCGAATGCCACTTTGATCAGTACATTCGGTTAGGTCGCGGGGAAGAGAAGGCTAAAGCCAGAGAACGTGATTCCCTATTATGTGACATCTTCGAATCTTTTATCGGCGCTCTGTATATGGATCAGGGCTTGGATAAAGTGGTCGAATTTGTGACGACGGTCGTCTTTCCTAAGCTGGATGAAGGCCGGTTTGACGAATTCTTTGACCACAAGACAGAACTACAAGAATTGGTTCAAAAAAACGGGCCAGTGGCCATTGATTACCGGCTCTTGGACGAAGAAGGTCCCGACAATGACCGGGCCTTCAAGGTGGCCGTCTATGTAGATGACAAGCTGTTAGGTGAGGGCCACGGGCACTCCAAAAAACATGCGGAACAAAATGCAGCGCGGAATGCGTTAGCGAATTTGAAGTAGAGTAAGGATGACTAACGATGCGGTTAAAGACATTAGAAATTAGTGGGTTCAAGTCCTTTGCGGATAAGACTCGAATTGACTTTCTGCCGGGAATGACTGGCATCGTCGGCCCCAACGGAAGCGGTAAGAGTAACATCTCTGAAGCTGTTCGGTGGGTTTTGGGGGAGCAGTCTGCCAAGAGTTTGCGGGGGAGTAAGATGCCGGACGTCATTTTTGCGGGTTCGGCGGATCGTCATCCGCTGAATAGAGCGGCGGTGTCCATTACGCTGGATAATAGTGACCACTATTTAAAGAGCGATTATACCGAACTGACACTGAGTCGGATTCTATACCGCAACGGTGACAGTGATTACCAGCTGAACGGGCAGAGTTGTCGGCTAAAGGACATTACGGAACTCCTCATGGATTCCGGGATGGGTCAGGACTCCTTTTCAATTATTTCTCAGGGGCGCGTAGAAGCCATCTTCAACAGCAAGCCTGAGGAACGACGGAGTATTGTTGAAGAGGTGGCTGGCGTCTACAAGTACCGTAAACATAAGGAAAAAGCCCAACGGGAACTGGACGATACGATGGCATATCTGCACCGGGTGGAAGACATCATTGCGGAGCTAGAAGGGCGTCTTCAACCCCTAGAAGAGCAGAGTAACCTAGCACAGGATTATCTGGACCAGCAGAAACGATATGCGCTACTGGATCGGACCCAACTGGTACGGCAATTGCACACAGAACTTGAACAGAAGACGGCGACTGACGCCCAGGTTCAGGAGAAACAGAATCAGGTGTCGACTCACCAAGACGCTGAACAGGCGCAGACGGCTACCGTCCAAGGGTTAAAACAACAACAGGCAGCGTTGTTAGGCCAAAAGGATGCCTTACAGGCCAAATTAGTCACCGCCACACAGCAGGTGGAGCAGAGCCAAGGCCAAGTTAACTTATCTGGTGAACAGCAAAAACACCAGGATGAACAACGACAACGGCTAACGACTCAGTTGACTGAGTTGCAGAAACAAATTAAGCAAAATGATGCGTCGGTGAAGGCCGCACAGGCGTCAATCAGCGAGTTAACTGCGGCCATGACAACGGCTAAGAAAGAGGCTCGCCAACTGACTCATGACACGGATCCTAAGACCTTGACGGATTTACGACAAAAGTTGGAGGACCTGCGTACCACCTATTTCGACCAGAAGCAAAGTGTGGCCAACTGGCGTAATCAGCAACAATACTTGCAACAGAACCAGGAGCGCCTGCAGCAGCAAGGCCAACGAGTTGCTAAACAACTGGCTGAACTTAAGGAACGGGCGCAGACTGCTCAGTCTACGGTCACGGCTTTAACGCAACAGGCCCAGGAGAAAAAGGACGCCTTAAATCAGGCGGAACAAGCTCTGGATGCTGAAGCTGGTCACTACCAACATCATCAACAAAACTTTCAAAAATTGCAGCACAATTGGCAAGCTGCGCTGGAAGTCTACCAGCGTGCTCAGACCAAGGCTGCCAGTCAGCAGGCATCTTCGGCTGAATACGGTGGTTTTTACCAGGGTGTCCGGGCGATTTTGAAGCAGCGGGAGCATTTCCGGGGATTACTGGGGGCGGTGTCCGAACTCCTACAAGTCCCTGAACGCTACACCACGGCCGTTGAGTACGCTTTGGGTGGCCAGTTGCAGCAAGTGGTCGTTGATGATGAAACGACCGCTAAGGCGGCTGTCGGCTACCTGAGAGAGCACCGAGCCGGTCGGGCGACCTTCTTGCCACTAAGCACAGTGCGGGGACGGCAAATCGACCACAGCACCCTGCAACTCTTACACAGCATGTCTGGTTTCCTCGGCGTGGGAAGTGACTTGATCAAAATTGATCAGTCCGCTCAGGCAATTCTTGGGTATTTACTGGGAACGACGATTCTCGCTGCCGATTTGGACAGCGCCGTTGCCATCAGTCAACGCATCCATCACCGCTACCGAGTTGTCAGTCTAGCCGGAGACGTGGTCAGCGCGAGTGGGTCCATTACTGGGGGCCAGTCCCGTCAGAGCCACAGCAGTGTGTTGCGGCAACAACAGGAACTCCAACAGCTGCAAACGTCGATTCAGACCATGCAGCAACAGTTGAATGCTCAGGAAACCAAGATCAAAGCCCAACGGTCGGAACTTCAGGCCAGCGAGCAACGGAGCCAGGTGCTACAAACGACGATCAATGAGCTACAACCGCAGTGCCGTCAGTTAGATGACGACTTAGCTACGGCTCAAACCACGTTGGAACAGGCTAACCGCCAGGTCCAAGCGGCTGAGTTGGAGATTCAACAGGCCAAGGACAGCAACGCAGACCAACAGGATAGTCAATTGGCCCAGCAAATCAGCTCGGGTGAGCAGCAGGTTGAAACGACTGAACAGGCCGTTAAGCAGTTGCAACAGCAAATCACCATGGTCACCGCTGAACAGTCCCAGAAGCAAGCGGCGTTGACCGCTAAGCAGACGTGGCTGGCCGGAGCCAAAGAGCGCCATCAGCAGCAGACTAAGGCGCTGAAGACACTGCAGGATACGATTTCAACCGATCAACAAACTGTGGCCGATGTGACGGCTAACCTGCAACAATTGGCTGAGCAACAGGCCCAGACGCCGGCCGATGCCGAAGCCCAATTAAAGCGGGCTCAGGCTGAACGTCAGGCAATCGAAACGCAGTTGGCAACGACTAACGATGCGTTGACGACGGCGAACGATGCGTTGGCTGCGGCTGAAGAAGCCAATCAGCGGACCACGGGGTTGCTGCAACTGGCTAACGATGAGTTGCAACAAGCACAGATCAAACAGACCCGGTTGTCATCGCTGATCGACCAGCAACAAAATCAATTATCTGAAAAGTACCAGTTGAGTCTGGCAGCTGCTGAGCAAGACGTCAGTGATATGCCAGCCGATGATTTAGCCGTCCAGTTGAAGCTATTAAAGCGGGGGCTGGATGAAATCGGGTCGGTCAATCTCAATGCGATTGCTGAATATCAGGAAGTAAAGGAACGTTATGATTTTCTGACCAAGCAACGGGACGACCTTTTGACGGCTAAGGAACAGTTAAACACGACCATGACCGAATTGGATGGTCAAGTGAAGCGTCGGTTTAAGCAGAGCTTTGACGCCATTGCGGCTAAGTTCACAGCAACCTTCCGCCAGATGTTTGGCGGGGGAACGGCCGAATTGGTTTTGACCGACCCGGACGACCTCTTGACCACTGGAATCGACATTATGGCCCAGCCACCTGGCAAGAAGTTCCAGAACATGGGACTCCTTTCTGGGGGCGAACGGGCGTTGACGGCCATTACACTGTTGTTTGCTATTTTACAGGTGCAACCCGTACCGTTCTGTATTCTGGATGAAGTGGAAGCAGCGTTGGATCCCGCTAACGTGACGCGGTTTGCCCGCTACATCCACCAATTCCAAGATCAAACGCAATTTATCGTGATCACCCACCGGAAGGAAACCATGGTGCAAGCCGATATCCTTTACGGGGTGACCATGCAAGAGTCCGGCGTCTCTAAGATGGTCGCCGTGGACCTTGACCAAGAAACCACTCAGGAAAGGAAGCAATCCTAATGGGATTATTTGATATTTTTCGTCGCCGGGCTAAGAAAGAACCCGCAAGCCAGGCTAGTGAAGCGCCAGTAGAAACGCCTACGAGTGAAATGCCCGTTGAGTCTAGCGCGGCTAACGAGGCAGGGATGACACCAGCCTCAGCAGCACCTGAGCAACCTGAGTCGCCTGCTACTGAGGCATCGTCAGAAGCAGTGAGTGCCCAAGTAACACCAGTTAGTTCTGTGATGGCTACCAGCGAAGCCCCAGCTACTAGTACGGCGGCTACTGAACCGGCTAGTGTTGCCGAAGCCCCAGCGGAAGCCAGTGTTCCGGCAGCTTCCGAAGCAGCCGTAAGCAGCACTGAATCGTCAGTAGATGATCCGGCTACTGATGAAGTGGGTTCCACTACTGAAGATGCTGTAACTAGTGAAGCACCAACTGAAGAACCTGTATCTAGTGCGGCTCCAGTTGAAAGTCAGCCAGTTGAAGATTCTCCAGTCGACAAGGTTGCGGAAAAAGCACCTGCCACAAAAACCGTTGATTCTGAAACCGGTGAGCCGGCTGAAAAGACGGACGAACAGCTCTACGACAAGGGGTTGGAGAAGACGCGAAAGACGTTCGGTGAACGCCTGAACGCTTTACTGGCTAACTTCCGCCACGTGGATGAAGGCTTCTTCGATGACCTTGAGGAAACCCTGATTGGCGCCGACGTTGGTTTCGACATGGCCGTTAAACTCAGTGATGAGTTACGCGATGAAGTAAAATTACAAAATGCTAAAAAATCCGCCGACGTTCAAAACGTGGTGGTTGAAAAACTGGTTGAAATCTACGATGCGGCCGGTAACGATGAAAGTACTGCGCTGAACGTGGCCAGCTCTGGTCCAACCGTGATCCTGTTTGTCGGGGTCAACGGGGTCGGGAAGACGACGACGATTGGGAAGATGGCGAACCGTTACCATCAAGACGGCAAGAAGGTCTTACTGGCCGCTGCCGATACTTTCCGGGCCGGAGCGACTGAACAGTTGGATGTCTGGGCCAAGCGGGCGGACGTGGATATTGTGACGGGTAAGCCACAATCAGATCCCGCTGCGGTAGTCTTCGATGCCGTGAAAAAGGCGAAGGAAGAGGATTACGACATTCTCTTCGTAGATACCGCTGGTCGGCTGCAAAATAAGGTCAATTTGATGAATGAGTTGGCTAAGATGAAACGCATCATTACCCGTGAAATTCCAGATGCGCCACACGAAGTCTTGCTGGTGCTGGATGCCACGACTGGTCAGAATGCCTTGACTCAGGCCAAACTCTTTAAAGAATCAACCGATGTGACCGGTATTGTCCTGACTAAGTTGGATGGGACTGCCCGTGGGGGAATTGTTTTGGCCATTCGTAATGAACTCCACGTACCGGTGAAGTTTATTGGGTTAGGTGAACAGATTTCTGACTTGCGGCCGTTTGATCCCAACGAGTTTGTTTACGGATTGTTCAAGGGCCTGATCGATGTTAAGGCATTGGAGAAATAGTGCGCAAATAAGGCAATCTAGTGTGGACCTTCGTTAGTACTGGATTGTGGTGAATCGTTTAATTTTAAGGCTTTGTGATTTGAGAAATCTGTTGTTGGTAATCAGTGTATTTGATTACGGACAGCAGATTTTTTGTTGAACGGGAGAAATTGAAAGTAGTAAATGACTAGCTGACGTGCAAAAAGATTAAGTTAGTCCTAAAATAGTAGTAGACCTTAAACATTGGCAGACTAATGGACAAAGTGTTTAACCGATGGCGTTAGCCTGCTTGGGGTTGAAATGGGAGGAATTTATATGAAAAAAGTTATGCAGGCCGCATTAGTTCTCGGAGTAGGAGCGGGCATTTTAGGAATGTCGACCATGACTGCTTCTGCGAATAGTCAGTATTCAGCGTCACGGTCAAAGTCTGTGCGGCTGGTTTGGCGCAAGAGTATGAAACGCCACGCGTTTACAGCAACTACTGGGGCACGGTACTCCAGGCACTTGGGCATTCGTTACAGCAACAATGACGTTACCCCAACGGTTACTTGGTACACGGACGCTCACGAAAAATTGTACAAAAAGTATAAAGGCCACAACGCTATTTACTATCACGTTAAGAGTGCGGACAAGACCTTACAAGGTTGGATCTGGCGGGGTTATCTAAAACCGGTTACCGCAACTACCACGACCACTGCTAACTCTCATCCTTCTCAGACCGTGACGGTTTCTGAACCGCAGGGGAAATTGGGGAGTAAAAATGAAGACCAGTTCAAGGCGGCTTTAAAGCAATTGTTCCCAAGGACCATCTCGGATGCGTCACTGAACCGGGAAGCCAATGGTGCAGCTTATCCAGTTGATGCCGTTGATGGTGACTACGTTGGGGCTAACCAGACTTTGATTCACTTACGAAATCCTAAGTCTGATGACCAACCGTTTTACTTCCAAGCATATGAACCACTGTTGAATGCTGCTGGTTATCCAGCGACAGTTCGTGCTAAGTATGCGGGCTGGCACATCGGTATCGACATTCATAATGGCTGGGGTGACGAAGGCGCTAACCGTGGTGATGCCTACATTTACCTCGAACCCGCTAAGTAAAATTTCTTTATGATGTAGAATTTAAAATGATGAAGCGAACTTGGAGATTACGTCCAAGTCCGCTTCATCTTTTTAAACCTTGTGAATTAAATGGTTAGGGTTCCTCAAAGTTAACGCGCATTAATTAATCATTGGTGATAAAAAGCTGAGTCCTTTTTTGCGCCGAACGGATATAGTCGAAACGGGCGACAAACGACTGTTAACGCCGCTTGATCCAGCTCGATAAATATTTAAAGGTCAGGATTATTCGTCTATCGACGTTAAAGATTATTGACTAACTGCCTTGTGTCCTACTCTCTAGTTACCGTAAAGTACGCGAAAAAAATTGACGAAACCGCTAAAAATCAGTATTCTAGTAGAGTGTGTAACTATGTGGGAGGACCAATCATGGAAATCGAAAAAAACTATCGAATTAATTCCCTATTTGCGTTCTACCAACCGTTGTTGACCGCGAAGCAGAACAACTATATGCAACTGTATTACGGTGATGACTATTCCTTGGGGGAAATTGCTGAAGAATTCAACGTCAGCCGGCAGGCGGTCTACGATAACTTGCGACGAACCGAAAAAATCCTCGAAGATTATGAGGGTAAACTGCATCTCTATCAAGAATTTACAGCGCGCAATCAACAGGCTGATGAAATTCAGTCATACGTGGCGGCTAATTACCCCCACGATGCCAAATTAAATCGATTGGTTGCGGGTTTAGAAAATCTAGAAGAACAATGAAAGTTAGGTGGCAATACGAATGGCGTTTGAAGGATTAACCGAACGACTACAAGGCGCAATGCGCAAACTACGGGGCAAGGGCCGCGTTTCCGAAAGTGATTTACGGGAAACAATGCGTGAGATTCGGTTGGCTTTACTCGAAGCCGACGTTAACTTTACCGTGGTCAAGGACTTCGTCAAGCAGGTTCGTGACCGAGCGATGGGGGCCGACGTTCTTGAAGGACTGAACCCAGCGCAACAAATCGTCAAAATTGTTGACGAAGAGTTAACCAAAACGATGGGGGCAGAAGCCGTTCCCCTAAATAAGTCCGACAAGATTCCAACGATCATCATGATGGTTGGACTTCAAGGGGCCGGGAAGACGACGACGGCCGGCAAGTTAGCTTTAAAGCTAAAGAACGAAGAAAACGCCCGGCCATTAATGATTGCCGGCGATATTTACCGGCCAGCCGCCATTGACCAATTGGTCCAGGTGGCTGAAGGTATCGACGTGCCGGTCTTCCAGTTGGGGACTGACGTTGATCCCGTAGAAATCGTGCGGCAAGGACTGGCTCAGGCCGCTGAAAACCACAACGATTACGTGATCATTGATACCGCTGGTCGGTTGCAAATTGATGAACAATTGATGGATGAATTGGCCAACATTAAGGCGTTGGCCCATCCTGATGAAATTCTGCTGACTGTTGATGCGATGACTGGGCAAAACGCCGTCGCCACCGCCGAAGGGTTTAACGAAAAGCTGGACGTGACCGGGGTCGTCTTGACCAAGTTAGATGGGGACACCCGTGGTGGTGCCGCACTGTCTATCCGGGCCGTGACCGGCAAGCCAATCAAGTTCATTGGTCAAGGTGAAAAGATGACCGACCTGGATGTCTTCCATCCAGACCGAATGTCGTCGCGGATCTTAGGGATGGGGGATATGCTTTCCCTGATCGAAAAGACCCAGAAGGAATACGACGAAAAGCAGGCTAAGGAATTAACCGAAAAGATTCAAGAAAACTCGTTTGATTTCAACGACTTCTTGGACCAAATTGCCCAGATTCAGAAGATGGGGCCAATGGAAGACCTCATGAAGATGATTCCAGGGATGGCCAATAACCCAGCTCTGAAAAACGTGCAAATGGATCCCAAGGACATGGATCACCTAAAGGCTGTCGTGTATTCTATGACACCACAGGAACGGACCAATCCCGATCTGTTGAACCCTTCACGGCGACGACGGATTGCTGCTGGGGCTGGTCGGCCGATCCATGAAGTTAACCGAATGATCAAGCAGTTCAATCAGATGAAGAAGACCATGAATCAGGTCTCCAAAGGAAATATGTCTGGAATGGAACAGCTGATGGGTAACACCGGTATGGGTGGCGGCGGTATCAGTGGCCGGATGCAAAAGATGGCTATGAACCGGATGTCGCGTCAGATGAAGAAGAATAAGAAGAAGCGGCTGAAGCGTAAGAAGCGCAAGTAGACCGTGATGACCGGGAGCTCGGTGCCAGGAAGCTGGTACTGGGCGTTCGGCCTTTTGTTACATTTACTGGTAGCATTTGAACCGTTAACCCCGGTGGGACGGGGTTGAGCGGCAAGTGACCGGCTAATAATGGTGATGGTTACTTATCGACATAATAAGTATCGTTAACATTTGGTGGGCTATTTATGTAGACGGCACGGAAAAAATTCGGTATACTAATTTCACAGCAACCATAAGGGAGTAACTAGCAGGATTATTCTGCGGCAATACCCGTCAGCAAGATTTCTTTGGAACTGGTGTCGACCAGTTGCCAATCCGGGATTGCCTTAAATAGTGAGACTTATGTGTGTTCACAATTTATTTTGTGTGCACGCGTGAGTCTCTTTTTTTACCCCCGAAAATGGGAAAAAGATGGGCTTACGAGCACACTTCAGGAGGAATTGGCAAATGGCCAAATTACCGTTTTATCAGGAAACTGCTGCTGACTTGTACCAGCGCTTGCAAACCAGCGAGCACGGGTTAAGCTCGGCAACTGCACAGGAACGTCTCTCGGCGAATGGACACAACGTCTTGAACCAACAGAAGACCACCTCCCTGTTGCAGAAATTTTTTGCCCAGTTCAAGGACTTCATGATCATCGTCTTGCTGGTGGCCGCGCTAATTGCCGGGCTGACTGGTGAGGTCGTCGATGCCGTCATCATCCTGGTCGTGGTGGTGTTAAACGCCATCTTTGGGGTCTTTCAGGAGGCCAAGGCCGAGGAAGCCATTAACGCCTTGAAGGAAATGTCGGCGCCTAACGCCACGATTCGCCGCGACGGTCAGGTGATGACCGTTAAGAGCGACGAGCTGGTTGTGGGGGACATCATCTTGCTGGAAGCCGGCGATATCATTCCCGCTGACCTGCGGTTGCTCGATGTGGCTTCGCTAAAGGTCGAAGAGTCCGCGTTGACCGGGGAATCGGTACCCGTGGAAAAGGCGGATGCTATCTTGACGGGAGCGGACCTGCCTATCGGTGACCGTCACAACATGGCCTTCATGAATTCTAACGTTACGTACGGTCGGGCAACCGGAGTCGTGGTCGCCACTGGGATGCAGACGGAGGTCGGCCGAATCGCGGGCATGATTGAAGCTGCCGATGAGACAACCACGCCGCTCCAGGCCAACCTGACCCAGTTAGGGAAGTCGTTGACCATCCTGATTCTGGTGATTGCGGCCATCGTCTTTGCGATGGGGATGTGGCGTCAGGCCGAAAGCCTGATCGACATGCTCTTAACGGCGATTTCTCTGGCCGTTGCTGCGATTCCAGAAGGATTGCCCGCCATCGTCACGATTACTTTGGCATTGGGGACTCAGCGAATGGCCAAACGGCACGCCATCGTCCGGAAACTGCCCGCCGTGGAAACGTTGGGGAGCACCGACATCATTGCCTCGGATAAGACCGGGACGTTGACTCAAAACAAAATGACAGTCGAAAAGGTTTACGAAGACTTACGGTTAACCGATGCGCACACGGTTGATTTTGACCGTGAAAATCGCTTAGCGCAGGTCATGATTCTCAGTAACGATACTAAGGTGACGCCGGATGGTTTGGCCGGTGACCCGACCGAAACGGCGCTAGTGCAGTACCAAATGGATCGCAACTACCCGGTTGACCAGGTCTTAACGGATATGCCCCGAGTTGCCGAAATTCCGTTTGATTCCGAGCGAAAACTTATGTCCACGGTGCACCCCTTAGCGGATGGTCGCTTCCTGATTGCCGTCAAGGGCGCGCCGGATGAGTTGCTGAAGCGCGTGACGCGGTTGGCCATGGACGGCGCGATTTCACCGTTGAGCAATGCCGACCGGCAACACATCTTGGATACGAACCACAACATGGCGACGCAGGCTTTACGGGTCCTGGCGTTTGCCTACCGCATTACGGATCAAGTACCAACGAACATGACCAGTGAAACGGTAGAAAATGACCTGATCTTGGCCGGGATGGTCGGCATGATCGACCCTGAACGACCGGAAGTGGCTCAGGCCGTGGCGGATGCCAAATCTGCTGGGATTCGGCCAATGATGATCACTGGGGACCACCGTGACACGGCCGCCACCATTGCGGTGCGGCTGGGCATCATCGACAAGGGTGAGACCGCCGCCGTGATTACCGGGGCCGAACTTGATGAGATGGACGATGCCACTTTTGCCAAGAAAGTGAGCGACTACGCGGTGTACGCTCGAGTGGCTCCCGAACATAAGGTCCGCATCGTCAATGCCTGGCAGAAGCGGGGCAAGGTCGTTGCCATGACTGGAGATGGGGTCAACGATGCTCCCGCCCTGAAGGCTGCCGATATTGGTATCGGGATGGGAATTACCGGGACCGAAGTTTCCAAGGGGGCCAGCGACATGGTTCTGGCCGATGACAACTTCTCTACCATTGTGGTGGCGGTTGAGGAAGGCCGAAAAGTGTTTGCTAACATTCAGAAGGCCATTCAGTACCTGCTTTCCGCCAACCTGGGGGAAGTACTGACACTGTTCATGATGACCATGCTAGGTTGGCAGATCTTAGCGCCCGTGCATATTCTGTGGATCAACCTGGTGACCGACACGTTACCAGCGATTGCCTTAGGGGTCGAACCCATGGAAAAGAATATTATGCAGCAAAAGCCACGAGGTCGGCAGTCGAACTTCTTCTCCGGTGGGGTCTTCGGAGGTATCGTCTACCAGGGCCTGCTGGAAGGGGCCATTACGTTAGGTGTCTACTGGTTAGCCATTACCTACCCCGTGCATCAGGCAACGCAATTGGCCCATGCCGATGCCTTGACCATGGCCTTCGCAACGTTAGGGTTGATTCAACTATTTCACGCATTTAACTCTAAGTCGATTCACGGGTCCATTTTCACGGTTGGTTTGTTTAAGAATAAATTCTTCAACTGGGCCATTGTGATTGCCTTTGCACTGTTAGCGATGACCATTCTGGTACCAGGCTTAAACAGCATGTTCCACGTTGCTCATCTGGATGGCTTCCAATGGGGAATTGTCCTTTTGGCTTCGTTCATGATGATCGTTATTGTGGAAATCGTTAAATTCTTCCAACGGCGCGTGTTAAAATAAAGCATCGCGTTATTTGGAAGGAGTGATTCGGGTGGCATTGACTTATCAGGCCTGTTTACAGGCAACTCAGGTAATCTTAGCAAGTGGTAGTGTGCCAACCATTGTGGGCGAGGCCGGTATTGGTAAGTCTGCGTTAGTGGCCGACTTAGCGGCCCAACGTCAGGCAAAGCTTTTCACGACGGTTGTTAGTTTGGTGGAAAAGGGGGACCTGGTGATTCCAGTACCCCCATTGACCGCCGATTCCTTCGTGCAAACGGCTCAGTACGGCTCACTAGCTGACGTGCGGTTTGGATATTCACACACGTTGGTAGCCATGATCCGTTACGCTGAAGCCCACCCGCAGCAGGAAATCATCTGGTTTTTAGATGAATTCAACCGGGGGTCGCAGGCCGTTCAGAGTGAGCTGATGAACTTGGTTTTGCAACGGCAGATCAATACGCTGAAATTGCCCGAACAAGTGCACCTGATTCTAGCTGAAAATCCGGATGCCACGATGGCTGGTTTTACGCAAAGCCACTACGGGGTCACCCCTGGCGATGCGGCCATTGCCGACCGGACGACACGTCTGGTCCTTCAGGCTGATACGGTTTCTTGGCTGCAGTGGGCGAAGACGGTGGTTGCTGGTCAGCCACGCATTACCCCACTGGTCACCCAGTATCTAACCGAAAATCCGGCGGACCTACACGTAGTGGGCGTGGATAATGCCGGCGACGATGATCTACAACCCACCCCCCGAGCCTGGGAACGGGTGTCACGGGCGGTGCAGGAACTTGACGCACAGCATCTCTTTAGTCAGTCAGCAGTCGTGGCGGCCATCATGCAGGGAAATTTGGGCATGACGGTCGGCACGGCTTTTGCTGGGTTCTTGACGCAACACCGACCGGGTCTCACAGTCGAGCAGGCGATGAGCCTGCCAGATGCGGTGACGACGATGGAGACTCTTTCAGCGGCGCAGCAGCAACAGATTTTGCAAAACTGTCTGCAGGCCGGTGAGTGGCCATTGACTAGTAACGAAAATGGTCAGCGGTTTGCGGACCTGTTAGCCGTTTGCCCAGCCGATGGACAGTTTGCAATTGCGCAGACCATGGCAGATCAAGCGGACTTATTGGAAAACTTGGCAGCGGTTCAGACCGCTCGTCCTGGGGTGGCTCAGCTGTATGGCTTACTGACACAGATTGGGTTGCGCGGTAGTCAAATCGAGGTGTAGACCATGATCAGTTTGACGCAAGACTTAGAACGCGTACGGCGGGCCGCCGGTGAAGAGGCGGTAGCTGCCACGCGGGTCCTTTACCGCGATTCGGTGATGTATCTCTTGCAACACGATTCTTTCTATGGGCGGGCACTCAGCCGACTTAGTTTGCGATTAGGAGTAGGCGCTACGCCCATCGCATTAACGGCGACACCTGTGGAATGGCAAGTGACTGTGAGTACCACAGCTGTTACCCAGACCGATTGGACGGGGGCACAGTGGCTGGCAATGCTTCGGCATACCGTGTTGCACCTGTTGTGGCAACATCCAACCCGTTACGCCCAAGCCGTTCGGACACCCGCACAGGCCGGGTTGGTTCGTTGGGCCACGGATGCAGCGGTCAATGACTATTTGACTGATCTACCCGCTCAGGCGGTGACCAGTCGTCGATTGGCAGCGGTTATGGGTCAACCCGTTGCCCCGCAACAGGATTCAGCCGTTTACTTGCGACAGTTGCGGACGTGGCAAGCTGACCAACGGGCTACCGACCAGCAGTTAGCCACCGGTGGCCCGGGTCATTTGCCAGAGCTACCGGTTCAGGATGGTCACACGGGCTGGTCAGCGGCTGCTGATCAAGATGCTGCTACCAGGGAACAGTGGCGTTCAGACCTCTTTCAGAGTGCCAACGCGGCCCTGTCCGCGAAGCAGCGGGGAACGTTGCCTGGTAGTATTCGAGCGGCACTGACGCCCATTGTGGCTGCCCAGCCGTTGGATTGGCGGAGCTTATTGAAGCGGGGGCTGGGACAGGTTCCAGCAGGCCGGCAACCGGCGTACGGTCGGTTCAATCGTCGCCAACCGATGCGGATGGAGCTGCCCGGAGAAATCGTTCAGACGTGGCGCAAGGTCGCCGTCTTTGTGGACGAGTCCGGTTCCATGGGCAATCGGGAGGTTAGCTACCTATTAGGTCAATTGACGTCACTGTTGGCTGTTTACCCGGCTCAGGTGACCGTCTACCCGTTTGATACGGTTGTTGACCTCACCCACAGTTTTACGCTGGAGAGGCGCCCACAGCGGCTAATCCGGACGGGTGGGGGTGGCACCCGATTTCAAGCAGTTTTGGATGCATTGCCCCGAATTATGGCGGGAAATGTGGGACAACTGGTGATTATTTTGACGGACGGCTATGGAGAGAAAAAATTGCGACCGACATTGCCCGCGACACTGGTGTGGTTATTGACGAGCCCAGTTAGCCAATTCTCGGTGCAACAAGCACCGGGAACGGTCGTGAGTTTAGCGGCTGATCCACAGTGGCAACGGTTAAGGAGGCAGAAATGAGGCAGACTTTAACGGCATTTGAATTGCGAGCGGTCATTAAGCAAACGGCGGCCTACCGCAACGCCCGGGCCATCTTGGATGGTGAATGGGCGGCGCGGGCTGAAGAGAATCCACTCTTTCAAGCGCCAATTACCGTGGCCGACCTGACCTTTGCCCGGGACCTGCAGGCGGTTGAGCCATCTGAAATGGGACTAGATTTTGACGATTATGGGTCCGTGCAGAAATGGATCGCGGTAAATCGGCAGTTCTTAACGACCGATGATGTGGCTTGGTTACGCCAGGATTTTGATTAATTTCAAGGTGTAAAGAAAAAACCCTTTACATCATATCTATAAACTGGTATATTATTATTCGTTGAAAGAAATACAGGAGGTGTCTACATGTCAGTTAAGATTCGTTTAAAGCGGATGGGTTCAAAGAAGCGCCCATTCTACCGGATTGTGGTTGCCGATTCACGGAGCCCTCGTGACGGTCGTTTCATCGAACAAGTTGGAACGTACAATCCAGTTACCCAACCAGCTTCAATCACGTTGAAGGAAGAATCTATCATGAACTGGTTGAACAACGGTGCTCAACCTTCAGATACGGTTAAGACTTTACTTTCTAACGCGGGTATCATGAAGCAATACCACGAAGCTAAGTACACTAAGAAGTAGTGATTAGCGATGACCGATTTTAAGGCATTAATTCTAGCAATTGTTAGCCCACTCGTTGAACATCCGGAAGACTTGGTGATAACGCCAGTCGAGACGGAACGGTTCTACGAATATCGGTTAGCCGTGAACCCTGATGACGTCGGACGGGTAATCGGTAAACAAGGCCGCGTGGCGCAGGCGATTCGTACGATCGTCTACAGCGTCCGTGTGCAAGGTAATAAACGGGTGCGACTCATCATTGATGACCGCCCGACAAAGACTCTCGAGTGAGGCGGCAACGTTTCCTCGAGTTTTTTTGTACCATCAAGTTGGCGTTCTCCGGCGGCCAGGGGCGGTGCCTACTGTGGGAACGCTTCAGCCAAAGAACGGGCTTCTCGCTCGCTTTTTAGCCACGCAGCCCACGTGTCTGAAAAGACGCCCACGGCCTAGGCTAGCAAAAAACGCTAGCCAACGCCGTTTTCACAGTTGGCACCATCCCTGGCCACCTTCGGCTCAGATTGATGGTAATTGTTGATGAGGGTTGCAGCTGACTACATCCTGAGTCATCTCGGATCTTGATTGTGGTTTAGCGTGAATATGTGCACGACTCTTCAGGGGCTAACTGACAACAGTCTTTGTGGGCAATCTTAGTTGTCAGCGCGACATTGTATAAGCCAAGAGGTCGCCAGATATGGACTCAGGTGCGTCGTTCTACTTGGTTGGCGTTTTCTTGCCGGCCTAGTAGAAGGTCAAGCTTGGAGACTCGTTTTTTTCGAGGCTTCAAGTTGTGTCCGCGCCGTTCCAGTCTATATCTGGCGGCCGGTAAGGCGAGGGATACGACTGAGTTGCCTAATTAGTATTTGCAACGTTTCAAGCTTTAGATCACAACAAAAAATAACGTATTTCAAAATAATTAAACGTGGTGGGACGAGTTAAGTCCGTACCATTTGTAGATAAATAAACGACGAAGGAGGCCAATCATATGGCTTATTATACGGTGGGAACCATCGTGAACACCCACGGCATCAAGGGCGAGGTCCGGGTCATTGCGACCACGGACTTCCCTGAGAGCCGGTTCGCTGTCGGTTCAACTCTGTACGCCTTTCAAAAGGGTCAGAGCAAACCAGTTACGTTGACGGTTGCCACAATGCGCAAGCATAAGAACTTTTATCTGTTAGGATTTGAAGGCAAGCCTTCAATCAATGACGTAGAAATTTACAAACAGAGCACGTTAAAGGTGACCGACAACGAGTTAGAAACCGCTGACTTACAACCCGGAGAATACTACTATCACCAAATCGTGGGCCTTAAGGTCGTCACTGAAGACGGTGAAGAGTTGGGCGAAATCAAGGAGATCCTATCACCAGGAGCGAATGACGTTTGGGTCGTTGAACGTCCTGGGAAGGATGATCTGTTGCTGCCTAAGATCGACGACGTTGTGAAAAAGGTCGACCTCGACGCTGGTCAAGTGATCGTTGAATTAATGGAGGGACTCGAGTAATGCGGATCGATGTATTAAGCTTATTTCCAGATATGTTCTCTGGTCCTATGCACGATTCCATCGTGGGAAAAGCCATTGAAAATGGTCATCTGACCATGCCCGTTACCAATTTCCGGGATTACTCGACGAACAAGCACGGTAACGTGGACGATTACCCATTCGGTGGGGGCGCAGGCATGTTGCTCCAACCGCAACCCATCTTTGACGCCTTAAAGGCGACCGAGGAACAGGCAGCGGCTGAGGGCCTGCCTAAAGGCCGGGTCATTCTGTTAGATCCAGCCGGCGTAACGTTCAATCAACACGTGGCTGAAGAGTTTGCCCACGAGGAACATTTAACCTTCCTGTGTGGCCACTACGAAGGCTATGACGAACGGATTCGGACACTGGTGACGGATGAGGTTTCCTTAGGAGACTTCGTGTTGACCGGGGGCGAATTGGCTTCCATGGTCATGATTGACGCCACGGTGCGGTTATTGCCCGGTGTGCTGGGTAATTCTGAATCAGCACCTGGCGATTCCTTCTCCTCAGGTCTGTTGGAATACCCGCAATACACGCGGCCAGCAGACTTTCGGGGCATGAAGGTACCCGATGTGTTGATCAGTGGAAATCACGGTAAGATCGACGAATGGCGCGATAAGGAAGCCCTACGGCGGACGTATCAACGTCGGCCCGATTTGATCGACCACCGGCGACTCACGACGCAGCAGAAGCATTTGCTGGCGGACGTTCGGATCGAAGAGGAAGAACGGCAGGCTGCTGAGAAGGAGTCAAGAAAATAACCTTTACAGGCATTTTCGGATATGGTACACTTACTTTTGGCTGTTTAGCCACAGAAACAACATTCCGCTGTCGAAACTGAGAATGAATGTTGGCGAAAGGATAGAATATATTATGCGCCAAAACAATTTAATTGCTAAGATCAACCAAGAACAATTACGGGACGATGTTCCAGACTTCCGTGCCGGAGACACTGTTCGGGTTCACGCCCGGATCGTCGAAGGTACCCGCGAACGTATCCAATTGTTCGAAGGTGTCGTAATCAAGCGTAAGGGTGCTGGCATCCAAGCAGCTTACACTGTACGTAAGATCAGTAACGGTGTCGGTGTGGAACGGATCTTCCCATTACACTCCCCACGTGTTGCTAAAATTGACGTTATTCGTCAAGGTCGTGTACGTCGTGCTAAGCTCTACTACCTCCGTGAACTTAACGGTAAGGCAGCGCGGATTCCAGAACGCCGTCGCAACTAGTAACATTCAGAAACACCAGTCGTTTACGCGCTGGTGTTTTTTTTATAAAAAAATAAGCGATTGTTGCAATTTTCAAAGTCTAAATGTCAAACTATGTCGCGACAATTGCGTATAATAAGCAAGTAAGCCTAGCAACACAGCAGTACATAGCGTTATGAAGGAGACGACGGTTCATGAATTGGAATAGATTTAAGCTTGGTGGGGGATTGGCACTACTACTCGGGCTGGTGCTCGCAGTGGCGCCGGTAGCCCCGGCTAAAGCGGCTAAGACGTTGCCGGGTATCGCTTATACCCATACGACGCCAGTCAAGGCGCGGGGAACTTGGTACACGCACATCAAGCACGCGAACTACCTCAAGACGGTGGTCAAGAAGCATACCGTGACCTGGTCGTACAAGGCCAAGCGGTCGGCGAGTTGGAAACGGTGGCGGCGGCTGAGTGGTAAGCATCTGTATGTCTATCGTTTCAACTTGACGGAGGGTCCCACAACGTTACATATGTTTGGGTTCTACGCGGCCAAGGAAAAGGGCAATGCGTTTCATTTTATAGTGACCCGCAAAGTCAAAGGTAAGACGATTCCCGTTATGGTGGATGCTAACGGGAGTGAGAACTACCATGCCTGGAAGAATGTCAAATAGAATAGATACGTAAAGAATGGAGAGAAGTTAGATGATGAAAAAAATTAGTCACTTAATGATTGGTGTCGCAGCGTTATTTGTGGGGTTGGGATTGGCATTAGCAGTAACGTCGACGGCCAGTGCTGAGAAGACCAATATTCCGGGACCGTACTCCCGGTCGACGCCAGTTAAGGCGCGCGGGACTTGGTATGGGAAGCTGCCGTATATCCATTACAGAAAGTTGATTGTCAAGAAGCATTCGGTCACCTGGTACGAGAAGGATAAGCGCGCAGGGGCTTGGAAGAAGACGCGGCATCTGAAAAATGGTCACTTGTTCGTACGGCACGATAAGATAAGACTACATAAGAAGACGCGGGCCATATTTGGATTCTACTCGGCTAACCAGGATGACGCTGACTTCAACTATTTATCGACGAAACGGGTTAAGGGTAAGAAGGTCCATGTGATGATCAGTCCCAATGGTGGTACCTACTATCATTCTTGGAAGAACGTGAAGTAAGACCGGGTTAACGTTGGCTTTTGCTTTGCTGATTTTGGCAGAAGTCGAGAGTAATTAAAAATTGGTCATAGAAATTGTTTTTTAATTTCTATGGCCAATTTTTAATTATAGAAAACTTACGGACTTCGATCTCGAACTGGTGTCAGCTACTATTGACTAGAGAAAATAATAGGAATAAGTTATAAGTATAAGCACCACACATTTGCTCCTTTGGATAGTATAGGGACTTATATGTTTGTGTGTAGGAGGCGATATGGGAAGTCAATTAAATAGAATAGCCACTATGGATGGAAAATTTATACATAAGCGAGATTACTTTTAGTGCGCAAATTGCAAGAACAAGTTAGTCACTAGCACCGAATGCTGATATCAGGGGATTATCAAGGGTTGAAGTTGGTGGAGCGAGGAGCCTAGCCGCTACGCGCTTATTTTTAGAATTAATGTGCTTGGGTAATCGCCGCCGCATTTTCTCATCAAGGTCCAAGTTACAGACTTCTAAAAGCTGTTCTTGCATCAAGACGAGGGCCTCTTTCATTAGGAATATTCAAAATAATTGAAATTTTAAACGTTTTTATTTTCATATTAACGACTGGGAAAGTGGTGAGAAATCATTGAATAAGCGTAGGAAAAAGAATTGTAAACGACTTGCTATCATCCTAATTGTCATCGTGGTGCTGGTACCGGTTCTCTTTGTACCATATACGCCAACGAATGCGGTTCGATTATCTATTTTAGAAAATGGGCACCCGATTGCAGCCATTTTGTCCGGACCCAGTAAGCTTCCTAAATCGGAACATAAGTACTACAGCGGGGGCAAAAAGAAGCAATATTATCAAATTAACGTGCCCTTTTCTACAGAAAGTGCGGATGTTGATGTGTTAGTGGTGAATAGGCAGTCTAAGCCCACTTTTTACAACAAATATACTGCGACACTTTCTTATGCATTAGGACCATAGGTTGGGGGTAAGAGCTTAGGGGCTTACGTAGTCGATAAGTCAGATTAAAACGTAAGAAGGTAGTATCGTATACTGTGTCACAAGAAAGGAACGCTTGCCTTTATTGGTGAGCGTTTTTTAATGCAGCGACATCTGATTTAGGGCTGATCAATTGGAAAATTACCCCTGTTGAATCTGTCCATAATATAGTAAGGGCTCTCAAGTAGTGATAAGCTTACATTAATAGGAGGATGGGGATATGAGAAATTTGAAATGGATTCAAGGAGTGATTGTGATTGGTGTTAGTGCAGGAATGCTAGGAGCCATGAGCATTTCGGCATCAGCCAATAGTCAATATTCAGCGGCTAGATCTAACTCAGTCCGTCTGGTTTGGCGCAAGAGCATGAAGCAACATACTTACACTGCAACACAGGGGGCGCGGTATTCTAAGCATTTGGGGATTCGTTACAGTAATAACGACGTCACGCCAACTGTAACTTGGTACACAGATGCTCACGAGAAACTTTACAAAAAGTACCAAGGACACGCATCTATCTACTACCACGTTAAAAGTACAGATGGCACCTTGCAGGGTTGGATCTGGCGGGGGTATTTAAAAAAGGTTAATCCGACAAAGAGTGTAACCCCTAATGCAACAACCACTGCGACAGGAAAGACCACTTCTAAGTCCACTGACTATGATGCACTTGCTAAGACAGCGATTCTCAACATGGGCGGTGGCGCAAGTCCAGACCCCCAAACGATGCAGATGGCTAAGTCGATTTTGAACAAAATTCTCAATAGCCATGTTCATTTTTTGACGCAAGCAGAGGCCTATCCCGATAATTCTGCGGCGGCAAATGACAATGATGTGGTTCTTGGGGATGTGACCGCTGACAATCTTAATACGGCCAGCGAAAAGTACATGTTTAATCTGTTGAAGAGTTATGGAATTGATGGGGCAGGTTATGGGGCCAAAAAGGCTGATTCAAGCTTTTTTATGCTAAACAATATGAACGCGAATGACATTTTACATACTTATTTTGATCCATCGTCTGATTTTTACGGTCAACAAGGACTAACGCGCAAGAACTTTTTTGTTCAAGCAAAAATTGGCGTGGCAATGGCGAAGGGGACCGATGGACGAACGGCCATGTTTGCGATGTTCCGCTATCCCGCTAAGTATGCGAAATTAGTTGCGGATTAAGTGAATAAGCGTTATCAATGACGGCTTTGTTTAAATGATTTTGGCAACAGTTGTTAACAACCTGACAAAAAATGGACTAAGAAATTCTGAAAACAATTTCTTAGTCCATTTTTTTATTGATTGTCTTTAATAGAATTCCTTGAGCAGCTGGTAGTTATCGTAACCCCATAAACAGGAAAATAAAAGCCAGCTGCAGGACTAAAATCGAATAGGTTTCGGCCTCACGATAGAGGCGATTCAACGTCATCCCACAAATCGTCAGTAAGGCAGATATGGTAAAGATACCGGCTGCCAGACTGGAGATTATTGGCATAATCCGGTCCGGAACCGGAATCACTAAGCAGACGCCCACGGCTAATAGAATGTAAAAATCAACGAACCCAATGCGCATTAACTCTTTTAAGCTTGGGTGTAGTAATCGAGTCATTTTCCCAACTTCTTCCCTGGAATTGCTGATGGTCGAGCGAACCTTCCCCGTTGTTTGACCATTAGAATTCGATGATAAATCTTAATAACATTCAAAGTATACGCTCTAAGTAGGTGGCTATCAAGATGTGGTCTCACATAAATAGAAAGTGCGTCGGATTAATCTTTCTGCGATTAGGCTACTACTGAAACGATGTTGCAGCTAATATATTTTTCACCTATAATTAAACCATTATAAATAGCTTATTTTAGCTAAATACTGCCCGGCGAACATTTAGCCAAAGGGCTCGTACACCAACATCATCGTGAGGAGTAAATAAATGAGACGATTAAAGTTAGGGTTACTAGTGCTCTTATTAGCTAGTTTGTTGTGGCCGGCAATTGGGGTTCAGGCTAAGGCGAAGACTGCTCAGCCAGCTACCATTCAAAAAATGATTAAACGGGACATGCGGGCCGCTCACGGTCGTTGGTCGGTCAAGGTCACGCGGTTAGGCAAGCAGCCCTTGTCAGTGACTACGGGTAACCAGCGGGTTCGTGGTCAACGTTCAGCCAGCACCATCAAGGTGTTCGTGATGTTGACGGTTTTTAAACGTGTGCAGCAGCATAAGTTGACGCTGACGGCGGCCACCAAGACTGACCTAAAGCGGATGATTCACAATTCGGATAATGCGGCGACTAACCGTTTGATCCATAAGTTGGGCGGGTTCAAACGGGTCAATCAAACGATGAAACAGTATGGCTTTACGCATTCCCATCTGCGACGCTACATGATGGATACACGGGCATTGGCCAAGGGGCATGATAACTACACGTCGGTGGCCGATTTGACTCAGTTTCTCAGTGAAACCTATCGTCACCAGTTACTGGGTAAGACGTACGACAACCGGATGTTGACGTTGTTGCGGCATTGTCGTAACCATTCCAAGCTCCCCAAGTTAGTCAAGCACGCAACGGTCTTCAACAAGACCGGCGAATATCCAGACAAGGGCGTTCAGAATGATGCCAGTCTTTTTCGGACCAAGCACGGTGTCTATACTATTGTGGTCATGGCCCAGCAGGGAAATCAAGCACAACAGTATCGTGGGATGAACCGGTTGGGACGCGATGTGGTAACTTACTTGAACGGACATCGGGGATGAGGTTAGTAATTTACTATCATTGGCGTTGAGCGGCGGATATTTAACTTTAAGATGCCAAGTATTAAATACTTAGTGGTCGGATACGTAAAACATTATAGAGTATCGAGATTTCATTCATTACACAACTTCGTTAGATTATTGGATTCCTTTGGTAATAATCTATGTAAGCCGGAGGTGGCCAGGGACGGGGCCAGCGGTGAAAACGGCGTTAGCTAGCGATTTAGGCTAGCTTAGGCCGTGGGCGTCTTGGAAGACACGTGGTTTTTCGTGGCTTCAAAGCGAGCGAGAAGCCCGGTTTGTGGCTGAAGCGTCCCCACAGCAGGCCCCGTCCCTGGCCGCCGGAGTGCGCCAATATAAAAAAATTCAAATAACCCTTGACGAAACCCAATTTTTCCTGTACAGTTAGCTATTAGAGTTTAAGAGATGCTAATAAAGGATTCAGAGAGATTGTTTAGCAAGCCGGAGTTTCTTAGCTTTCAGAACCACTCGCCCATTCGTAGGAATGGGGAGTGGTTCTTTTTATATGAAATAAAGAGATTTTTGAGCGCACGAAACCATAACGCTCGAATCTGCGAAAAAAATCTAGTATACTTGTGATACTAGCTAGTATTTAATTGTTTGTGGCCAACGTAATTGCCTTGCGTTGGTCTTTTTTATATTCTTGATAGGTTGATCCGTTTTGAATCAAGGCATAGATTATTCGCAAGAGTTTATGTGCTAGTGCTATAACTGCCTTTTGCTTATCCATCCTTGAGCTTATCCGCCAGTAGTAATCTTTTAGTCCGGACTTCTTAGTCCTCTTGGCCCCCATTGCGGCGGTCACTAGGGCCGCTTTTAGATGACCATTACCATGTAAAGTTGCGGAACCATGTTTCTTACCGGCAGATTCGTAGCTACCTGGGCAAAGGCCTGCCCAAGATGCTAGGTGGTGAGCATCGACGAACGGACTTACATCCGGGCCAACCTCGGCGATGACGGTCTGAGCGGTTGTATCACTGATACCAGGAATTTCTTGAAGACGATGTAGTAAATCAGCTTGATCTGCCAATTGCTCATCAATTAGATTATCTAATTCAGTGATTGCTCGACCATAGTCATCAAGTAGTTTCATTTGAATGACCATTAGGCTGAGATCATTTTTCCCTAGAACGCCGTCTAACGATTCGAAAATTTGCTCTGGCGTTGACTTTAGTCGCTTAGTCATACATGAGCTTACTTTACGTAACGTGATTACCTCACCATTTATAACTAGGTTCAAAAGTCTCAGACCAGAACCAGAGAAAATATCTGTTATGAAACTTGTTAATTTAATGTTTGATCGTTGAAGAATGTTATGAATTTCATTGCGAATTCGAGTCCTTGATTGAATTAGCTTCTTTCGCGATCTGGTAGATTCTCTTAATTCTTGGATATTGCGTGGGGGTATAAGGCTTGCTGAGACAAGACCACAACGGGTTAGATCTGCTAACCATTCTGAATCTTTTTGGTCAGTTTTCTTCCCTGGAATATTTTTAATGATTCGAGGATTACACAAAATCATATCAAAGTTGAAAGATTCTAATACCTGCCAGACTGGTCGCCAGTATTGACCAGTACTTTCCATCGCAACTTTTTCAACATTCTTTTCAACTAACCATTCACCACAAGCTTTTAAAGCACTAGTGGTCGTTCCGAATCTGTTCGAAAACCGTTTAGGTTTTTGAACGCTAGAAGAACCAATCAAAACCGTAATGGTTACTTGCTTTTGGTGAACGTCAATTCCAGCGACACTCTCTGCGACAACTTCCATGGGGAATACCTCCTAGAATGTTTAGTAGGCCATTCACCTTCAGCTATTGAGGAATTGAAATTTTATATTCGTGCTCAAGGCAACAATTGGTTAATCTCAGGAGCTAAAGGCCATCGGTTTTTTGTACGGGCTTAGGGACAGCGCCAATAAAGCTACGATGAACAGTGAACCGCCTTCCCCATAAGTATAATGGGAAAGGCGGTTCATTTCACTATATGGTTACGAGGGTAGAGCGAAGCGACACCCTCAGAGAGTTTTTTGTTTGTTAAGCGATTGAGGACAACGTCGCAAGTTGCTCGCAATTGGTGAAAGTTCCCGGTAGTCTAGCCCTTAATCAAAGGGGGACGACTCATGAAACATCGGTTGATTCGATTAAGTATTGAAGGACTGGCTAGTTTCTTGATTGTCACGGCCTTATTGTCGATGAGCATCTCTGGGACCTATGCATACGTACATGCTGAACGAGTGAATACGTACACCCTGAATATTTTTGGTTTGGGGTTTTATCGAATCTTTCGTTCTGCGGGCAAAATCAGTGGGGCGACGCTCACTCAAGGAATGAGTATTATTTGGCTAGTAGGGTCAGTGATGCTCTGGGGTCTCAGCGAGTTGCGCCACCATTGGGTTTCACAGTGACTTAAATTTAACGCCCCACATTCGGTTAGTGACTGACGTAATTGCCACTGAATGTTTGGGGTTCTTGGTGATTCAGCCTATCATGGGCCTCGTAGCGAGTAGGGGGCGAGTTCATGAAATCCACGACACAGCGGTTGTCCGCACTAGGGATGTTGATGACTCTAGGAATTGTGTACGGAGACATTGGGACGTCACCATTGTACGTGATGAACGCCATTATCGGTGCGGCCGGTCATCAAGAAATGGCGGCCAGTACACCCGTGATGTTGGGAAGTATTTCGTTGATTTTCTGGACGTTGATGCTGATTACGACGATTAAATACATCTTACTAGCCATGCGAGCCGACAACCGGCATGAAGGGGGGATCTTTGCCCTCTATGCCTTGGTGCGCAACCACATGCGTTGGTTGATTATTCCTGCGCTGATTGGTGGCGCGGCCCTTTTAGCGGATGGGACGCTTACGCCAGCTGTGACGGTGACTTCGGCGATTGAAGGCCTAAAAGGGCAAACGCTGGGTCCACTACAATTTAGTACGACGCAGGGTTGGGTCTTGGCGGTGGTGACGGGCATCCTGCTGGGGCTTTTCTTAATTCAACGCTTTGGGACAGAACTAATTGGGTGGTCGTTTGGTCCGCTAATGTTCATCTGGTTTGGGTTTATCGGTGCCGTGGGGCTAGTCAATTTACTAACGTTGCCGACTCTGTTACGGGCTTTATCGCCACTGTACGCGGTACAATTTTTATTCAGCCCCATTAATCGGCAGGGAATCTTTATTTTGGGGAGTGTCTTCCTGGCAACCACTGGGGCTGAAGCTCTGTATTCGGACATGGGCCAGGTGGGAAAGCACAACATCTATGGTACCTGGCCATTCGTGTATGTAACGTTGATGCTGAGCTACCTGGGTCAGGGGGCCTGGGTGATTCACCACCCGGCGCAGCTCATGGCGATCCGCTCGGTCAACCCGTTCTACGCCATGGTTCCCGCGCACTGGCGGTTGTTTGCCATTGTGATTGCTACATTGGCGGCCATTATTGCCTCGCAAGCGTTGATCACGGGGTCCTTTACGCTGGTTCATGAAGCCATGGGACTCAAATTATTGCCGCGACTGCGAATTAAATTTCCTGGTCACGTGAAGAGCCAACTGTATATTGGTACCGTGAACTGGCTGTTATGCGCGATTACCCTGACGATTGTCTGGTACTTCCGCACGTCTAGCCACATGGAGGCGGCCTACGGGTTGGCTATTACAGTAACCATGTTGATGACGACGGTGCTCTTGCACGCGTTTCTCCGCAAGCGGCATCATAGGGTGTTGGCGCGGGCCTTCATCGTCTGCTTCGGTCTCCTGGAAAGTTTGTTTCTCTTAGCCAGCTTGGTTAAGTTCGTACACGGTGGGTACGTCACGCTGATCATTACGCTGCTCATTTTGACGGTCATGGTGTTCTGGTATTACGGTAATCGCCGCAGGGACGCGCACCTGGAGGAAAAAGAGGATGTGTCCTTACTAAACTTCTTACCACAGTTGCAAGCGCTGAGTAAGGACAAAAATGTGCCACCGTTTGCCACAAATTTGGTTTATCTAAGCAACGTGGCGGACGACTACGCTATCAAGCGAGCGGTCATTTATTCCATTCTGGATCAGCAGCCTAAGCGTGCGCGGGTCTACTGGTTTGTGACGGTGAATGAGGCGGACACGCCTTACGAGTGCTCGTACACTGTAGAATCGCTGGGGACGCGCAACGTGATGAACGTGCAACTGTACCTGGGTTTCAAGAAGCCACAACGGCTCAACGTCTATCTGCGCCAAATCGTCAATGACCTGTTGGCAGAGGGAGTGTTGGATGACCAAGCTCCCCGATATTCCAGTATGCCAGAGCGCCGGGTTGGTAACTTTAAATTTGTTATTTTAAATCAAGAGTTCCAGGACCTGGGGGTACAAGGCAATCTGCCAGCATTGGACCGATTACTGATTGGAGGACGATTATTGTTACAACGCATCACGCTGTCGCCCAAGCGCTGGTACGGGTTGGAATTTAGTGATGTGGTCGAAGAGAAAGTCCCCTTGTTTATTGGGCAAACGCCAGACCGAACTTTGCGGCGCCGTGGGTAGGTATGGCTGGCTAGTTATCGTTTAAATTGATTGTAAGGGGGTCTGGGCGATTGTTGCTTCAGGCCCCTTTGGTAAGTCTGGGAATTGAGAATTCCTTTGATAGCAGCAAAAAAGGGATCGCCACCGTGGACGATCCCTTCAAAGGTTAACTTATTATATTTTTACCTAAAGGTTGGACCCTAGATAGTTTGCTTCAATCCAGAATTAGTAAGTATCGGTACGGCTAAATTAATGTAGAGTAGCAATCCGGGCCACCGCTGCTGGATCACGGTGATTGAAGAATTGGCTTTCCTTCCGGTCTAAGCGACTGATGGCCTGCATTTCATCGTCAGTTAGTGTGAAGTCAAAGATATCGAGGTTTTCTGCCATTCGTTCCTGATGAACGGATTTTGCTAAAGCCACAATTTTTTGTTGGGTCAACCAACGCAGGATAACTTGGCCAACGGATTTATTGTGACTGGTTGCGATGCCACTTAAAACGTCGTTCGTGAAAATATCGTGCTTACCTTCAGCAAATGGAGCCCACGCCTCTGGTTGAATGTTTTGCTCACGCATGAAGTCAATACTTGTAGGCTGCTGGTTCCAGGGATTGATTTCGATCTGGTTGAGGGCCGGTTTAATGTCATTAAACAGAGTCAAATCAATCAGCCGGTCACTATCGAAGTTGGAGAGACCAATCGACTTGATCTTACCTTCTTTTTGTAAATCTTCCATCGCCCGCCAGGACCCATAAACGTCGCCATAGGGTTGGTGAATGAGGTAGAGGTCAAGGTAGTCCAGCTGGAGTTTCTTAAGGGATGTTTCAAAGGCCTTCTTGGTTGCATCGTAGCCAGTGTCGGTTACCCATAACTTAGAGGTGATAAATAGGTCTTCACGCTTAACCCCTGAACGTTTAATCCCCTTACCGACAGCTTCTTCGTTACCATACGATTGGGCGGTATCGAGTAAGCGGTACCCGGTATGAATTGCGTCAACGACAGCTTGTTCGGCAACATTCAAATCAGCGATTTGAAAGACGCCAAAGCCAAAGACGGGCATTGAGTTACCATCATTTAGTTTTACAGTTTCCATAAAGCACACTCCTTTAATCAACTTAATAAAGTCATCATACACCTTAAAGTTTACTTCAGGGCCATATAAGTGTTGAACATAAGTCGATTTACATTAAGTAAGCCTTGGGAGAGTTACGTGCGTAAGGCCTTCAGTGGGGATCATGCTAAACTGCAATTAGAGCCAATTGGCTAGACGATTCTGGTGGCTTAATAGTGTTCGCGTGTGGTGGACCGTAGTTGCTGGAGCTCTCTTATTAGTGGAAATAGTCTTTTTTTCTGGGGGAGTGAGTAGTTGGCGTAGATTGGCAGTTGCAGGTAATCGTCATTTGGTAAATACCTTTCAATCGTTTGATCAGCTTTCAAGTATGCGTCAAACGTATGGTAGCTTGTTTATCAAGTAATTTTCAAGAGTGGTTTTTGGCCTTATGATAAGGTCATTCAATTGAAGCGATATAAAATTTAAGGATATCCTTTAGCCAGCTGATTCAGAAGTTGTGAAAAAAATGATGGTAATAATACGCAGTGTTAGCTGTGGTATTCCACGGTTACGTCTATAGGAGGGATGGCTACGATGGGTTTGAACAATCGTGTTAAGAACCGGTCAGCAGGTTCGGCAAACGAAAAAATTGCTGGCCAGCCAATAACAGCTTATCAATTAGGAAAGTCGGCGGGGGCTTGGCGGAATGGTGCCGGTACCGAATCTGACGGTCAGGACACCAACAGCCAGAATCGACCGACTCGGCATTTAACTAAAACGGCGCGGAGCTTAATTATTTATTTCTCGCGGTCTGGAAGTACAGAACTGCTGGCCAGTAAAATTGCCAAGCAGACGAGTGCAGATCTCCTAGAAATTGTTGTTGAGAGGCCATACGCAGCCAGTTACCCGCAGACATTGTCGCGGGCCAATTTAGAACGGGAGTCGGCCAACTTCCCTGAGCTAAACTTGCAGGTTCCCGATTTGAGTCGGTATGAGACCATTTATTTAGGTTATCCGATCTGGGCAATGACGTTAGCGCATCCAATGACGGCATTCCTAATGGCAAATGGTCGCCAGTTAACGCATAAACAAATTGCCCCCTTTATGACCGAGGGTGGGTATGGGCAAGGAAATAGTGTTGAGCGAATTCAGGATATTTTAGAGAATCAAGGTTCCCAGAAAAATCGATTTGTTCCGGCGTTAGTCGTCGATGGTAATCAGGTGGACCAAGCCGATAAACGCGTTGCGGCGTGGGTCGCACAAGTTCAGTCAGGTGATTAGTGAGTCACTATTGTGCCTATAGTTAGCGTCCATCTATGTCGTGATTTATTCGTTTCGTGAAGTTAATTTAAAAGGAGTTTTCATAATGACTAAAAAAGTAATGATTTTAGCAGCTAACGGGCAGATTGCCCAAATTGTTGAACACCGTATTCTAACGGAAGATCAATTCTCAGAGGTTGAATTAACCCTGTTCTTAAGAAATACTAGTCGTTTAGCCAATTTGCAAGATAATCCATGGGTGACGTTAGTTGAAGGAGATATCACCGATCCAGCTGCTGTGAGTGCCGCCATGGTTGGTCAAGACATGGTGTTTGTTGCCGTTGTCGACCATGACCAACAGAACCGGTTAACCAAGAGTGTTATTGCAGGGATGAAGGCCAATGCCGTTTCCCGAGTTTTGTTTGCAAATGTTTTGGGTGTATACAATGAAGTTGGCGGTGAGTTTGGTCGGTGGAATTCAGAGATGATTGGTGCGGGGATGGCACCAGCTCGGCGCTCCGATCGTTTATTGGCTGACTCGGGCTTGGACTACACGACGTTGCGACTACCATGGTTGAATGATCGTGGTGTTAAATACGTGGTGACCACCAAGGACCAGGCCTACAATGGTGTTTCAGGCTCACGAGAGAGTGTAGCCGACGTTGTTTTGACGATAGTTGCTGACCCCACCAAGTACAGTCGGGATAGTATTGGAATTGCAGATCCCGCTACCGAGGGTCAAGACCGGCCCGTATATTAATGGTAACTTATCAAAATTGATGGTCTCAAGAATCCAGCAGTAGCTGGTTGTATCGTGTGTTGTCAGCCGTTAATGATTAAGGGCAGCTACCTAGTGGATAGCTGCCCTTTTTGGCGTATAATTAAATAAAATTGCGTTAAGGAAGGAGACTTATATGGCATTATTTACATCGACGTTTGTCTTACTACTTACTGTTGCAGTAGCAAATTTGGTCGCACAGTGGTTACCTAAAATATCGAACACTTATTTTGCGCTAGCAGCGGGGATTATTGTGGCACTCATTCCTGGTTTAAACCATTTAGTACTGGAATTTGAGAATGAGACCTTTATGATTTTTATTCTGGCGCCATTGTTGTTTTTCGAGGGCCAGATTACGCCGATGGTTCGGGTAGGTCGACGAATTCCTAGTATTTTGGGAACTGCCTTTATCTTGGCCATTGTTTCCGCCGTCGTTGCAACGTTGGGTCTACACGGCGTCTTTGCTGTTAGTCTCCCGCTAGCCCTAGTGATGGTGGCTATCAGTACGCCAACTGATGCAACGGCGTTTGAATCAGTTGTCACCGGTCGTAAAATCAGCGAGCGCTTGGGCAATCAGTTAAAAATGGAATCACTCTTTAACGATGCAACTGGCTTGATTCTGCTTCAGGCGGGATTGTTGTGGTTGAAGACTAGTGAGTTCTCCTTTGGCCAAAATGTTGGTAAATTGCTGGTTTCGGCAGTGGGTGGTGCTTTCGTGGGAGCCGTACTGGCAGGGGCATTTATGCTGTTTCGGCAAGCATTGGTGCGGACCGATGCCAATGTGGTGTCCTCACAGTCCTTAATCTACCTGTTAACGCCCATTATCATTTATCTGGTAGCGGAAGAATTTACGGTCTCGGGGATTATTGCTGTAGTTGTGGCGGGTCTCGTCCACAATGGTGAAGCTAACAGTAGTCGGTTTAGTTCGCCGCGACAAATGTACTTTGGCCTGCAACTCATGAATTTTAGTTCGGAAATTTTGAATGGCGCTGTTTTTGTTATTCTGGGAATTAGCCTGGAACGGATTGTCAGCAGTCAATATCGCCAGATGTTCCAGTCGGTTCAATGGTTATGGCTAGGACTCGCTGTTTATCTGCTGCTCGTCTTGTGCCGCGTCATCTATGCTTACGGGTTCATCGCCCGGCGACATTGGCGGGATAGTTGGCTATTTGCACTGGGTGGCGTTCACGGGACGGTAACGTTAGCCATGACGTTCTCAATTCTCGGCATGGTCCCAACTGGGCAATTTCAACAGGTTATTTTAGTGGAAACGGTCGTAATTATTGTCAGCATGCTAGTGCCGACGATTCTTTTCAAGTGGCTTTTGCCGCAAGATAACGATCAGCTTAGTAAGTCAGCTATTTTGATCCGGCTTCGTCGAGAAATGACAGCAGTCGGGATTCAACGAGTTCAGGCGTTAGATTTGACCGCAGAGGTAAAGCAGACGGTTATCTACGAGTTACGTGATCAAAATAATACCAATCGCTTACGGTTATTTCTGCGACGGTGGCGGCAGACCGTTAGCCATCACGCTGCCATCACGTATCTTCAAAGCTGTGACCAACGATGGGCAATGATGCAAGCATTTGCAAGTGAACGGGAGTTTTTAACGGAACAAGCCCGGCAGCACGTTGTCGATTTAAATCTAATTCACGATATTTATACAGAGGTTTTAATGTCGGAGGCGCTAGTCGTCGATCCGTATAGCCGGATGGTGTGAACGTGGAATTCAAATAGTCACCGCGGTGAATGGCCTTCTACGGAGCACGATGTCCAGAAAAGCTCGTCGCAGATTCTTTCTGAATCTGTTGACGAGCTTTTTTTGGAACTAATTTTTAAAAAAGGCTTGCCTTGCAGTTACTTCAAGGGTCTAAGGTAGAGACATTGCAAGAGAAGAAGGGAAGTAACCAGGGATACTAAATAAGATTATTCCAAAAGTTAGGATGAGCTGTTGGCTGCATTGACTAGCCGCCAAGGTTAACAATGGCGGCTTGGTCAATGATGTCGTACCCAAGGAGGATTGAATATGTCTATTTTTGATGAGCTATATGCAGGCAAGAAGATTGATATTCGTAATGCGCAGTATCAACAGGAAGTTCATGGCGAGATTGACCGGTGTAACGATATTTGCCATGACATTAACGCTACCAGACCAAGCGAGCATGAAAAAGTGCTTGCACTAGAAAATGAACTATTACATTGAAGTGAACCCTTAAAGTTGGACACAGAATTTACGCTGCCTTCTGGATGGCGAGTTCCCGGTATTTTTCCGGGGACTTGCCATCCAGTTTTGTTTTGATCCGACGTTTATTGTAAAAGTTGATCCATTCAGTCATAGCTTGAGTCAAGTCTTCCTTGTTCTCAAAATGTTCATCCATAACTTCGACCTTCATGATGTGGAAGAATGATTCAACTGACGCATTGTCTAGGCAAGTTGCTTTGCGTGACATACTTTGAAATACGCGATGTTCTTTGAGTGTTTCTCGCCAGAATTTGTGTTGGTACTGGAAGCCTTGATCCGTGTGGACTGTTGTTCGATAGCCTAATTTTGGCAATCTCTCTAAGGCTTCTTTAAGCGGTTTTAAAGCGAACTCTACTGTCGGATGGTCACTGATGTTGAAAGCCAATACTTCGCCTGAGAAGAGGTCAATGACTGGTTCTAAGTAGACCCGTTCACTTTGACTCATACCACCATATCGAAATTCACTAACATCTGTGACCAGTTTCTGATAAGGACGGTCCGTCTTGAATCGTCGGTTTAACCGATTTGACGCAATTTTACCAACGGTTCCTTTGTATGAATTATATTTACGTTTTTGGCGATTGTATGCTAAACAAAGCCAATCATGCTCATGCATTAAGCGTAAGACTCGCTTATGATTCACTGTGAATCCATGTTCTTGTAAGGCTTTAGTTAGTCGTCGATAACCATACTTCTTGGTGTACTTAGAATCCTCCTGCCGAATCTCATCGATTGCCTGAATGATTGGAGAATCATCTAGTTTTTCACGCTGACGATGTGAGCGTGCGTAATAATACGTACTTCTTGGTACTTTGACGACCTTGAGTAGGAGCTTGATGGGCACTTGAAAGACCTGCCTTAACTCGGTCACTATTTGCGAGATTTCTTGTCTGCTGACTTCTTCTGAGCTAAGGCATCGAGTTTTTTTAGGTATTCATTCTCAATCTTTAACATCAAGTTTTCTTGTTTTAATTGCTTCAATTCATCGGCGGTACTGGAGTTATTGCGACTCTTTGAAGGCTTCGTTTGCTTATGTTTAGCCATGATTTTAGGCTTTCCTCGCTTCCGTTCAAGGCCAGCGATTCCTTGCTCCTCAAAGCGCTTCTCCCATTGCCAGATGGTGCTTGGCGAAGATAGATTGAAGTGCAGAGCCGTTACCGGAAGCGAGGCCTGATGTTGTTTTCTCCAGTTTAATACATCAACCTTGAACTGACTAGAATATTCTGGCTTCTGATCCTTCAGCTTCAATCCAGCTATACCGTATTTCCGGAAGCGACTAACCCAAAGAAGGATAGTTTCTTCCTTGCTGATACCATGTTTTCTGGCCAATGAGGTTGATCCAACTCCACTCAAATATTCAGTGACGACCTTAATTCTAAAATCTAAATCAAACTTAACCATAGTAAAACCCCCAAGGTTGGACTTTCTGTCCAACCTTGGGGGTTCACTTCACATGGGCAAATGCACGATGGTACTTTTTTCACACCACCGATGTATATTGACTGTGGAAATCGCGTTAACTTGGGGAAGAATGTCTACGCCAATCATAATTTGACCATGATGTCTGTGGGGACCATTACGATTGACGATGGTGTCATGATGGGTCCAGGAGTTGGCTTGTTTACCGACAACCATGAGCCAAATAATATCCGCATGATTAGTACGAAGGAAATTCATATTAAGAAAAATGCTTGGTTAGGTGCGCGGGTGAATGTGGCCCCTGGAGTGACGATTGGTGAAAATGCCATCATTGGGACTGGGGCTGTAGTGACCAAGGACATTCCCGATAATGCGGTTGCCGTTGGTGTCCCAGCACGAGTCATCAAGTACACGAAATAAGTTCCAAAAAGTTGGTGAATTTTTCTTGCCTTGAAGTTACTTCAAGGGAGTAAGTTAGAATCATCAAAGGAACTTGGCGGTGATCTTTTGCAGTCTAAGCTGGCGGGTCGGAATTTGAGCCTAACGGTTGATGCAGAATTTAAGGGTGTTTGATTTCTGAATTAATCGGAAGTAAAAGGAGATTGAAAATAATGGAAAACAAAACATGGTTGATTACAGGTGTTAGCAGTGGCTTTGGGCATGCAATGACTGAGCAACTGTTAGCTCAGGGCAAAACGGTGATTGGAACTGTCCGTAATACGGCTAAAGTTCAAGACCTGGTGAATCAGTATCCTGAAACGTTTGTCAGTAAGACGCTGGATGTGACGGATGTTGCGGCCATTCACCAGTTAGTAACTGATTTAACCAAGGTTTATCAAATCGATGTTCTCGTTAATAATGCTGGATATGGCTTGTTTGGTGCCGCGGAAGAATTGAGTGACAAAGAAGTTAACCAAATTATTGCGACTGATCTAACCGGTTCGATTCAAATGGTTCGGGCAATTCTGCCAAGTATGCGGGCGCAAGGACATGGTCGGTTGGTTCAAATCTCATCGTACGGCGGTCAGGTGGCTTTCCCAGGCAACTCAATGTATCATGCAGCAAAGTTCGGAATTGAAGGGTTTATGGAAGCTGTTGCTCAGGAGGTTGCCAGCTTTAACATTGGTGTGACTATCGTTGAACCGGGTGGTGCTCGCACTGAGTTCCGCTACGGGAGTGCGCAAGTTGCTAATTTCTTACCAGCTTACAAAGACAACCCGGCGCATTCTTTTCAAAAGATGCTAGATCCCGCGAACGGTTTAGCTCCTGGTGATCCAGTGCGGATGGCCAGTCGAATCATTGAAAGTGTTGACCAAGAACCAGCACCATTGCGAATGGTTTTGGGTTCTGATGCACTAGAAAATACGATTGTCACATTGGAAAAGCGAGTAGCAGACTTTAAAGCTCAGAAGGAGTTAGCTGCTTCGACAGATTTTCCAGCTGAAGAATAGATTAACCAGTTTCGGTTGGTTTGTGTTTCGACACAAAGTTAGTATAGAAAGAATATAGAATATGGAGTGATTATTGATGGGTCAATCAGTTAAAGCACTCGCCGCTGATACCAAGGGCGATTTTGCTTCATTTAATCAAACAGTGATTCAACGGCGGGATTTGCGGCCAGACGACGTTGCTATCGACATTAAGTATTGTGGTATTTGTCACAGTGACGTCAGCATGGTTCAGTGGCAAGGCGCACATTTTCCAATGGTTCCTGGTCATGAAATTTCTGGAATTGTTACAGCCACTGGAAGTAACGTCCAGAACTTTAAACCTGGCGACCGGGTAGGTGTTGGGTGTTTCGTTAACTCGTGTGGTAAGTGTGCTGCTTGCAAAGCGGGACAGGAACAATTCTGTGAACATGGCGTGGTTGTGGTCTTTGATTCAGAGGATGATGACGGAACAATTACACAAGGTGGGTACTCACAAGCCATCGTGGTCAAAGATCATTTTGTCTTACACATTCCTGATGAACTGGCTTTGCAGGATGCCGCACCGCTGTTGTGTGCCGGGATTACGACCTACAACCCCTTGAAGCGATTTAACGTTGGTAAGGATAGTAACGTGGCCGTCATTGGTTTAGGTGGCTTAGGCCACATTGCGGTACAATTTGCTGCTAAGATGGGCGCACATGTCACAGTCTTGGGTCACTCCGAGAGTAAGCGAAATGAAGCACAACAATTTGGTGCCAACGACTATCAAATTTTAAAGTCGCCAGCAGATTTTCAAGCATTAGCAGGCCATTTTGACTTTATTCTGAATACCGTAGCTGCTGATATGGACCTGAACAGTTATTTGCCGCTAGTTAAGGCTAATGGTGTTTTCTGTTACGTGGGAATCCCTAGCAACGACATTCATTTTAATTTATTCTCAATTTTTGGAAATCAAGCGAAGGTCACGGCTTCTAACGTTGGTGGCATTCAAATGACGCAGGAAATGCTCGACTTTGCTGCTAAGAACAACGTCAAGCCACAGATTGAAATGATTGGTATCGATGATGTCGGTCAGGCTTACCAAAATATTCTGGACAGCAAAGTGCATTACCGTTATGTGATTGATATGTCGACCTTGGCGTAAATTGTTGAAGTCTGAAAGATAAATCGTTTGCTTCAGTTCAGAATTAACATGTGTTGGCACTGCTAGATTGGCTAGGTTGTTCGCATGCCGAAGACGATTGACTTCTTATCATTGCCATAAACAGCGTAACTGGTTTTAAGCACCTTCAATTGATGGTAACGACATTGCTAGTTAACGTGAAATTAGGTTTGGGACAAAAGTCTCAGGCCTTTTTTCAGTTAGTTTCAGTTGGCGGTTAGTTACTGAAGCCCCTTCACTTTATCTGGTGTTCAGACAATGCTATTCTTAAGTCAGATAAACTGGTTTGGCTGTGAATTGGCTGGGTCAGTCAGACGAGAAAGGAAGCTAATCATGAACATTAAAGAAGCCAGCGAAAAAACTGGCGTGTCCTCGGCAGCGATTCGTTATTATGAGAAGGAATTACTGATTCCAGCAATCGATCGGACTGAAGTGGGTAACCGGGACATTGATGACCGAATCATTCGACGGATTCAGTTTGTGACGCAAATGCGGTCTGCAGGGATGAGTATCGAAAATCTTCGCCATTACATTGAACTGTTTGATTCTCCGGAAGATACGGGTGAGGCAGAATTTGCTCTTTTAAAGTCTCAGTTGGGTGTGATGAAAGAAAAACGGGCAGACTTGCAGACGGCCATTGACTTGCTGGACTACAAATTGAATCATTTTCATGATCATCAGGAGAAAATTGAAGCGGAGCTGTACCAGCTCGATGTTGAACATCAAGCCAAAATTGATTCAACGACGGATGAAGATGAATAGAAGCGGTTGGTTATCGTCCTTTCACTGTGATGAGTGAGGATTTTTTGAGTATTTTGACGGTAGACGTTTGGAGTACAAAAAGGGTTTGAGACAAAAGTCTTGAAGTGAACCCCCAAGGTTGGACAGAAAGTCCAACCTTGGGGGTTTTACTATGGTTAAGTTTGATTTAGATTTTAGAATTAAGGTCGTCACTGAATATTTGAGTGGAGTTGGATCAACCTCATTGGCCAGAAAACATGGTATCAGCAAGGAAGAAACTATCCTTCTTTGGGTTAGTCGCTTCCGGAAATACGGTATAGCTGGATTGAAGCTGAAGGATCAGAAGCCAGAATATTCTAGTCAGTTCAAGGTTGATGTATTAAACTGGAGAAAACAACATCAGGCCTCGCTTCCGGTAACGGCTCTGCACTTCAATCTATCTTCGCCAAGCACCATCTGGCAATGGGAGAAGCGCTTTGAGGAGCAAGGAATCGCTGGCCTTGAACGGAAGCGAGGAAAGCCTAAAATCATGGCTAAACATAAGCAAACGAAGCCTTCAAAGAGTCGCAATAACTCCAGTACCGCCGATGAATTGAAGCAATTAAAACAAGAAAACTTGATGTTAAAGATTGAGAATGAATACCTAAAAAAACTCGATGCCTTAGCTCAGAAGAAGTCAGCAGACAAGAAATCTCGCAAATAGTGACCGAGTTAAGGCAGGTCTTTCAAGTGCCCATCAAGCTCCTACTCAAGGTCGTCAAAGTACCAAGAAGTACGTATTATTACGCACGCTCACATCGTCAGCGTGAAAAACTAGATGATTCTCCAATCATTCAGGCAATCGATGAGATTCGGCAGGAGGATTCTAAGTACACCAAGAAGTATGGTTATCGACGACTAACTAAAGCCTTACAAGAACATGGATTCACAGTGAATCATAAGCGAGTCTTACGCTTAATGCATGAGCATGATTGGCTTTGTTTAGCATACAATCGCCAAAAACGTAAATATAATTCATACAAAGGAACCGTTGGTAAAATTGCGTCAAATCGGTTAAACCGACGATTCAAGACGGACCGTCCTTATCAGAAACTGGTCACAGATGTTAGTGAATTTCGATATGGTGGTATGAGTCAAAGTGAACGGGTCTACTTAGAACCAGTCATTGACCTCTTCTCAGGCGAAGTATTGGCTTTCAACATCAGTGACCATCCGACAGTAGAGTTCGCTTTAAAACCGCTTAAAGAAGCCTTAGAGAGATTGCCAAAATTAGGCTATCGAACAACAGTCCACACGGATCAAGGCTTCCAGTACCAACACAAATTCTGGCGAGAAACACTCAAAGAACATCGCGTATTTCAAAGTATGTCACGCAAAGCAACTTGCCTAGACAATGCGTCAGTTGAATCATTCTTCCACATCATGAAGGTCGAAGTTATGGATGAACATTTTGAGAACAAGGAAGACTTGACTCAAGCTATGACTGAATGGATCAACTTTTACAATAAACGTCGGATCAAAACAAAACTGGATGGCAAGTCCCCGGAAAAATACCGGGAACTCGCCATCCAGAAGGCAGCGTAAATTCTGTGTCCAACTTTAAGGGTTCACTTCATCTCAAACCCTTTTTGTACTCCAAACATACATGGTCGAAACGTGCGCCAAAAGGTAGTCAATGAGCATTAACCGCCTTTTGGCGCACGTTCTTAAATTTTGTAATTATGAATTAATCCTCATCTGTAGCGGTCTTATTGTTAGTTGAACGCTTTTGTGCGTTGTAGTAGAAGATCCAAGCTACAGCCCCGAAGAAGATTGGTCCGATGATCGTCCAGAAGGCCGTCATGTAATCGTGATCCATGATGGGTTCCAGGCAGGTGAAGCCGATTCCACCGACCAAGATAATCAGGACAACCGTCACAATGAGGTTGGTCCAGAATTTATTTTTGAAGACCTCAAATGGTCGTTCCAAATCGGTCCGACGCTTGAAGAATGGGAAAGCCCCAATCAAGAATAAGTATGGGAAGGACGTTGAAACGTTTCCCATATCCGTCAAAATCAAGTAGAACTTGTTAGCGGCATTCCCACCAAAGGCAACAAAGAAGATAAAGACAGCGACCACGATGGCTTGTAGCCACATGGAGAAGGCGGGCATTCCCACGGCATTTAGCTTGGTCATCCGCTTTGGCCAGAGCTCTGGTGAAGACCCCATGATGAAGGACTTCAGTGGTGAGTAGACCAGAACAAAGAAGGAACCTAAGTAACCCATGAACATGCTTAACCCGGTTAAGCGCGCTAAACTATGGCCAATGATGATGGCCGTACCGTTGGATAGGTGCATGGCGTGGCCGAGCACGAGTCCTAAGTTATTCATCAGAACGTAGGTGATGTTCCCCAGGTTGACTTGGTTCTTACCCAAGACGTCACCCCAGTTAGCACTGATTCCCCAGAGGAAGATGGATAGTGAGTACATGATCGTAATGGCAATGGTGGAGATGATCAACCCCTTTGGGAAGGTCTTTTCAGGCTTGTCCATGGAGTCGGTGATACCTCCCATGGATTCCATCCCGGCGTAGGCGAAGACGGCGTAGGTCACAAACGACATCAGAGCCATGGGCGAAGAGAATTGTGGGTTAGGTGAGGCGATAAAACTGTGAATCCCATTGATGGGTTCAGCTAAGTGACCACCATTTAAGATTAAAATAATAAAACTAGCGATGATGAAGATCCCGGTCAAGAACATGACGAACAGCCCACCTAAAGCGGAGATGCGGGCCACGGAGCTAACCCCCTGGGTGGCGAAGAAGGTCACTGCCAGAATCCAGACGATACCGAGTAAACCAATCGTTTGCGTCGAGGTCAGTCCTAAGAAGGACCAAGTCTGCGTCTGGTCGCTCCCAGAAATTAACGTGGAAAGGGGGATCCAAACCTTCGTCGACGTGGAAAGCATCCAGATGATCCAGGATGATAACCAGATGAAGGTCCCAATGAAGGCCCACTTTTCACCGATCGAACCGGTCAACCAGGAATAGATTCCGCCCCGAGCTTCTTTGAAGGCGGACCCATATTCGGCCAGCATCAAAGCACTCGGTAGGAAGAACAGTAAGGCAGCGAGGACGTACCAGATGATACTGGCATAGCCCATTTGGTCGTAGGCCACGGTCGTGTTGGCAAAACCGTAGATGGCCGAGAAAATCATTAAGATCAGACTAGATAGTCCAATCTTCTTTTTATTAGTCATGTGTATAATATCTCCCATTTATGTGTGGTGAAGGGGGTGCCCCTTACCCGTGTGTTATAAGTTCAAATCCTGATGATAATTGAGGGGACCAAGGTCCGTTGCTTGTGTGATCAACGTTGCTGCTAAGTCACGGTAACGCTGAATTCCCAATGCAGCGTTCGTGGCACCCTGTTGGGTTAAGTAATCGGCCAGCTCGGAACCGTGCAGGCGTTGGCCGATCTGGTCCGTCTGTTGGACAGACTGTTTAAAGGCGATGCGGAGGTCTTTTTGAACGGCGCTAACCGTTGGCCAAGCCTCATGGTAGTGTGCGTCGGTCAGGACACTGATCAACTTGTAGACCCAGTAAGCGGAATCCGCGTCATAGGTCTCCTTACCCAAGTGGTAGGCCGCCGGGGTACTGGTAATACCGGCGTAGAATGGAACGTAGACGCTTTGCGCAGCGACTCCCATTGCCAACCACTGAATACCGGCTAACGCTGGGTCCATGTTGGGCCGCAGCTGCAGGACGTGAGATTCCTGGGTCTTTGCTAGGCTGATTGGGCGGAAGCGGTGTTTTTCAGCGGCGGAACCGTTACCCACGGGATCAAATGGGGTTTCTTCGTAATGACTACTCAAGTAGGCCTGAGCGTCATCGACGGCTAGCAGCCGGTCAGCGTATTGAATAAAGGGTAGGTCAAACGACTGGGGTTCAGCGTTGACACTAGGCGTCAGTGTTTTCTGACCGTACCAGACCCGTGGCGTGTTGTAGTAGAGGTCCGATTGATCCTGGGTCCCGAAGATGTCGCGCCAAATGAATCCGTGACTGTGTGGATTCAAGTGGTTAGTAGCCACGAATTCCTGCAGGTGGCGAGCAAACATGAAGTTGTCGGCGTCATTGAAGTCAATGGCTTGAATGGCCATCTGATTGGCAACAACGGCGTACCCGTTAGCGGGGATGCGTTGGGCGACCCAGTAGTGGCCCGCACCGGTTTCAAGGTACCAGGCTTCGGTCTGATCGGCAAACAGGATACCGTTGGATTCACAGGTTCCATAATGTTCGATCAATTGGCCCAGCCGGGCGACCCCTTCTCGAGCGGTATGGATATAAGGAAGAACTACGGTAACCATAGCCTCTTCTCCGATACCATCCTTGACCAGGGGGTCGGCCCCCAGTACCCGTTCATTAGAATAGGTACTTTCGGTTGCACTCATGGCCACCCCGTATTCATTGAAGCCATCTTCTTCGAACAGACCGAACTTGGCTGTCCATTCGGGGGTCGCCGTGTACTTGGCAGCATGGTCAGGCAACGGCATAGTAAAGCCATTGTCCGTGCTAGTAAAGGTTTGCGGTGTTGTGGCCGTTTGAGCTGGGTGAACGACAAAGTGTTTAGGCCAGGCAGCCTTTGCATCTTCATTGCGGCCAATGATGACCGAGCCGTCCATGGTCGCTTGAGGACCAATTAAGATACTCGTACAAGCGGAATAATTCATGGGAGCGCTCCTTTCAATGTCTGAATAAAATCACGCTCTCTATTCTAGCATTTTTAGCGGGAATTGCGGCCGTTTTACAAGGATTATTTTATAAAATTGCTTGATTTTGCGATAAAAATAAATATTTATACACCGAATACGCGGGCAAACATGGGACATTTGGGAAAATCTCTCAGTAACTGTCTGAGAAAAGTGTTCGGTTTCGCTAGTAAAGCCGGGGGTGTTGTGGTTAAATGAGTAGGATAAAGCAAGAGAAGAAAGGGGCATACGAAAAGCATGAAGTTTAATCTTCGTAAACGAGAAATTGGAAAGAACGTCCTAATTGTGGTGTTCGCATCCATCATTAACGTGGTTGCCTTGAACGACTTCCTGATTCCCGGAAAAATATTCAGTGCCGGGATCAATGGTATTGCTCAAATTGTGGCGATGTTATTGGATACGGTGGGTGTTCACCTCAGTACTGGTTGGTTTATCTTACTCTTCAACATTCCCATTGGGTTGTTGGGGTGGTTCAAGGTTGGCCGGAGCTTCACGTTTTATTCCATCCTGGTTGCCCTGCTGACGTCTATCTTGGCGATTGTCATGCCAGTGGTCAATATCTCGGATAACCCGCTACTAGGGGCCTTATTTGGGGGAATCTTGACCGGTGTTGGAGTGGCTTACCCACTGAAAAATGGTTTCTCAACTGGTGGGATGGATATCGTGGCGGTCGTACTGGAAAAGACGACTGGTCGGACGATAGGGACGCTGATGATGGCCATAAACTTTGCCATCGTCTTGGTTGCTGGTGCCTTATTCGGTTGGCAAAGTGCCCTATACACCATTATTTCCATCTACGCGATGTCACGGGTGGTTGATAGCATTCACACGCGTCACCAAAAGCTGACCGCCTTTATCGTGACGACCAAGCAAGATGAAGTGATTACGCAACTGAACTCAACACTGATTCGGGGAATTACGGTGATTCCTTCATTTGGCGCGTACACACGGACGAACGGTGCGGTGCTAATGACAGTTATTTCGCGGTATGAACTTTATACATTGGAGCGATCGGTGAAGGAAGTTGATGAACACGCTTTCGTCAACCTGGTCAACACCGTCGATATTGAAGGAAACTTCTACAACGAAAAGGAACAATTGAAATTACGGCAAACCTCACAGGAAAGTAAGTAGTGGTGATTGCCTCTCTGTATAAGTAACGTTATAATGATGTATATACTGAATATAGAAGGGGACGAGTTTCATGCCAATCGTTAACATCGATTTAATTGCCGGCCGCTCACAGGACCAATTGAAGGCCCTCGTTCAGGACGTTACTACCGCAGTTACCAAGAATACGGGTGCGCCTGCTGAACACGTTCACGTCATCTTACGGGAGATGCAACCTAACCGTTATGGGGTTGCAGGTGTTCTTAAGAGCGACGAAAAGTAAAAAATATTTGTGAAAACTTATAAACCGCCACCAATCCCGTTGCATCGGAGTTGATGGCGGTTTCATTTTTAAAAAAGTTTGGCGTTAGCGTGACTTTTCGGTATACTGGTAACAAGTGTGAAATCACGGCAGAAATCGGCCGTTGCTAACAACGAATGAATGGAGAGTCGAACGATGAATGATCAACAATACATGATGGCAATTGACGAAGGGACGACGAGTACCCGGGCTATTTTATTCGACCGGCACGGCCAGATTGCTGGACAGGCACAACGGGAGTTCCATCAATACTTCCCTCAACCAGGTTGGGTCGAGCATGATGCCAACGAAATCTGGAACGCGGTGCAATCTGTTATTTCTGATGCGTTGATTGATTCCGACGTGCAACCTTACAAGGTGCGCGGTATCGGAATCACCAACCAACGGGAAACGGCAATCATTTGGGACAAGAAGACTGGTGAACCCATCTACCATGCGGTCGTTTGGCAATCAAAGCAAACCAGTGAAATTGCCGACCGTCTGAAGGATGAAGGCTATCAAGAAAAGATTCATCAGAAGACGGGCTTGGTAATCGACTCGTACTTCTCCGCAACCAAGATTCGCTGGATTCTGGACCACGTGCCGGGATCACAGGAACGCGCCGAACGCGGTGAACTGTTATTTGGGACCATTGACACCTGGATCCTTTGGAAGCTGACGGGGGGCCGGGTCCACGCGACTGACTACACCAACGCCAGTCGGACCATGTTGTACAACATTCACGACTTGAAGTGGGATGACGACATTTTAAGTTGGTTGGATATTCCAGCCGCAATGCTGCCAGACGTTCGGTCATCCTCTGAAATTTACGGTTACACCGCTGGTTACACGTTCTCTGGTGTGCAAGTACCAATCGCCGGAATTGCGGGGGACCAACAAGCAGCCTTATTTGGGCAAACGGCCTTTGATAAAGGGATGATCAAGAACACTTACGGAACCGGGGCGTTCATCGTGATGAACACCGGGACCGAACCTACTCTGTCCCACAATGGGTTACTGACTACGATTGCCTATGGCTTGAATGGTGAGGTTACCTACGCGTTGGAGGGGTCCATCTTCGTTGCGGGGTCCGCTATCCAGTGGTTGCGTGATGGGATGCGGTTCTTTGAACATGCCAGTGAATCGGAAAAAATGGCTGTGGATGCCAAGACAACTGGTAACGTGTACGTCGTGCCCGCCTTTACTGGGTTGGGTGCACCATACTGGAATCAAGAAACACGGGGGGCCGTCTTTGGCCTGACTCGTGGGACCACACGGGAACAGTTTGTCCGGGCTACTGTCGAGGCGATTGCGTACCAGACGCGGGACGTGGTGGATACCATGAGTGCCGAAACGGGTCTTGACCTCCAGTCATTGAGCGTCGATGGTGGGGCCGCTAACAACGACTTCTTGATGCAGTTCCAGGCGGACATTCTGAATACACCGATCAAACGAGCTGCCATCAACGAAACGACTGCTTTAGGGGCTGCTTACCTGGCAGGATTGGCCGTTGGTTTCTGGCCAGACATGGCTACCATCCGGAAGATGCACGAGTCGCGTGATGAATTCGTTCCTAAGATGGACGAAGATAAGCGGGCTCATTGCTACCGTGGATGGCAAGCCGCTATCAAGGCTACGCAAGCTTTTGAACAAGACTAAATTTTAATTTTAACCAGTTGACGCTATTTGCGTCGGCTGGTTTTTTATTTACGACGATAGTTGACCCAGTATGTGACTACGGTTGGCCAGGGCAGCGCTTCGCTGTGGGGACCGAGGCAAGCCTGAGGAGCGGTCTTTCCTCTCGACTTTGGGTCTCGATAGCCCACGAGTCCCAAAGCTCGTCCCACGCTGTAGATTGACCCAAAATGTCAATCAACACTGTCGACACTGCGAGGCGCCACCCTGGCCGTCGGAGTGCAGGGTGTGAATCAATTCGGTGGGTGAAACGAAAGTAGGTGACAAATTATGGTTGGATTTCGTTAGTAAGAGTATGGGAGCAAAAAAAACCACACTGACCCAACAATTGTCGGATCGGTGTGGTGCTCAGTAGTGGCTTATTCGGCCAATTTTAAATAATTTTCCAAGTAGTTGGCCAGACCATCGTGGTCGTTATCTAACGTTGTCACGTCCTGGGCCAGGTTCTTGATGGGCGTCGTGGCATTTTGCATGGCCACGCCCCAACCGGCGTAGTCGATCATGGCCGAGTCATTGTGTTCGTCACCAAAGGCAATGATGTTCTTCCGTTCCACGTGGAAGTGGTGCGCCAGCACTTCTACCCCAGTAGCTTTTTGCACACCCTTGGCGCCTAGTTCTACCACGGAGTTCGGACCACCCCAAGGAGCGGCGTCAATTTCGTCGCCGAAGTTCAGGTTTAAGTAGCTGAGTAAGTGTTCCTGATGACTACGGTCAATCGCGATGGTCAAGCTGGTTGGGTTCTCCAACAATGTCTTCTGGTTGAGAATCTGGTTACTCTGCAAAACAGAGGGGAAGAAGCCGACTTCCACCGGTTGGTCCCGCACAGCCAAGAAGAGGTTCTTACCTTCGGCAGCAATCATGTTGATGCCTAATTCCTGACGATGGGCCAACAGGTCTAGGGCAATTTCCTTATTGAACGTGTACTGATACTCATCACGCCAATGGTGGTGGGGGACGTGCCCCAGGCTACCGTTAAAGTTGATCATGGGACTGTCCAGTTGTAACTCGTCGTAAATGTCGGCAGAGATTCGGTTTGGACGACCAGTCACAATGCTGACATAGTGTCCGGATTCACGCGCCTTGGTCAGAACAGCTTTGGTTTTCGGACTGATTTGGGATGCCGCGTTGAGGGTGGTACCATCCAAGTCAATGGCAATTAGTTTGCGTTCCATAGAGAACACCTCACAATATATTTTATATTTAAGTCGTACATTTTGAAAATGAACTAGCCCTTTTAACTTACCATAGTTTGCCCAAAGTTGCGACTATTTCACTCGCCGGTAGAGTAGTGTTCTGGTCTGAAAACGGGTATAATAAGTGAGTTGAAAAATGGCTGAAAGGCATATATTGCTATATACAAATAGTTAGTTGTAACTAACAAAATGGAGGAATAATGGTGAATCTACCTGAAGACTTTATCACAAAATACCGGGGACTCTTGGGCGACCAAGCGGATGACTTTTTTGCTAGTTTTGGCGCGGAGAGTCTATCTGGTTACCGGGTCAATCCGGCGCATCATCACTTGCCTGAGCGACTTACGGCGACACCAGCGGTGCCATATGAAGCTCTGGGCCACTATGGAACTGTTAGTGGGCGGAGCCTGATGCATCAAAGCGGGGCCGTTTACAGCCAGGAACCAAGTGCCATGTTCGTCGGGGCAACGGCGGCGCCAACCCCTGGTGAACGGGTATTGGACCTCTGTGCAGCTCCTGGTGGCAAGACCACCCATTTAGCTAGCTATTTGCACGGGACCGGGTTACTGGTCACCAATGAAATCAATCGCAAGCGGGTTAAGGTGCTGGCAGAAAACGTGGAACGATTCGGGGTACAATCAGCTGTCATTTTAAATGAATCGCCCGAACGGCTGAGTCCCGTTTTTCCAGATTACTTTGATAAGGTCCTGGTGGACGCTCCTTGTTCTGGGGAAGGTATGTTTCGGAAGGACCCGGATGCTATGTCGTATTGGTCACTGGATTACGTGCAGGAGTGTGCTGATCGGCAGCAACAGATCATGACTGAGGCCTTGAAGATGGTCAAGCCGGGTGGGCAATTGATTTACTCGACCTGTACCTTTGCCCCAGAAGAGGACGAACAAATGATGGCGTGGGTCCTTGAAACCTTCCCTGAATTCCACCTAGTTCCAATCGAGAAGACCGGTGGTGTGATCGATGCCAAGCCTGAATGGGCGGATGGCAATCCAGAATTGACTAAGGCAGCCCGCCTATTCCCACATTTGATGAACGGGGAAGGTCACTTTGTGGCTAAGCTTGAACGTGATGAGGTTGCGGCAGCTACGCCACGTGGCACTGCCAAGTTGGGGACGCCATTGACCGGTGACCAAAAGAAACTGTGGCAAGCATTTGCCCAGGATGTTTTAGGCCAGTCACTGACCGGCAACCTAGTGACGGTAAAGGATCAGCTGTTCTTGACGCCAACGGACCTGCCTGATTTAAAACGGTGCCACGTCTTTCGGCCGGGTCTTCACCTGGGAACGTTTAAGAAAAACCGGTTCGAACCAGCGTACGCCCTAGCCTTGGCCAGTGACACGGCTAGGGTCAAACAAACATTGGCTATCACGGATGAACAGTGGCGGGCGTGGGTCCATGGTGAGACCTTCACACTGACTGAAGCTCCTAGCAAGGGGTGGTACCTCCTGACGTCGCAAGATCAACCCGTTGGTTTTGGGAAAGTAGTTGGTCAGACGGTGAAGAATTTCTTTCCCAAGGGCCTCCGGTTTACCGTGTACGATACTGATTTGAATTAGTTAAATGATTGTGGCAGTTCAGTAGGTGATTTCTCCTACTGACTTAGCAGAACGACGTGCCCGAGCCCATATCTAGCGACCTCTTGATTTTGTACAGTGTGCTGCTATCAGTCAATTATAATAGTGATACGAGTAAAACTGCTGACGGTGATTGTACTGAAGCTGCAATTAGAGTCGGAGCAGGCTACTTCCCTGGCCGCCAGAGTACGACTATTTTGAAACTTAATTGATCAATACAAAAAGGGCTATTCCGGTAAATCCAGAATAGCCCTTTCGCTAGCTATAAGTTTAATAATCAAGGTGGCGTTGGTCACAATAACTCAGTAATTCGGGTGACAACAAGAGATGCTGTTGCCGTAATTCCGCCAAATTGCGGGTACCAAGCAATGTCATGATCCGTTTCAAGCCCGTCTGCCAGCTTTGAAGCATGGCGACGGTGGCGTCTTCGTCAGTTCGTAAAAGACTATGTAGCACTTGACCGGCGCTACCGACGACACTGGCACCTAAGGCCAGTGCTTTGGCAGCATCTAGTGGGTGACGCACACCACCCGTAGCGATGACCTGTTGTTGCGGCACGCTATGGGCTTCTAACAGTGATTCGACGGTTGATTGCCCCCAGCCAGCCAGATAAGTCAGCTCTTTATCTGGTCGCCGGAAGTTTTCAATTTGCGCGAAGTTGGTGCCACCGCGACCACCGAGATCAACGTAGGTTACGCCGACCTTAGCCAGTTGTTCAAGAGTTTCTCTAGCCATGCCGAAGCCGACTTCCTTCACAATAACGGGGACGTTCAGTGCGGCTACCGTTTCACCAATCCCATTTAGCCAGTGGAAAGAACGGTCACCTTCAGGCATGACTAATTCCTGTGCAGTGTTGATGTGTAATTCCAAAGCGTTGGCGGCCAACATGTCGACCACCGCTTGTGCCTGGGCGACGGTGTGTCCGGCACCAATGTTGGCGAAGACCACGCCGTCCGGGTTATTTTCCCGTAACGGGGTAAACGTGGCAATTGCTGCGTCATCCTTCAAGGCGATGCTCTGAGAGCCACTTGCTACGGGCATTCCCGTAGCGGCAGCAATACGGCCCAAGGCAGCATTGACCTTCCCAGTGCGGGGACTGCCACCGGTCATGGCTTCAATCATCAAGGGCACAGGGAGGGTCAACGGCCCCAGCTGCGTGGTGATATCCACGTCGCTGACTGCCATTTCAGGTAGGCTCTGGTGGACGAACCGCAGCTGATCAAATTGACTATCTGCCGTGGGCGTATAGAATTTTTCTGCGAGCGACAAGTGTTCATCCTTACGGTGAGCGTGACGTGAAATTTCCATGGCGGTCTCCTAACTATTCAATAACGTTGTGGACGTTGAGTTTGAGTGGTTCAATGCCGCGGCCTTCCCATTCGTGTAGCAGGTGGGCGAGGTCCTTGGCGGCGTTAATGATGACGATTCCGCAGTCACCACCACCGGCCCCGGAGGACTTAGCGGCCCCACCAATGTGTTCAGCAATGTCACACATGGTCTTCAGTAGCGTGGTTTCAATCGTGACGTGGCTTAGCGTAGCAAGCCGGTTCAGCAACTGCCGGTTAACGGCAATTTCGTGTTGAATGGCGTTGAGGTCTTGATTGTGAAACCCACCGATCATTCGTTGCAGGCACTCACGACTTTCACGAAGAAAGGCATGATAGTCCTTGCGGCGAGTGGCTTTGAACAGGGAAATTTTATCCACCAGGTGGGAGGTGGAAGCGGGAGTCCCAGTCCAACCGATCATTAGGCGGAGTGATTCTGGTGGCGTCAATAATTCCACTTCTAAGCCAGGCCAGTTGGCGTCCAGCAGTTGTTCCAAGGAGAGTTCCCGGCGTGCGGAGGCTAACCAGTCGTGGTCAAAGGCTTGGTAGGCAATCCAACCACCATAAACGGAGGCAGCAATGTCACCCAACGAGCCGTTTCCTTGGACGTCCAAATGGGCAATAGCGGACAGCTTGAAGAGGCGGTCCTTACTCATTGGAATGTCGTAGAATTGGCAGAGGGCCTTCACAGTAGCGACGGTGACGGCGGCAGAGGAGCCTAGCCCGTACTTTTTTCCGTCAGCGCTGTCCAAGTCGCTGTTGACGTTTAAGTGATAGATGGCCAGGGGTTTACCCAGGGTCTGCGCGTACTGTTCCGTCAAATGAATGGCAGATAGGATGTAGTGAAAGGGATTGTCCCGATTGTCAAAAATAAGCTCGGTTCCCTGGCGTTGCCAGTAAAGGGAGTTCTCTTGGTATTGTTTGGACGCAATGCGTCCATAGTCCTGGCTGGGCGTGATTGTGACCGTAACAAATTGGTTGAGGGCGACGATGATCGCCGGATACCCTGGTTCAACCACGGCGTATTCGCCAGCAATATAGAGTTTTCCGGGTGCTTGCGCGGAAATCAAAGAATCAAGTCCCTTCTGTGACTAATAGATATTTTTATAGTGTAGCTTGTAAGTTAATGCCCGGTCCTGGGTGGGCAACGATAACGCTATTAGCGCCAAATTGTGCCTTAAAATGTTTCGTGATCACAGGAAGGTCCGGGGTTTGACAGAAGACCTTGACGTTTGGACCAGCGTCTAGCGTGTAGTAACAGGCAATTCCCTGTTCCCGCAGGGCTTGGACGGTGGCCATCGCGGCCAACGTATCACCGTTGAAATAACTGTACGGTGGGTTGGCACTTAAGGTGAGGGCGTGCATCCGCATGGCGTTGGCCTCTAGGATTTCACCCATAGTGGTGAAGTCGCGCGCTTGAATCGCCGGCTTGATGGCCGCCAAGTCTTGGTCGACCACGTTCTTCCAGGCTGGATAGTACGGCGAGGTCGTCACGCTGCTTTGCATGCCTTGCGTGGAACTGACCTTCTTCTGCCGGGCATCCAGTACGAGGGCCACCACAGCAATCGGCCAGTCGACCGTCTCTTCAAACGGTTCGGCGTAAGAGCTGTGGTCGTCTGTGCCCGCGTGCCATTCGGCAAAACCACCGAAGATGGAGCGCGTTGCGGACCCAGACCCCCGACGTGCAAGCCGGGAAAGGTCCGTCCGCGAAAGGTTGAGCCCAGCAGCCTGACTAGCGGCACCGGCTAAGGCCGCAAAAGCGGAGGCCGAGGATGCAAGTCCCGCTGCGGTTGGCACGTGATTGGTGGAGTCAACGCGAGCGAAAGCGGTTTGCCCAGAACGTTGGCGCACGAGGTCTAAGAAGTTATGGACCTTGTGTCCTGCCTGCGTTGTCAGGAGTTGACCATTCAATGTGACTTCATCCTGAGTCAGGCTGGTATCAAACGTCACGGATGTATCCGTATAAAATTGATCCAAGGTGAGGGACAGGCTGCTAGTCTGTGGCAGCATGAGCTTCGTGTCTGCTTTGCCCCAGTACTTGATCAACGCAATGTTGGTGTGTGCTCGCGCGGTGGCCGCTGCGTTCATTGGGGTTCCTCCTCAAGGTTAAAGGCTTCTGTCCAGGTCTCAGTGGCGCCGGCGACTAAGAGGGCCGTTTTGACGCGTCGAGTCGTAGCTAAATCGGGACATAGGGCAATCAAACAACCACCCATACCACCACCGGTCAATTTAGCGCCTAGGGCGCCGTTGTTTCTGGCGACTTGGGTCAACTGGTCAAGTTCCGGTGAACTTACACCGAGGCCCCTTAATTGAACCTGAGCGGTCGTGAGAATCTGACCGAGTTGCGTTAGGTTGGGCGTGGCTAAGGCCGTGCGGGCCTCATGACTTAGCTGGCCTAAGGTGTCGATTTGTTGCTGGGTCGCTTGTGGAAAGGTGACCCGGCGTCGAGCGACCGCGGCGACTGCTTGGCCCGTTTGCCCCTTGATACCACTATCGGCAATGACCAGGTAGCCCTGTAGCGTAAAGGGAATCTGCAATGTTTCCTGGTGGGGTACGAACCAGACGGGGACGGGGGAACTGACCGTAGCGGCGTCGATACCACTGGGATTACCATGGGTAATCTTTTCGGCAACGGCGGCTGTAGCGAGTAATTGTTCCCGGTTCAGTGGCCGGTCAAAAAATTGGTACATGGCACGGGTAATGGCAACCGCCACGGCAGCGGAGGAACCCATGCCACGTTCGGCAGGTAAGTCGCTGGTAATGGTCATGTTAAAAGCCTGCTCCTGACCATTGAAGCGGTCGAGCAGGACGCTGATCAATTTAGCGACGCCCGCCAGGTTTTGGCCCATTTGGGAAATGGGTCCGTCGAAATAGCGACTGTTTAGAGTTTGCCCCGTCGTGGTCGCCGTCATGACGACCGTAGTGGTGACGGAAGGCAGGGGGAGAGCGATTGCCGGCTGACCGTACACAACGCTGTGGTCCCCGATGAGAATAATTTTGGCATTACTTTTCCCGATAGCCGTTCTACCCAAGTTATCTCGCTCGCTTTCTTCATCGATTTTATCTACCAGAATATCATACTCTACTGATTGCGGTTGTGCTAGTTTTGCAGATTAAAAACGTTAAAACAACGAAAAATTAACTCTTTCTATAGAAATAACACTAACTTTTGTTGGTTAACCTTTTTAACCAATTGGTTGTGTCAATGGTTGGTATTAGTTGGTACTAACCGTTGTTCCTGGCCGCTACCGTTCACCAGGGAGGGCCCCCGCTGTGGGGACCGGAGAAAGCCTGAGGAGCGGTCTTTCTCCTCGACTTAAAGCCTCCCGAAAAGCACGCGAGTCTTTAAGCTCGTCCCACGCTGTAGGTTAGCTGAGAAACGCTAACCAACACCGTTGACACGGCGGGGACCCTCCCTGGCAACCAGTGGCTTTTGGTGGCGGGACTCAAGATTGCTCGTGGTACTTGGGCTGAAAAGCCATCCGTTAAGGGTGGAGAGTATGACATTTTGTAGATTAGTAAGAAAAAGTTGGTTTTTGATGATAATACGCCAAGTATGACGCATTTGAAGTATAAGAAGTTGGGCAAACGTTGGTATAAATTCCGTGGCTACAACGGTGAGACTCGTCGAAACCAATCAATGTCAACGATGCACTTTGTTAGTGCTCATCACGTAACTTTCAATGATTTTGGCAATCACACTAGTCTATACAAAAAGTAAAAATAGTTTAAGACAGGTTTTGCGATATTTGGGAGACTTGCTGTGTCTGGTGGCTAACATTGAGGACTTTAGATTGCCCATGGCGGACATATGTTAGCCACCAGTCAAATATGAAAAAATACTATCCAAGGTGAAGGTGGTCAGGTACGGAGCCCGTGGTGGCCCTGTTAGGCCAAGCGGGCTACTTGGGCTTACAGGGCAAGGACGAGCCTTAAGACTCGAATTTTGCGGCTTAAAGTCGCGCCTAAAGACCGCTCCATCGGCTTTAGGCGGTCCCACAGGCTCCGTACCTGACCACCGAACCGGCTATTTAGAACAAATTTGAATTTCAAACTAGAAATCCAGGCGTAGCGTTGGCGGCCTAAGTGGTGTATCATAGTGCCAGTTATAAACGCAAATTGTGCAGAAATTGGTGAGCATACTATGGATAAAGACACGGTTTACGCGGTCGTAGATATTGAGACGACCGGAACCAGTGTGACAGATGGCGACCGCATTATCCAAATCGGGTGCGTCTTCGTCCAGCATAATAAAATCATTAATCACTTTGAAACGGACGTGAACCCCCTCAGAGAGATTCCGTCAGCGATTACCCGTCTGACGGGGATCTCAAACAAACGGGTCCGACACGCACCGTTATTTGATGACGTGGCGGGCACGTTGTACAGCCTATTGACCAATACGGTCTTCGTGGCTCACAACGTGAACTTTGACTTGCCCTTCATTAACGCTGAGTTTGACCGCGTGGGGTATCCCGAACTGACGATTGCCGCGGTGGACACCGTTTCGTTGAGTCAGATTCTCTTGCCCACGGCGACTAGTTTTCGGTTACGCGATTTGAGCGGGCTCTTTAACATCGAGCACGACAATCCACATTCTGCGGACAGCGATGCCAGCGCGACGGCCGAACTGTTCATTTTCCTCTTCCGGCGGCTGCGGGCCTTACCACTGGTCACCCTGGAACAGATGATTCAGCTACACCCCGAACTACCGCTACAAACGGCGGCACTTTTTGACGTGGCTAAACGGTTGAACGACCAGTCACCACGCAAATTGCCGGACTTTTTGTATGTGAAAAATGGGTTGGCGTTACGTAAGCCAACTGCAATGGCGACCACCACCTTGGCGGCGCCTAGTAAGTACCCGAAGACTAAAAAGCAGAAACAAAGACTGATGCCGGAAAACCTAGAATGGCGTCCGGAACAAGCCAAAATGATGAACTACATTTACAACAACTACGCCGAGTCGGATCGGCATCCCGTCAAACAGATGATTGTGGAGGCGCCCACTGGTATCGGGAAGAGCCTGGGATACACGCTGCCGTTTGCCTATCTGGGTCAAACGGGCAAGCAGGTCGTGGTCAGCACGGCCACCACGCTCTTGCAGGAACAACTGCTGAACCAGACGATTCCGTTGCTCAAACAGATCGTGCCGTTTACTGTTAACGCAGTCTTAGTTAAAGGGAGTCGTCACTACTTAGACCTCCAACGCTTTGCCACCACGTTAAAGGTGGCCGAGACGTCCAAGCAGACTCAGCTATTAAAGTTGCGGCTGTTGGTCTGGTTGACCATGACGACGACTGGTGACTTAGACGAACTTCACCTGGCAACTTACCGGGCCCCATACTTTCAAGAAATCGTGCACGAAGGCTCAGTAACGGCGGAGAATCCGTTCTTTGAGGACGATTTTATTCGGCGTCGGGATCAGCGGATGGCACAGGCGCAATTTATTATCGTGAACCACGCCTACCTGAGTGAACACGCCCTAGATCTGGGTGAACGCTTACACCAGCCTTATCTGATTGTGGATGAGGCCCAGCATCTACCGGATAGTACGCTCAAACAGCGACGGACGCAGGTGAAGTTTGCCCAACTGATCAATGAATTGCACCACATTCAACGCGATATCAGTCGTGAAATTGGTCCCAGTCTATTGCAGCTCTTTGCTGACAATCGGGGAGCTACCGCGACCTTGAATCAGATGTTAGCGACCGGTGCAGCGTTGGAAAGCCAATTAACGGCGCTGATTGAACGACTGTTCCTCCGCTTCTTGGCTAGCAAACGCTTAAACAATCACAACCAAATTATTGAAGAATTGATTCCAGCCCAGGATCTGGCTGCCGAATTATCTCGTGGTGATGTGGCCAAGAAGGCCGCCAATACCACTAACGACCTCCTGGCCGAGTTGGGCAGTTTACGCCAGCAGTTTGATCAACAACACGAACAATTTGTGGCCTCGGAACGCTACCTATTCGAGCAGGTTGATACCCGAATCCATTTATTTGACGACCAAATGGCGCGCCTATTGACCATTTTCCAACAGGTGGCCGACCAGGCGCCAGCCAGTCTCTTCTGGTTAACGATCAACCACGTGGGTGACCGCAATAGTCTGCAAATGGCCAGTGGGTTACTCGCCACCGAAGGGTTCTTACGGCAACACCTGTACGCTGGTTTTCAGCCCGTGTTACTCACGGGGGCCACGCTCTTTTCGTCTGGCCGTTCCCAGTACGTCCTGGACCAATTCGACCTCGACCGAGAAACGACCGCGACGCACCGCATGCGGTCGAGCTTCGATTACGCCAATCAGGCGGAGCTTTTCGTGGCCGACTCTGGTCCGAACCTATCACGGGTGGCACCGGCAGATTACATCACGTACCTGACAGCCGCCATTTCCCAAATTGCTGGTGCCGTGAACAAGCAGACGCTGGTTCTGTTCAACTCTTTAAGTGTGATCGAACAGGTCTATCAACAGCTGGTCAAACAACCGGAATTTGCTAAACGGGAGATCTTTGCGCAGGGCATTAGTGGCAGTAAGGAACGAATTGCAAAACGTTTTGCAACCAGTCATGGCGCCATCTTGTTAGGAGCAGCTAGTTTCTGGGAGGGCATCGACCTACCGGAAGAACAGCTGGAACTCCTGATTGTAACACGGCTACCGTTTGATTCGCCGGATCGGGTATTTGTAAAGGCCAATTACGCGCGGTTAGAGGCCGCTGGTAAGAATCCGTTCTACAATGCGGCCTTACCCGCCACTACACTCAAACTGCGGCAGGGAATTGGGCGATTGATCCGAACACCACGCGACCGCGGGGCAATTGTCATCTTGGATCAACGGTTGATTGAGAAGACGTACGGCAAGAGTATTTTGCGGGCGTTACCAACCGACCTGAACCAAACAACCGGTGATGTGGGCGAAATTGCGCAAGGTTTACTTAATTTTTTCGAAAATCAACCGGACGACTCGGTGACACCACCGGAAGTCTGATATAATTGGGAAAGATTGAATTTTGACAAGGGAGTACGATGGTAAATTGATGAGACAACAGTATCAGCGGCGTCAGCGACCACATCATTGGGTCTTGCTGAGTATCTTAATCGTGATTTTGGCATTGCTGATCAGTGGTGCGTACGTCATTAATAAGGCAACTAAGCCGCTTAGTCAGCAACAGGCGCGGGCCGAAACGGTCGCGAAAAAGTCTGGACATTTGACCAGCGTCAATAACTTCTACTGGACGAACTTAGATACGACTTACTACACGGTTGCTGGCACGAACAAGGCCAAACAGGCTGTTTACGCCATTGTACCCAAGTCGGGAAAGAACGTTACCGTTTTGAAGCAGAGCGCCGGGATGTCCCGGAATACGGCCTTAAAGCAAGCTTGGCAACGTAACCCGAAGAAGGTGCTTTCCGCTGCGCTGTGTCTATTTAATGGCAAACCAGCCTGGCAAGTGAGCTACCTGAATAAGAGTGGGGAGCTCTGCTACCTCACGTTCCAGTACAGCAACGGGAAAGTTTTACAACAAATCGCGAATATTTAAGAGTCAAAAAGGAGGGTGGCGCATGCAACTTTCACAACGCGCATTAGCCGTCAAGCCATCGGCAACGTTAAAGACGTCGCAACAGGCGCAGGAGTTACAGGCACAGGGAATTGATGTTATCAACTTAGGATTGGGGCAACCGGACTTTGACACGCCGACCAGCATTAAAGAGGCCGCGGTCACAGCGATTCAAGCTAATCAAGTGGACGGTTATACGGCAACGGCGGGAATTCTGCCGCTGCGCCAAGCAATTGCGGATTCCTTGGCAACTAAGCAGGGGGTGCAGGTATCGCCAGACCAAGTCGTGGTCACGACGGGCGCTAAAATGGCACTTTACACCCTGTTTCAAGTCATCTTGAATCCTGGGGATGACGTGTTGTTACCAGTACCGTACTGGGTCAGTTATAGTGAACAGGTGAAGTTAGCGGGGGGCCACCCCATCGAGGTTGCTCCAAATGCGTCCTTCAAGGTCACGCCAGAACAACTGGAAGCCGCTGTCACCCCAACGACCCAGGCCATTGTGCTGAACTCGCCCCAGAATCCAAGTGGTATCGTCTATTCTAAGGCGGAGCTACAAGCGATTGGGGACTGGGCGGTTCGTCACGACATTATCTTGGTAGCCGATGAGATTTATGGTGACTTGGTCTATGACGAACAGGCACCAGCACCGTCGATGTTGACCTTGGGCACCAAGGTGGCCGAGCACACCGTCTTGGTCAACGGCGTCTCCAAGACGTACGCGATGACCGGCTGGCGGATCGGCTACACGGTGGCCAACCAACAGATTACGATGGCGATGAAGAACGTGCTATCACACATGACTGGCAACGCAGCTGCAGTCAGCCAGGCAGCGGCCTTAGCAGCCTTAACGGGTGATCAAACGCCGGTGGGTCAAATGAATGCGGCCTTTAAGCAGCGGCTCGACTTGGTCTACCCATTGTTGGCGGCGATTCCTGGGTTTAGTTTGCCCCAGAAGCCGCAGGGGGCGTTTTACCTCTTTCCAGATGTCAGTGAGGCCATGGCCATGAAGGGCTTTAAGACGACCGAAGAGTTTGTAACGGCAGTCTTAAATGAGGCGCACGTAGCCGTGGTCACCGGGGAAGCGTTTGGCCTACCCCAACACATTCGGTTGAGCTATGCCACCGATTCGGAGAAACTCCGAACGGCGATGTCCCGACTGGCCCAATTTATGCAAAACTAATTAAATGCGTTTTAGGGAGAGACTGGGATGAAACTCCTAGTCTCGTTTTTTCTCTAAGGCTCGAGAGAACTCTTTTGAGGAGGTTGCGGACGCTTATGGATGAATTTACACAACGGTACGTTGCGGCTGGTCAGACCAGTTTGGCGAACTACCTGATCGACCACTTTAGAGAAGTGGGGATGACCACCGACCAGCTCTTGATCTACCTGCAACTGCGCCGCTACATGGATCGGGGCACGTCACTGCCAGATGCGGACCAGATTGCGGCTCACCTGGGCTGGGACAAGCAGCGGGTCTATCAGTTGTTACATGAAATGATCAGTCATAAATTAATGACGATTACGACTGTGACCGATAGTCAGGGACAGAAGCAAGATGCCTATGACTTTCGTCTGTTGACGGAGCGGTTGAGTCAGCTCGCCGTCCAAGAAACGCACCAGGAAGTCAAGCAAACGGCGACTAACGAACGGTCTACGGTCTTCAACGCCATTGAGCAGGAGTTTGGCCGGCCTTTGTCACCCCTGGAGATGGAAAGTATTAGCGACTGGCTAGATAAGGATAACTATAAGCCAGAGTTGATTCAGTTGGCCTTAAAGGAGGCTGTATTGAGTCAGGCGTACAGTTTAAAGTATATGGATCGTATCCTGCTGAGCTGGGAGAAGAAGCACCTGACCACGGCCGTTCAAGTTCAAAAGGAACGGGAACGCCAAGAGCCGCGGCACTCGGCTAAGCCAACGAATCAACCGGGTGGGAGCGATATTCCAGATGTCCCCATCTTTAAGCTAACGGACAACTAGGGTTATCCTGTAAATTATGGTGGAAGCTGTCGCTCTCCGGTGGTCAGAGGCGGCGCATGCTGTGGGGACGCTTCAGCCGAAAGGCGGGCTTCCCGCTCGTTTTGAAGCCAGGGAATTCACCTGTCTTCAAAAGCGCCCATGGCCTAAGCTAGCAAATCACTAGCTAATGCCATTTTCACAGCTGGCACCCACCTCATTGGCGTGACTTTCGCCTTACCGGCCGCCAGATATGGGCTGGAACGGTGCGGACACAACTTGAAGCCTCGAAAGTGCCGAGTCTCCAAGCTTGGTCTTCTGCTAAGCCAGTAGGGAAAACACCTACTGACAAAGCAGAATGACGCGCCTGAGCCCATATCTGGCAGCCTCTCGGCTTATACAGTATTTTATTGAGGAATGAATCCAGTATCCGGTATCGAACGGCTTCTATGAGTGGTATGAGTAGGTATTTCAGCAGTGTTTGTAATAGGTTAAACCTCCCTGGCCGCCGGAGTGCGGTCATTACTAATTCTATGAGAAAAAACGCTAGAAGCAGCCCGCAGCTGTTTCTAGCATTTTTACGTCTATAGTTAGTAATTTACTGTATCTGATACTGTAACCGCACCAGTTTGGACGCACCCTTACTGGTAAAGTTTTCACCGAGATTCATCTGCCACATTTGATCGGTGATCTGCAGGTGATGGTCGTCGATGTATTCAGCGAGAATCTGTAGCGCAATACAGATGTTCTTGGTGTCGTTGGTGGTGTCGATTGAAACAAACTGGCCCGCTGGCTTTTTGATCAAGGGCAGGTCACCGGTGTTGGTTCGTGCGGAGACTGCCTTCAAAATACAAAATGAAGCAGTGGGGTACCCGTTAGCACTACTGTTGGGCAACTGGGTCAAGAAGCCCGAGTCACGCTGATTCACAAGGTTGATTTTTCCCAGTTGTTCGTAGAAATCGGTATAGATTTCGGCAATTTCTTCCTCGGTGCAGGCGACCGATTGGCGGGACCGGCAGAACAGGCTCGCTTGACCCGTGACGATCTTCGGCAGATTCTTGGTGGGGACTGCGGTCGTTTCGGGTTGTTTGAACCGAGTTGTGAGGGTCTCCTTCAGTAGGGTCAAATTATCGAGTTGGTCGTTGATTTCGGTCAGGATGCTCTGTAAGTCAGTGTCCAGTGAGTCGCTGTTGGTCGTGTCAGTTAACGCTTTGATTTGGGCAATGGGGAGTCCCAGTCGCCGTAACTGGAGAATAAAGGTTAATTTATACAACTGGTCGTAGTCGTAGTAGCGGTAACCGTTGTCCGCGACTTTTTTAGGCTTGAAGAGATTTTTTTCATCGTAGAACAGGAGTGTTCGCCGGGTGGTCCCGGATAATTTGGCAAAATTTTGAATCGTTAGCATCAAATTCCCCCCTCATGGCTTGACTGTTCCGTTACGTTATACTTTATACTAATGCTGTTGATCAAGCAAATAGCTAAATGAGTGGAGGAAAAATAATGCGAGCAATTGTGATTGATAAGCCGGGTGACACGAGCGTTTTGAAGATGGTGGACCGGCCAATTCCCCGGTCCGATGCGTCCCATTCAGTCATGCGGATTCATGCGTTTGGCGTGCACCGTTACGAAGTGTTGACGCGGGCCGGAGGGTCACCCGCAGTCAAGTTTCCCCGTGTGATTGGGGTCGAAGCGGTCGGTGAGGTGACTGAGCCGGCCACCAACAGCCAGTTAAAGGTTGGCCAAAAGGTTATGACAATGATGGGTGGTTTTGGCCGTGAAGTCGACGGCAGCTACCAGGAATTTGCGCTGGTCGCTGATGAAAATCTTTATCCAGTAGACTATGACGGCGATTGGGTCACGTTGGCCCAGTATCCCGAAAACTTTTATACAGCGATTGGCGCCCTGAAGTCACTCTCACTGACCGCGGGCCAAACGTTGTTGGTCCGCGGCGGTACCAGTGCTGTGGGGCTAGCTGCCATTAAACTGGCTAAAGCGTTTGGCCTGAAAGTGATCGCCACTACACGGCGGAAAGCTATGTTGCCAGAATTGGTTAAAAATGGGGCGGACGATGCGGTGCTGGATACCGACAACAGTTTGGTGACCGACCAAAGCTTTGACGGAATCATCGACATGGTAGGGACTGTCACTCTAGCCAACTCCGTTACGCACCTGAACCAAGGTGGTACGGTCTGCCTGATTGGGTTGTTGGCCGGTGAGTGGATCGTGGAGAACTTCAATCCATTCATCTTAGCAGGCAAGTCACTCACAGTGTTTGACACGACGGACGTTCAGCAGGAACTGGTGAACGAGATGTTTAAATTGATCAAGGAAAATAACTTACAGATTCCAATTGCTAAGGTCTTCAAACTGGCCGACATTCAGGCTGCTCACAAGTACGTGATGGAAAGCCGGGAGTTGGGTCAGGTTATCGTTGATAACGACTAAGGCGACATAGGGATTAAATGAAATGAAGAGAGTAAGATTGACTGCTTTCAGGCACTCGTTCCAGTAACGTATACTGAGCAATAAGCATGAGGCTGGGAGAATCTCCCAGTCTTTTTTTGTGCCAGCTTATTAAGGTTGCTGTTCAAAGGTGATGTTAGCGCTGAGCTACACCGTCACGGCGTAGTAAAATCAGTGTTAAATTTAGTGCTTACTTGAAGGGAAGTCTCAGCATGGTCGATAAGCGGGGTTATAAATACTTTATGAGTGGCGTGATGATACTGGTGGTGGGGGCTGGTTTAACGAGAATTATGACGGGAGAGCTGCATCTAAAGGATGTTTTGTTATTTGCCGTGCTTATCGCAGGGACCGCGAAAGCCTTCAGCTAACCAGGTGTCCTAGGTCGGATTTCAACAGCGTTTAGACTAGTGATTGATTGTGAAAGAAATAAGGCGGGTCCGTAAGATTGTGTCTGGATGATAATCTTACGGACCCGTTGGCAGTTGCTAAGTATTGTAATCTCAACATTTTCTCACTATAATAGTACTTATCATACATAAAGAAAAGAGTGAATTATTTTGAAGTCTAAAGCTGCAAAATTGGCTATCGTAGCGACCCTAAGCCTAGGTCTTGGAATTAGTATTTTGAGTGATCCAATTACATATGATAGTAGTGGCGTGATTGTTGCACAAGCCAGCAAGAAGAATAAAGTTCTTCGCTATAAGAAGTTAGCTAAGAAAGCCGTTCATGTTTCCAAGGGGAATATGTATTCATCGGCTAGGCTCAGCAAGATTTCTCATAAGGCTAAGAACTATAAGCACACCACCTTCTATCGGACTAAGCAAGCTAAGGTTGTTAAGACTAATAAGAAAACTGCTGTTTATAACTATATCAAGTCAAGCAATGGTAAGACGAAGGGCTGGATTTGGCATGGTTATGTGAAGAATGGCAAGGCTCCGAAGGCTAAGGCAAGCAAGTCTGTAGCTACGAGTGCCAAGTCTAAGTCAAGTTCATCTGTAAGCTCAAGCAATAAGATTAGCAAGAGCAAGTTGAAGAGTATGAGTAAAGGGTTTTCTAGTGGAAATAATATTAAGACCATGAATGATTGGTTAATCAAACCTGGTAAAAAAGGTTCTGGGCCTTTAACAAACTCTAAGGGATACCTAATCCCGGCTAAAGGAACCAAGCTTAACATGTTAGACAGCACGTCTTATGTCGCAACTTTAAGTAACGGACATCGCTTATCAGGAATTACAAGTCATCCTAAATACGCACTTGAAGTTATGCCTGGTATGCATTCCAATAGCGAAACGTTTACGAACAAGTCTAATCACTGGAAGCTTTATTTTATCAGTGGTAATGGCGAAAATGGCAAAAAACTTGAAGCGGAACCACATGCGGGGTATAAGCCTATTAGCCACATGAACCCACAACTTCAAAATGGATTTGGGCAACTTGGGATCAATATTAATTCAGATCCAGATTCTGCCCTTTACAATTGGAGCAATAAAACAATTTTGCTTAACAAAGTAGCAGCTGAAAGTGGATTGTTCTTTAAGTAGTATTTATAAAGACATGATATTTATTTCGTGTCTTTTTTGTTATACGTAATATAATCGCTGACATATTATTTGATACTCCGTTATCATTTTTAATTGTAGGCGTTACCTTTTATGTGACAAACTCACAATTAAAGTGCAACAACAGATACTTCAGACCATAAAAACTCCCGTAAGTCTACGCACTAAGCGCAAGACTTACGGGAGTTTTTAGCATTCTAGAGTTTAATCATCCGTGTCTGCTGTTGAATTCGTATGTTTATCGGTGGACGTTGCGGTGCTGCCCGCGGAAGAAGTGGTGGTTGAATCCGTGTTGTCATCATCGCCACCATCTCCGCCACCAGGCTTTTGTTCCGTGGTGCTGGAGGATTCCTTACTGGTGCTGGACTCAGTGGTCGTGGTGTTGGTCTTAGACGAGCTGTTGTTCGTCGTGGCCTGACCGTTACTACTATAAGCAGAGGAGCTCGTGGTGTTGGTTGACCCGTACTGACTAGTTGCCGTCGTATCGGAAACCGTGCCAGCGTGACCCGTTACGTAGTACTCCGTCTTGTTACCTTGTGAAGTAGCGGTCACGGTGCCTGGTGCCGTCCAATCGGTGTTCGTAGACTTAGAAGCCAAGTAACTCATTTCATACTTATAAATCTGTTGAGCAATTTCCGTTTGCGACTCACTGACGTAGTGGCCCGTCTGGAATTGCTTATCGTACCCGGTCCAAACAGAAACGGCGTAGTTCTTGGTGTAACCCGTGAACCAGGAGTCCATCGTTGCGCCGTTTGGTACTTGATCAGCGTAGTCGTCAGGGTAGGAGTCCGTCCCAGTCTTGCCAGCTTGGTAAAGCCCTGAGATGGCAGCGGAACGTCCAGAACCATTGTCGTTCGTGATAACGTCCTTCATCATATCCGTCAACATGAACGCCGTAGCAGTGGACATGGCCCGCTTACCAGTGGAGGCGTAGTTGTGGGCTTTACCATCTTGCGTGACGACCTTGGAAACCAGGTAAGGCTTGTAGTACGTCCCACCGTTTGCGAAGGCGGCGTAGGCCGCAGCTTCTTGTTCGGATGAGATGTAGAGGCCAATCCCATTTTGCAAGGTCAACGGTTTGTCGAACGTCATCCCCAGGCCCTTCAGGAAGGTGGTTGCCTTCTTGATACCGACGTTTTGTAGCGTCCGAATGGCGGGGATGTTTCGTGACTCGTAGAGGGCCTTACGCATGGTGATGGTTCCTTGATACTGATGGTCCCAGTCGTAAAGGTTCTTGGTGGTTCCAGGGTACGTAAACGCCGTATCCTTGACTGGTTCGTAGGTTGGATAATACAGATAGTCAATGGCAGGACCGTAATCCATTAGTGGCTTGGCCGTTGAGGCACTGGACCGGTCAGTTTGGACGGCCCGGTTGAGACCAAACGTAACGTTCCCGGTCTTCCGACCACCAATCATGGCGACGACCTTCCCGTTGTTCGGGTTAACAATGGTCGAGCCAACTTGGAACTTGCTGGAAGGGAAGGAGACGTAGCTGTTCCCATTGACGATGTCATAGAGCTTCTTCTGAGCACCCATATCCAAGTTGGTATGCACCTTCAGGCCACCAGTCGTCGTGTTGTAACCCTTTTTCTTCAATTCGGCGTAGACCTGTTTGAGGTAAGCATCGATGACCTTAGTGGTCTTGGGGTCATTACTGGTAGTTGTCTGGTGGTTCTTGACCAGCCCAGTGGTGATGCTGGTCGCTTCGGCCTGTTTCGCCTGAGCAGACGTGATGGCATTGTTCGAAGCCATAGCTTCCAAGACCAGGTCACGCCGTTTTTTAGCGAGTGCTGGATAGCTGGTTGGGTCGTAGTTGGTCGGTGATTGTGGCATCCCAGCTAGGAGAGCCAACTGAGCGAGATTTAGACTTCTAAGGGTCTTACCATAGTAGTATTGTGCGGCGGTCTGCATCCCGTAGACCCCATTACCCATGTAAACCTTGTTCACGTAATATTCTAGAATCTGGTCCTTGGAGTAATCATGATCGACCTTCAAGGCTAACCAGGCTTCTTGGGCCTTACGCTTAAGCGTTCGGTCGGAGGCGTTGGTGGAGAAGACGGACAGCTTGACCAGCTGTTGCGTCAAGGTACTCCCACCTTGCATCCCCAGTGAGGAACCGGTGACGTTCGCAAATGCTGCTCCCATGATCCGGATGGGGTCGACCCCGTTGTTCTTGTAGAAGCGCCGGTCTTCGGTCGAAACGACCGCACTCTTCAACGTGGCGGGGATATTTGGCGACTTCACGTAGTTTCGGTTCTGTGCCCCGAGTCGTGAAATGACCTTGCCGTTGGCGTCGTAGACCCGGGTCGAGGTATCACTCGACAGGGCACCTTCTGTGACCTTGGGGGCGCTTTGCGCGTAGTAAAAGAACAGGCCGGCGCCGGCGAGAATTCCCAGAACACCAATGGCAACGATGATGAACAAAATGCGACGGAATAACCGCCACCCGTTGTGCGGGCGTTTGGGGCCGGCGCCCTGGGTGCGCTCATTATTGCGGCTCATCCGGGTCTCCGACGATGAATTGTTACTAGACATGTTAATCTCCTTTGCGTTTAAACGTGTTCACTTCTGGTGTTTCTACTATAGAAGCTGATCCACGGCTTTGAGATAGGGAACAGGTAACTGGAGTTCTGGCGTAATCAGGATGCCTTGCTCAGCAATATCTGTGTAAGGAACTGATTTACGGCCACCGGCTTCCTGAGCATCCCAGCAAGCAAACAGCTTGGTCGCAGGGTACAGGTAGATCTCTTGGCGGGTAACGAATTTAATAATAGCAAAGCAAATACCGCCCTGAGTCATGCAAGCACGCATGTGATCAATCTGATGTTGATGAAAGTTTTTCAAGGGAAACGACGACTTGTTGTGGGTTTCCTTGGCATCAAAGTCCAGGTAATGGCCCTGATAAACGCCGTTGTAGTCAGTCGTAGAAGCCGTACTGAAGTAAGCCTCTTTGATGACTGCGGCACTGCGTTTAGGGTAGTCGACCTTGACGATGCGAATGGGCGTTGGTTTCTTGTGAACAACGGCCAGTCCGTGTAGTTCATAGTAGGTATTGGACTCGTTGAGTTCCTCTTCCAACGTCATTCCCCGTTTGCCATAGTCAGTGGTGTAGGTGCTGGGGAAACGCCGTCCAGTTGGCGTCGCAGGTGCTCGGTAGGCATTCCCATTGGGATACCGAATGGTCATTGATTCCTCACGCTCCTTCATTTGAAAACCGAAGCTTCCAGTTTATGACCTAGTTATTGACATTATACCAAGGTGACCGCGAAATAAAAACTCCTAAAGCCACTCGAAGCCCGTGATTCCCCGAATTTAAATGTAACTTAACCTGGAGACACCTTGGATTTGACTGTGGCAGAGGGACTAAAATGTCCGCGCTCCGGCGGCCAGGGCTGGTGCCTGCTGTGGGGACGCTTCAGCCAAAAGGCGGGCTTCTCGCTCGCTTTGAAGCCACGAAAACCGCGTGTCTTCAAAGGCGCCCACGGCCTAGGCCAGCCTAGAACGCTAGCCAATGCCGTTTTCACAGCTGGCGCCAGCCCTGGCCACCTCCGGCTCTGATTGGTTGATATTCCGACGGTGGATGTGTCTGCAAGGAAAGCGGCGATTTAAGTTGGACGCCCAATTACGATATCGATTTTTTAAATGAATTGGGAGGTAGTCAATAGCCTTCAATGAAGCAATCATTGTGTAATTAGTTGTCTAAGGGTTGAAAATCAAATTGGTGGCACTCTGATGTCTAAGTCCTCCGTTGACTTTGATTATGTTTTAGCTAAAGGTTGAAAGCACTGAAACACCCACTGTGCCTGGTACAACAAAGATTGGGTATTGAGGTTTAGTCAGACATAGTGAAAAATTGTTGCCTGACCGTTCGTCAAATTTGGACCGGAACGCGGTGGGAAGGACGGGATAAGCCGAAGGGCGGTCTTGTCCCTCGCTGAAGCCACAAGCACGTCTTCAAGCCGCTATTTTCAAGTAAATCATTTAAAAAATCCGCGGCTGAGTCCAAATTTGACTCACTTACGGCTACCTAGTGGCGTGCCAACAATATTGAGTAAGTGCTGTCATTCAGGTATTTAAGCTACCTAACCTGTTTAACCGGAGGCAGTCAGAGGTGGAGCCAGCTGTGTCGACGGTGTTAGCCGATTTTCGGCTTTACACCGTGGGACGTGTTTGGAGACTGGTGGTTTTTCCAGGCTTCAAACCGAGCCGAAGGACCGCCTTTCAGGCCGTAGGCGTTCCCCGCAGCGGGCGGAATCTCTGACTGCCTCCGGTGGCCGGCAAGGCGACTCACCCCAGAGTCAATTGAAACCAACGTTAACGAAATAATTGCAAAATTTTTATCCACGTAAGTTGCTCAGTCGACGATTTTTCGCTAAACTAAGAAGGGTAAGGCAAAGGGGGCTGACCAAATGAGTCGGTTATGGCTAACTGGGTATCGGAGCTATGAGCTGGGTGTCTTTGGTAATCAGGACCCCAAGCTGTTAGTGATTAAAGATACCTTGAAAAAGTTATTGATCAACAAGATTGAAAACGGGACGGACTGGTTGATCACTGGTGGTCAGTTGGGCGTTGAACAGTGGGCGGCCGAAGTTGGCCTGGCATTGAAGCCAGATTACCCGGAGCTGAAGATTGCCATGATGACGCCGTTTGCTGAGTTCGGGAACAACTGGAATGCTGACAACCGGGGAAAGTACGCGCAACTGGCTAGTCAGGTCGACTTCCACCAGTCAGTCAGCGAGCAACCCTATCATGGCCCCCAACAGTTAAGAAACTATCAAGAATTTATGCTGACCCATACGGATGAGGCGGTCATGGTTTATGATTTAGAGGTTGAAGGGAAACCTAAGTATGACCAGCAGGCCGTAGCGCGGTTTCAAGAGCAGCATGCTTATCCCCTGACGTTGATTGATATGGATTGGTTACAGGAAAGTGCCAATGAATATCAAGAAAATTTAAATAATGGTTCCCAATTTGAATAAAAACTGGTATGATTAATCTTGCCGGTTTGATTAGGATAACGAGGTGTAATGATCAATGGAAAACGTTAATTTCACTCCCAAGGAAATTTTGCAAAAGCAATTCCGTCAAAAGATGCGTGGGTACGATCCAGACGACGTTGACAGTTTCTTAGACAACGTCATCAAGGACTACGACACTTTTGTTAAGGAGAATCAACGGCTTCAAGACGAAAACGAACGGTTGTTGGCCAAGGTCGACGAACTCACGAAGCAAGTGCAAGTGGGCGGAAGTCAGCCACAAGCTGCTACAACCAGCCAACCAACTTCAAATGTCACGAACATGGACATCTTGAAGCGGTTATCCAACCTGGAACGGCACGTTTTCGGTTCACAATTAGATAATGATCCAAACGAGTCACATCGTTTGTAGAATTATATAGACTGGTGTAAATCCTGAGTAATCGCGGTCGGCTTAAGTCGGCTGAGGAAAGTCCATGCTCGCACAGGCTGCGATGCCTGTAGTGTTCGTGCTCGGTGAAAAAATAAGCCGGGGGACGTTAGCAATAACGTTACGGCGGGAAAAAACGACTAAGGCTTCGGCTATGTCCTAGTATCCCTGAAAAGTGCCACAGTGACGATACGTTTAAGGAAACTTAGACGGTGGAACGCGGTAAACCCCTCGAGCGGGCAACCCAAACTTTTGGTAGGGGCGCTTCACACATGGAATTGAACGAAGTGTGGGGGGAGAGGAAACTCTCGAGATAGATGATTACTGCCAGTCAGTCGTTTGCCTGAAACGGCTGGGTGGTACAAAACATGGCTTACAGGGATTTACACCATGTCAGGTTTGGTGGGAGCTTGCTCCCGCCTTTTTTTATAGCTATAATTGCCTTGAAAGGCGGTTGATTGGTCTGAATAAGACTAAGTAGTGTTTCTTACGTGACCACGTACAAGCGGGTCAACGAGACCGGTCAACAAATTAGGAGTGTTAAATGTTGCGGTTCTACGACGCAACTTTTAGATGAAAATGAAATGAATAGCATCATGATTAGGAGGACGTTATGAAGAAATTCCATTTATACGCGGCCACTGCCAGTGGTATTGAAGCCATCGCCGGGCGCGAATTACGTGACTTAGGGTATGACACCCAAGTTGAAAACGGTCGGGTCCGTTTCGACGGCACGATTGAAGACATCCTGCGAGCTAATTTGTGGTTGCGGACGGCTGATCGGGTTCGAATCATCGTGGCTGAATTTGACGCCGTGACTTTTGACGAATTATTTGAAGCCACCAAGGCGGTTGCCTGGGATGAACTGTTGCCAATGGATGCAGCTTTCCCAGTGGAGGGCCGTTCCAAGAAATCGCAACTCCACAGTGTGCCGGACGCGCAAGCCATCGTGAAGAAGGCTGTGGCCACTAAATTGGCAGCCGTCTATCACCGGCGGACGCGGATGCCTGAAACCGGGGCCACGTATCCTTTGGAAGTCATGATCGACAAGGATCACGTGATGCTGACGTTAGATACCACCGGGTCCAGTCTCTTCAAACGGGGCTACCGGGTCGGTAAGGGTGGCGCACCACTGAAGGAAAACATGGCGGCGGCTTTGATTGCCCTGACGAGTTGGCATAAGGACATGCCGTTCTGGGATCCCGTCTGTGGGTCCGGGACCATTCCGATTGAAGCCGCTTTGATTGGACGTAACTTGGCCCCTGGGTTTAACCGGACCTTTACCTGCGAAAGCTGGGACTGGGTTTCGCAAGAATTGAGTGACCAGGTTCGTGACGAAGCCGATGCTAAGGCCGATTATGACACACCGCTTCAGATTTTTGGGACGGATATTGATGAAAATATGGTGGCGATTGCCAAGCGTAACGCCCAAGAAGCCGGCCTGTCACAAGATGTCACGTTCAGTCAATTGGCCGTGCAGGACTTCAAGACGGACCTCGAACATGGGGTCATCGTTGCCAACCCACCTTACGGGGAACGGTTGAGTGACCAGGCCAGCGTGCGGGAACTCTATAAGCAAATGGGTCAGGTCTTCAAGCCACTGACTGATTGGTCGAAGTACATTTTGACCGCTGACCTGGAGTTTGAACACTTCTACGGCCAGAAGGCAACGAAGACGCGGAAACTCTATAACGGGGCACTGCGGACTGACTACTTCCAGTTCTGGGCCCAACGTCATCCACGTCATAAGGGGTAATTTCAATGATCAAAGACGATTGTGTTTTTTGTCAGAAAAAAGAAATCGTTTTGGAGAATGATCTGGCCAAAGCCTTCTGGGACACCCATCCCGTGCGGCGCGGTCACCTATTGATCGTACCTAAGCAACACTATGCCACTTATTTTGACGTGCCAGCACCCACGCGTCACGCGATGGACGACTTGTTGTTTGTCGCTAAAGACTACTTGGATGACCGGTATCATCCCGCGGGTTACAACGTGGGGGTCAACGTGGCCGCAGCGGCTGGTCAAACGGTGATGCACGCCCACGTCCACCTGATTCCCCGGTACGTCGGCGACGTGAAGAATCCAGCGGGTGGTGTGCGGAAGATGATTCCGAAGGCCGTTCGGAAACTTATGTCATAAAACTTAACATTTAATTTTCATAAGCCTGTAAGCACTGGTGTAAGCCAATCTTACGGGCTTTTTGTTTGTTAAATTACCCGTTAAACGGGTGGTATCCTGAAAGTATAACGGGACTTTTTCTGAAAACGGTGTTAGAATTTCTAACATTAAGAGAGAAGAGGGCGTTGTTATGAATCTTGCAAATACCGCGTTTGTCTTAGTCGCTAGTGTCTTGGTCCTGTTTATGACTCCTGGATTGGCCTTCTTTTACGGGGGCTTGGTCTCCGAGAAAAACGTTGTCAACACCATGTTATCGGTCTTCATTATGACGGGGGTCGCAATTCTACTGTGGGTCTTCCTGGGCTACACCATGGCGTTCTCCGGCAACGTTGCAGGGGTCGTGGGTAATTTGAACCACGTCTTCATGGCCGGGGTCAACCTAGCTAGCTTGACTGCCAGTCACATTCCGGTGGGGGCGTACTCGTTGTTTCAAATGATGTTTGCAATCATTACCCCAGCGTTGTTCGTGGGGGCGGTCGTTGGCCGGATTCGGTTTAAATTCTTGTTACTCTTTCTGATTGCCTGGTCGATTCTAATTTACTACCCGATGGTCCACTTGGTTTGGGCCCCAGCGGGTTGGTTGGCAAAATTAGGCGTTTTGGATTTTGCCGGTGGGACGGTCGTGCACATCAACGCTGGGGTCACCGCCTTGGTTCTGTCCGCTTGGCTGGGACCGCGGCTGAACCGTGGTCACAATCAACATTACAATTTGCCTTGGGTATTGCTGGGAACGGCGATTCTGTGGATCGGTTGGTACGGTTTTAACGCTGGGAGTGCACTGACGGTCAACGGTGTTGCTCTACAGGCGGCCATTACCAGTACGGTGGCTACGGCCACGGCGATGGTGGTGTGGATGGGCTTAGACATTTGGAAGACTGGCAAGCCAACGTTGGTTGGTGTGTGTACCGGGACGTTGTGCGGGCTGGTTGCCATTACGCCGGCCGCTGGCTACGTCACGATTCTGGGGTCGGTGGCCATTGGGGCCATTGCCACCTGCACCAGCTTTGCGTTTATCCAATTTCTTAAGCCCAAGTTGGGAATCGATGATGCTTTAGATGCCTTTGGCTGTCACGGAGTCAGCGGCATTGTTGGCAGTATCTTGACCGGGGTCTTTGCGACTAAGGCCGTGAACCCGACGATTACGACGAACGGGTTGGCCTATGGTGGTGGGCTGCACTTGTTGTTGATCCAACTATTGGCGACCGGCGTGACGATTGCTTTTGTTGCGGCGATGGGGTGCTTGATCATCTGGGGGCTGCGGCAGGTCACGCCCATGCGAGTTGGTGCTGAGGAAGAACGGTTGGGATTGGACCAAGGCGAGCACGGTGAACGGGCCGACTACGCGGTTGGCTTGACGGAACGGTTAGCTGATTACAAGCCGGACCAGGAACTGTACGCACCAGAATTCAAGGGCCAACTGCAGCAGCTGAAAAATCCGAACCCTGAGCCGACTCATCTTAATGGTAATTGATTGTGAAATTGTCGCGCTTCGGCGTAGATTGTGGTTTAGTATGACTGCTGCTACAGGAATCCGAAATGCTATATTTGGCGGGCTAACTGACAATAGATTTAGTTGGCGCCAAAATAATGTGTAAGCCGAGAGGCCGGTAGCCATGGGCTCAGGCGCGTCCGCACCGTTCCAGCCCATAGCTGGCGGCCGGTAAGGCGGAAGTGCACGTTAATATTCCTGCTGTGACAAGCTTTTGATCTTTCAATGGTAACTAAAGTTAGTAACTTTCTTAAGAATGGTCGACTTGATTGTCGTTTCTCCTAGAAACTGCTAAACTGATTGTGTGGTTAGGGGCCACACAAGTTTTAATCGAGTTTGGGGGAACGATTATGAAAATGGAAAAAATTGTTTTAACGATTTTAGTTGTATTGGCCGTGGGATTGCTGGCATTAGTCTTGATGCTAATGAAGTCACCCCTCTGGGCGTTCGGTTTCCCACTAGCCTTTGCTAGTCTGGGTGCAGTCTGCTACGGAGCCGAGGCTTTGATCGATAAATTAAAGAAGAATACGCGTGAAGCGTAACCTGAAATAAGGGCGGCCAGTGAGCCGTCTTTTTTGTTGGCATTTTTTTCAATGGTCGTGGGACTCGCTGAATTTTCAGTTGGCACGTGGTCATTTTTGCTTAAAGAGATCCGATTTCACACTAGCGGCAACTTGCGTCTGCGAAACCGTCTTGCTAGAATGAAAGACAAAGGTGATGAGTGGACTGGTGGCACGACGAGCGAGAATTAAAGAAACCGCGGATCTGGGCGACTATTTAAAGGCGTTTGCCTGTACGGCAGTCATGCTACAGGCAGTTTTGAGTCTGACCTTGACCACGACTGGCGGCCGTAGTATCCAATCTGGTGTGGCTTGGGTCTACTTAGCTGTTAAATTCACGGCGCCCGCATTTATATGTGGGATCTTATTTACCACGATGCGTGTGACCCGGCCACAACCGGCGTACGGCACCTACCTAAAACAACAGTGGTCGGCCCTGGTGGTGCCCACAATTTGGTGGACCCTAGCTTACCTGGTTCTGATGCCGCAGGTTCAGCAACATCATGCCTATACGACCGCGGTTCAGTTCGGCTGGCAATTTATCAATGGGAATGCGGCGCCGCATCTCTGGTACAACACGATGATGTTGCAGATAATCGTGTTGATGCCAATTTGGTGGGGTGTGCGTAATTGGCTGACTACTCGGCGGCGCCTGGGGATTGTGCTGAGCGTGACGGCGTGGTTGTATGTCGGGTGGTTGGTCGTGGCAGACCGACTCATCTATCCCACGGCCCGATTTACGCAGTGGTACTTATTGGACCGTGTTTTCTGGGGATTCTTTCCGTACGCAATTTTAGGAATTATCTTTTGGCAAATGTGGCCACGCTTGCGCCAGCTACGGTGGCCCTGGTTACCGTTAGCCCTGTTGGCAGGCATTTCATTGATTTGGCAAGCTGATACTCTATTGCGGCAGGGCCGGCCGATAAGCTTGACCCAAACTAGTTACTACTTACCAGCGACTGTTTTCTACGTGCTAGCAATTATTGGTCTGATTGGGTGTCTCGCCACCTGGCAAATGCGGGGCCGTTCGCGCTGGCTGACGCGAGTACATTGGCTGGCGACCTACGCCTATCGCGCCTATTTAGCCAATGTTTTTTGGCTGCAACTGGTCTGGCTAGCCGGGGGCAGACAATTAACGACCATGGTTCCAGTAGTGGGCATCGTTGTTTGCTACAGCTTGACTTGGTGCCTATCCTTTAGCAGTGCCTATGGATTACACGTGGCTTGGCAGGCAATCAAAAATTTGAAAAATCAACGGAGGATTACTGATGACACGCACACAACCAGTTGAATTGGTCACGATGATCATGGTGACGGATCCTGTAACCAAAAAAGTCTTAGTGGAAGATAAGATTCACGTTCAGTGGAAGGGTGGCCATAGTTTTCCGGGTGGCCACGTCGAGGTCGGTGAGAGCTGTGCGGCAGCTGCCATTCGTGAAGTGTCCGAAGAAACTGGGTTGACTCTGACGCACGTTGAATTCTGTGGGACCTGCGAATGGTTCGACCACGATGGCGGCCAACGAAAGCTGGGCTTGCTGTACCGCAGTGATGCCTTCACCGGCGAGATTCGTTCGAGTGCCGAGGGGCGAGTCAGTTGGCTCCCGTTGTCAGAGATGACGGCGGAGAAGAGCGCGGCCAGCATGCTAACGCTGTTAAAGATCTTTCGGCGTGAAGCTGCGGCTGCTAAGAGTGACGAGTGGAACGGCGACCTATTTGTAGACGCTGGGTGTTAAACAATTGACAAACCAGTCAAAATAGATGCCAAGATGTGTGCTGTGACTACCTACTATGATTGTAGAGAGTTACAGCTTTTTTAGTCGGCACAATGACTAGGCTGGTTTCGTTTTTAATTGTTGTAAGCGGTTACGAAATCGGTTAAACTAAGGGTGTAAAGGTTAGATAAAGGGAGCGATAATCGTGAAATCAACTGTTCAAACACAACGCTGGTACGGTTACTTCTTTATCGGGCTGAGTGTGGTGGCCCTGGGATTAGCTGGAATTCTAGCGATGCCATTAATTGACCGGGCCTTACTACTGACGACCGCGCTAACGTTATTGGTTTACGGACTGACGTATCAACCTCGGATTCACCGGGGCTGGTGGCGCCTGCTGTTGGGTGTGAGTTCACTGGTGGCGATTCTTGACGTGACCCTCGCGTTGACGGTGGCCCCAGTTCTGGTTACAGCACTGTTTGGCTTTGCTTTACCGTTAGGTTTTTTGATTGTCTTGTTAGGTTATATGAAACGTCTGGTCCAGGCTTGATCTGGTCTAAACGTCTGTTAGATTAAAAAAGGCTGCGGGAATCTTTTCCGCAGCCTTTTTGGTGTTACTAAGTTACTGAGATTTTAGTGATGGATGGTCACCAGTTACGACTAGAACAAGAACTAAACAATCGCTTGAAATCTGGTAAATTAGAATCCATCCGTCCAAGTCTCTTCGAATTTGAGCGTTAGCAGTAGATATTCAGATTGGTTTGGGCATTTTAAGGGCGCCTTGTCTTGTATTTGTCTTGCACATCTTAATCAAGTTTAATTACTATCAGTAATAAGGAATAGCAAAGTTTCAGTTTTGAGCAGAGAAATTATTCTCTGGGTAAGAGAGTAAAGTTGATTGAGAAGGGGGTGAGGCTAGCCGAACAACGTGACCAAAATATCCCAGGTCATGTGCACCAGGATTCCGGGCCACAGGGACCGACTTTTGGCATAAAGCCAGCCGAACAGGAGTCCCAGCACAAAGACTGAAATTAAGTTGCTGAGCCAGACGACCGGATTCATTGCGGGAACCGTCGTGAGGTAGCGTGGAATGTGTAGGCTGGCGAAGGCTAATGCTTGGATCACGTTGGCGGTCGTCAGGGATGTATGCTTCAGCAAGGCGTTTAGGAAATACCCACGGAAGACGAATTCCTCAGCCACACCGACGACCAGGAAGTACCGGCCCCAGAATTCAGGGATGAACTTGGGTGAGATGCGCAGACCGTGGTGTGCTAGCCAAAATTCAACCAACAGATAAACCACAATCAGCGCCCAGACCACGTAGCCAGCACTGAAGCGCCAAGCTGGCCGCCATTGCAGCCGGTTGGAAATGCTTAGCTGATTGGGGGCTGTTGTGTGAACGAACCACCAACCGGCCCCCAGCCAGACCACCAGTTTGATGGCGTCCAGCAGGAGCTCCTGTGACCACCCGGATAAGTGTTGCTCAATTGGTGTGTTGAGAAAAATCTGAACCACTAACCACAGGCACCAGAAGAAAACAAACTGTAGAATCAATCGACGACGCGAAACCTTTTCTGACATAAAGCCACTCTTTTCTTGTTTAGCGTTTGTTTTTAGTATAAGGCAAAGTGGGGGAATGCGGCTAGGAAAGTTTTACCAGCAGCTGGGATGTAGGCGTTGAATACATTTTATGTTATCACTGTTTACATTTAATGTGAACGGTGATAACATAGTGAGTAAATAGGGATAACACCGGCATTTACAAGGAGGAATGGCGCATGACCAAGCCACCGTATCACCGACAGAATTTAGCCGCTGCGATTCAGCAGCAGGCCCGCCAACAATTAGAAAATCAGGGGGTCACCCAAATTTCTTTGCGGCAAATCGCCAAATTTTTAGCGGTGACCCCGGCCGCTGTGTACCGCCATTTTCCAGATAAGGCCAGTTTGATTGCTGCCCTTGGTGTGGAAATCCAGGCAGAGTTCACCGCAGCTTTGCGGGAGGATGTGTTGGCTTCAGCGGACGCTACGACCATGCTTCAGCGGATGGTGACCAATCTCAGTCATTACGCCCACGACCACCCCCGAGCAGTAGCGTTTTACCTCACTCAGCCGCAACCCGTGCCCCAGAGTTTGACGACCGTCATCACATTATTGGCTGCACAAGAACAGCTAACAACAGCCCCGGCACCCCTGGCTCGCAGTGTGTGGACCTTTCTACTGGGAGCGTTGTTGCAGGGGTCAGCCGAGACTGAATGGATTACCCGACAACTGGTGGTCCTTATTCACCAGTAACTGATGAATGAGTATCCGGAGGACAACTAAGGGTGCTAAAATGAAAATGGTGAGCTGGAATGACAGTGGCAAAATGCTTTACTTTCAAAAAGTAAGTGATAAAATAAATCCAACATCTGAAATTAACTCCCATAACCGGGAAAAATAAAGCGAGGTTCTTTACACTATGGAAAAGAAATTTATTGAATTAGCTAAGCAACGACGGACCATCTACAGCTTAGGCCGCAACGTTAAACTGTCTGAAGCCGAGTTGACCGACCTGATCAAGGAGAGCATCAAGAACAGTCCCTCGGCGTTTAACAATCAAACGACCCGGGTAGTCATCCTGTTCGGCGACTCTCACGAAAAGTTGTGGGACATCGTCATTGACCGCTTGAAGCAAGAAGTTCCTGACGAAGCTGCCTTTGCCAAGACGACTGCCAAGGTCAACAGCTTCAAGGCCGCTTTCGGAACGATCCTGTTCTACACCGAAACGAAGACGGTCAAGGAATTCGAAGACAACTTTCCGCTGTATGCGGCCAACTTCCAGGACTGGTCAGAACAATCCCAAGGGAATGCCCAGTACGCTGTTTGGACGTCCTTAGCTGAAAACGGAATCGGTGCCAACCTGCAACACTACAACCCACTGATCGACGACGAAGTTCGGGCAGCCTTCAACATCCCCGCAACTTGGCGCCTGCGTGGTGAAATGGACTTTGGATCCATCGAAGCCCCAGCCGGTGACAAGGACTTCATGGCTGATGACGACCGGTTCATGGTCTTCAAGTAAGCTTAATGAATAAATGAAATAGGCCCCCAATCACGCTCTTTAGCGGGTTTGGGGGCCTTTTGTTTTGGGGGCAAACTTCTGAACCGTTTTACGGTGTAGAGGTATGCTAAAATGGACAAGTGAAGGTCTTTCTTAGTCAATTGCCCCTGAATGAATTCAGAGGCTTGTCGCTCACGTGTCTGACGACACAGTAGTCCAACATACCCGTTAGGCACTCCTACTCATAGTGGCAACATCATCGGGTAATTGACGGCTACCCGTTTAACTATCAGGATTTACCCAATAGTTGTTAGCTTCTTAATCTTTGGTCGTTTGATACCATTCAACCATTCTTGACCCAGCATCTTGATATTCATTGCCCCTAATCGGTCAGCATTACAACGATACTGGCATTGTTTACACCAATACTCGTGAGTATCGTGATGCCGATTGGTTTTCTCAACCAGTCCACACTTGGGACAGTGTTGTGAGGTGAAGGCCGGATTGACCTTCACCACGATACTCTGAATGGCCTGAGCCTTATACGTTAAGAAAGACTCTAGTTGAAAGGAAGACCAGGAACGATGGCTGTTTCGTAGGGACTTAGGCAGGTCATCGGTGTTAAACGTCACATTAGGTAAGTTTTCTAAAACAAAAAGTGTATGCGAGCCAGATGCCACAACGAGTGTCTTAGCTAGCCGATGATTCACATCGGTCATCCAACGGTTCTCTCGGTGAGCTAGTTGCTTCAGCTTCTTTTGCCAGATCTGGTACCCTTGCCTTGTAGTTGCCGACGAATCTCTAAGAACTTTTTCTGCTTACGTAAGTTTTTTTGCCGTCAAAGAATGGCGTCCTTCCTTCACTATCAAAGGCAGTTGCTAGAAAGCACAGGTCACAGGCAATACCCACAATTTGAGGATTATCCTTGGGATTAAAATCACTTTTTTCCTTTGTGATCCCAATATGCAAAAACCACTTACTCCGATTGTGGACCAACTTAGCGGTACCTAGTTTCCAGTCCTCGGTAAAGTATTTTTCAAATCCCTTATCAGTGAATCCCAACTTAGTCCTTTCACTTAGGGTGGTTGTCGAAATCGTTTGTACAGCTGACGGTTGATTTCTAATCAACTTAACTGAAACCCATGGTCAAAGATCCATTGACTAACAATATTAGCTAATCGTTGATATTCCTGACTCATTACTAGAAATTCATCTGCTTGTTCAGTGTCTGGATAGAGTCTAAGTTTGATTGCTTGCCCTAACTTAACCAATAGCTACCTCCCCTGTAGATTGGATTAAGTATACCATGGTTAGCTCTCTAAAGGGGAACATATGTTTCAAAAAAATAACATTAAATTCTGGCATTCATCTCGCGATTAAAATCGCAGGTTTTCTGCTTGGTTTTTAATAAGGAGGTCAACGTTTATGCAAAAGAAAATCGCAATTATTGGTGGCGGGATCGTCGGAGCGACCGCAGCCTATTACCTGAGCAAGCTCCCTGGAACCCAACGGTTGGAGGTTACCCTGTTCGACAGTGGGGTCGGCCAAGCGACCAAGGCCGCCGCGGGTATCATTTCGCCGTGGCTATCGAAACGCCGCAATCAGCGATGGTACCAACTCGCTAAGTCGGGCGCTGACCTGTATCCGGAACTGATTCACGATGCCCAGCTAGGGACCGAAGTCTACCAGCAAACTGGCACCATTGTGACCCGTGAAGAGGCCACGGATTTGGAAACACTGTTCGCATTGGCTCAGGAACGGCGGCAGACTGCTGCCACCATGGGTGATGTGTCAACTCTCACGGCCGCAGAAGTTCAGGCCAAAGTACCACTCTTATCCAAGCCACAACCTGGGGTCTTCATTACTGGAGGGGCACGAGTCGACGGGGATGCGTTAGTCCATGCGTTACTGGACCGAGCCAGTGAAAAGAACCTGACCGTTCGTCAAGAGCGGGTCAGTCTGACACCAGATGGTCAGGTCGTCACGTCGATGGGTCCCCGACACTATGATCGGGTGATTTTAGCTGCGGGGGCCTGGCTGAAGGACCTAGTGGCCCCGCTAACAGTGACCGCTGACGTGCGGCCACAGAAGGGTCAACTGATTGAGTTAGCCGTGAAGGACTACGAGCTCCAAGAAAACATGCCCGTCGTAATGCCCGAGGGTGAACGAGACTTTATCCCATTTGGCCACGGTAAATTAATCGTTGGGGCAACCCACGAGGACGACGGTAAGTTTAACTTGACGCCGGATGCCACCGTCACCGCTGACCTCTTAGGCAGTGCGCAACGGTTGATGACTGGAATCACTGCAAATGATATTTCCGGCGTTCGGGTCGGTACTCGCGCTTATTCCAGCGATTTTGCGCCGTTCTTTGGGCCGGTGCCGGAACACGAATTGTTCCTGGCCGCCTCTGGGCTGGGATCCTCCGGTTTAACGACGGGACCTCAAATCGGTCGCTTGCTGGCGGGGTCCGCGCTTTACGGTGGCACGCCGGACTGGAGCGAATACGAGTTGCCATTGACGACTTACTTGCGTTCTTCAGCAGAGTGAAGCGCCTGATTGGCCAACGTGTGAGCGCCCTGGTTTTGTTTCTCGGGCACCCACTGAGTCAGCACCAATTGAAAAGGTGCTTGCGCGGTCAACAGGTCATCGACTAATTTTTGGTAATGTTTGGCATACTTTTTGGCTAAACTATCGCTAACAATCTGGCTATCGGTATAAAATAGGACGGTGGTCGTCTCACAGGCGTCACCGACCAGTTTCACCAAACGTTCGAACCCCAAGCGGGCGACCTCGAACTCGGCGGTGTGATTGGTCGTGGCGGTCAGCTCGACCTTGAGCTGTGTCTGGTGATGATCATGTACGATGAGGATGCCCCCAGCGCTCAGACCGCTTTGCGGTTGCGTTGCGGCATCGGTATATAAAGAAAACAAAGAATCACTCCAATTTTTTCGTGAGGTGTTGTAACTAATGATAACCCAGGAACGCCGTTTTTTGTATCAACCCAATCCACTCAGCAGCATTATCAACTGGAGCTGGACCCTCCTTGTTCTCTTCATGGGGGTCATCATGTGGCTGGAGGTCACGACCTTTAACTGGTACACGCTAGGCCTCTTCGTGGCCTTCGCGCTGCTCTGCTGGTTAGAGATTCACTTTCGTAATATCACCATGGCTAACGGGGTCTTAACGGTCAGCACCGTCTTGAACCATCGTCACCTGGTAATTCCACTGAACCAAGTCAGCAGCGTTAAGGTGACCCGTTACCGGCTGGGAATCGTGGCGCAGGGGAAGATTTATCAATTTCTGTTGCCTCGTAACTCGGCGATCGAACTGGCTGGTCTGATCCAAGGGGCCATGCCCGCGGTAGAAATGAAGGAGGATTAATAGTGAGTAGCGATATTGAAATTTCACAAGCAACACCGTTAGAACCCATTGAAAAAATTGCGGCTAAGTTGGGATTGACACCAGAACAGATCGAACCATACGGCCACGCTAAGGCCAAAATTGATTTGCCACTGGCCGCACCCAAGCAGCCTGGTAAGTTGGTGCTGGTGACGTCCATCAACCCCACGCCGGCTGGCGAAGGGAAGTCGACGGTCGTCGTGGGCCTGGGGGATGCCATGAACCAGGCCGGCCATCAGACCGTTTTGGCCTTGCGCGAGCCCTCTTTAGGCCCCGTCATGGGCTTGAAGGGTGGCGCTACCGGTGGTGGTCACGCTCAGGTGGTGCCAATGGAAGACATCAATTTACACTTTACGGGTGACATGCACGCGCTGACCGAGGCTCACGACACGTTGGCTGCCTTGATCGACAACCATATCCAACAGGGGAATGCATTGAATCTAGACCCTCGTCAAATCGTGTGGAAACGCGTTATTGATATCAACGACCGGGCCTTACGCCAAACGGTGATTGGCCTGGGTGGTCGGACCTCTGGTGTGCCTCGTCAGGATGGGTTTGACATTACGGTGGCCAGTGAACTGATGGCTGTGTTGTGCTTGAGCGAAGATTTAACCGATCTGAAGCGCCGGGTCAACCGGATCCTAATTGGGTACAACTACGACAAGGAACCCGTGACGGTGGGGGATTTGAAGGTCGGCGGGGCGATTACCCTGCTCCTAAAGGATGCCATCAAACCTAACCTGGTCCAAACCTTGGAACACAATCCCGCCATTATTCACGGTGGGCCCTTTGCCAACATCGCTCACGGCTGTAACTCAGTTCTGGCCACCCAAACGGCTCTACAATTGGGTGATTACACTGTGACTGAGGCCGGTTTTGGGGCCGACCTGGGTGGCGAAAAGTTCATGGACATCAAGACGCCCGTCCTGGGTAAGACGCCGGATGCCGTGGTCATCGTCGCCACGATTCGGGCCCTGAAGTACAATGGTGGGGTCAAGCGGGCTGACCTGGAGACGGAAAACCTGGACGCTCTGCAACAGGGGAGTGTCAACCTGAAACGTCACATCCAGAGCATGCAGCAGTATGGTGTGCCGGTCGTAGTTGCCATCAACCGCTTTACCAGTGACACGAACGCTGAAGTGGCTGCGTTGACGGCCGACGTTGAAGCCTTAGACGTGCCCGTTTCCACTACGACCGTTTGGGCCGACGGTGGGGCCGGGGCGTTGGACTTGGCTGAAAAGGTGGTTGCGGCCACGAAACAACCAAGTCACTTCACCCGCTTAACACCGGCTGATGCCGACTTAATGACGCAGATGACAGCGATCACTCAGAAAATCTACGGAGGGGCTAAGGTTGAACTCTCAACCAAGGCAGAACGTCAGTTAAAGACGTTTGCCAAGTACGGTTGGGATCACTTACCCGTCTGCATGGCGAAGACTCAATACTCGTTGACGGACGACGCTCACGCTTTAGGGGCACCACATGACTTCACCATCCACGTCCGCGAGTTTGCGCCGCGGTTGGGGGCTGGCTTCGTGGTTGCCATGACGGGGAACGTCCTGACGATGCCGGGCTTGCCTAAGCATCCAGCGGCGTCGGATATGGATATTGACGCTGATGGGAAAATCACGGGCTTGTTCTAGCAAGCAAGATTGCGATATATTTTTGGCTAGGACACTAAAATAGATAACGGACATCCGTATGAATCGTCGTTTTGACGGTTGGTACGGGTGTTTTTGTTAGAAGCTGAGAACTCGGCAATTTACCTGCGGCTGTCAGAGGTTAAACGGGTTCTTAGAAACTAAGCTAGCTGAAATGCCTGAATGACAGCATTTACGCAATATTATTAGCTTGTTCCGTCCTTCACACCGCGTGCCGGTCCAAATTTGGCGAACGGTAAGTCGGCAATTTCTCACTAAGTCTGATTGCTCCCCAACACCCAACCCTTGTTGTATCCGACATGGTTGGCGCTTCAGTGTTTTCAACTTTTAGTAATCTGATTTTAAGAGTAAATGATTGCTTATCGAGTAGGCTTGCCAACTAGAAATAATTTTATCCATATCTAACGCCGAATCACCTCTTTTTCTGGTATACTTTTCAACAACGACTAAAGGTTGAAGAAACTTGGATGGCGCCGTGTTAACTACGTGAGTTACGACCCCTTACTGGGGATGGACTGGCCCAGTTATAATTAGACCATGAACGCTAATTTGACGCCAAAATATTAGACGATTGGTCCTTGATATCGGTTGTGGCTGATGATTGAACGCTAATGTAGCCGTAGGTTGTTAGGGCGGGTGCCGGCTGTGTCGACGGTGTTAGCTGGTGATTTACCAGCTTACAGCGTGGGACGAGCTTTAAGCCTTGGTGGTCTGCCAAGGCTTAAAGTCGAGGGGCAAGACCGTTTCTCAGGCTTGGTCCGGTCCCCACAGCAGACGCCCGCCCTGACAGCTGGAGGCGGCCCAGGCGATTCGACATCAAGCCAACCTTTAGAACGACGACTTATAGGAGAGGTGTTCCAAACTTTATGCTGATAGCAGATATGATTTTGCTCGTGGTCCTGGTCGCCATCGACCAGTTGATCAAACACGCGGTGGTGGTCAACATCGCTTTAGGTGGCGAACACCCGCTGATCCCGGGGTTGCTGTCGCTAACGCATTTGCGTAACGACGGGGCTGCCTGGAGTATTTTACAGGGCCAGATGTGGTTCTTTGCCGTGATTGCTGTGGTGGCGTTAGGCATCATGGGCTATTTCTTCTGGTCTTACCGGAACCAAAAGAACCACCGTATTGAAGAATTAGGTCTAGTCCTAATGATGGCGGGAACCATTGGAAACTTTTGGGATCGGTTGATCCAGGGATACGTGGTCGACATGTTTCAGCTCGACTTCATCAATTTTCCCATCTTTAACTTTGCCGATACGTGTTTAACGATCGGCGTGATTTTAATCGCGGTCGGGGTCTACTTAGCCGACCGCCGGGAGGCACATTAACTTTATGCAAACAGAAGAATTTACAGTAACGACAACGGATCGTCTGGACAAATTGGTCGCAGAGACGGTATCTACCATTTCCCGTTCTCAGGCCAAGTCCGCCATTGAGGCCGGCCAAATCACGGTCGACGGGGCCACTCTGCGGCCCAAAGATAAGCCTAAGGTGGGGGCCACGGTCAACATTGCGTTACCGGACCCTGAACCCCTGAACGCGAAGCCCCAGGACATCCCCTTGGACATCGTGTACGAGGACGACGACGTCATCGTTGTTAACAAGCCCCAGGGGATGGTCGTCCATCCAGCACCGGGTCATCCCGACCAGACGTTGGTCAACGCCCTGTTGTACCATAGCCCACTATCCAGCATCAACGGAACGTTGCGGCCAGGCATCGTGCATCGTATCGACAAGGACACCTCCGGACTCCTGATGGTGGCTAAGAATGATCACGCGCATCACAGTCTGTCTGAGCAGCTGCAAGCCAAGACAAACTTACGGGAGTACGTGGCCATTGTGCACGGTAATTTTAAAGAAGAAAATGGGGTTATTAACGCACCATTGGGACGTTCACCCAAGGACCGCAAGAAACAGGCCATTGTGGCTGACGGTCGGCCCGCGGTGACCCATTTCCGGGTCCTCGAACGTTACGGGGACTACTCGTTAGTCGCTTGTCGTTTGGAGACCGGCCGGACCCATCAGATTCGGGTCCACATGGCTTACATCAACCACCCCGTTGCCGGTGACCCCCTGTACGGGCCTAAGAAGACGTTGAAGGGCGCCGGGCAGTTCTTACACGCCAAGGAATTAGGATTCAAGCAACCGACGACTGGTGAGCAATTAGACTTCACCGCACCAGTGCCAGCGAACTTTGCTGAGGCAGTTCATCGTCTGCGTTTACAGGCGGGGTTACCGGTTGACAAAGCAATCTAGGTTTTTTATGCTAATTATTGAGATAAGCGGGTTTGCCAAGTAGTCGGGCGGGTTTCTTCACCATTTTGTCGAAGAAACTGCGCCCGTTTCCTGCATAGACGCAGACGCCGTGACACTTTAAGGAGGAAATACAGATGGCAAAGGTAGTTGTGGACGCAATGGCAATGCAACGGGCCCTGACCCGAATCACATACGAAATCATCGAACGCAATAAAGGGGTCGATGACCTCGTCATTTTAGGAATCAAAACGCGCGGAGTGTACTTAGCTCGGCGGATTGCCAGTCGCTTGCAACAGCTGGAAAATGTGACCGTGCCAGTGGGTGACCTCGACATCACCCCGTACCGTGACGACATTGAACACGATGCCCAGACGGAACCGGAAGTGACCGGGGCCAACATCGATTTTTCCGTGGAAGGTAAGAAGGTTATCTTAGTCGACGACGTGCTTTATACGGGACGGACCATTCGTGCGGCGATGAGCGCCGTAATGGACCTGGGTCGGCCTAAGAGCATCAATTTGGCTGTGTTAGTTGACCGGGGTCACCGGGAATTGCCAATTCGAGCAGACTTTGTGGGAAAAAATATCCCGAGCTCGCAACGTGAACGGATTCGGGTCTCCGTCAGTGAGATCGACGACCGCGATGCAGTGGAGATCCAACAGGCATAGACTGGTAAAGGGGCCGATTTTACATGGCAAAACGCTATTTAATTTTAGAAGACGGCTCGGCCTACGCCGGTGAAGGATTTGGTGCCGGCGCTACCACGAGCGGTGAAGTCATCACCAACCTGAATCTTTTAGGGTATCAAGAAACGATTACCGATCAAATCTATCATAATCAAATTATTATTTTCGCTCAGCCAGCCATTGGTAACGTAGGAATCAACCACGATAGCTATGAATCGATTCTACCCACGGCTAAGGGAATGGTGGTCAGAGACGTCACGAATATTTCGACCAACCGCCTGTCTCGGCTGTCACTGGACGAATTTTTACAACAGCACAACATCCCCGGAATCAGTGGCATTGATACACGCCACTTAATTCGTAAGCTTCGGCAGGGGGCTGGTCCCATGAAGGGTAGTATTGTGGATGTGGCGGATGACCACGCCTTTGACCAATTGAACGCGACCGTCCTGACCAATCGGCAAGTTGATCAAGTAGCCACGCCGAAGCCATATCCTAACCCGGATACTGGCAAGAACGTGGTGGTCATTGACTTTGGCCTGAAGCACGGAATCTTGCGGCAACTGTCCGAGCGACGGTGCAACGTGACGGTACTCCCGTGGACGGCCAGTGCGCAGGATGTCTTGAATCTGGATCCGGACGGGGTGCTCCTGTCCACCGGCCCCGGCTCACCCCTTGATTTAGGGACCGGCGTCCTGGATATGATTCGAGAAGTTCAAGCGGAGATCCCACTCTTTGCAATCGGTCTAGGGCACGAGCTCTTTGCCCTGGCTAACGGAGCTGAACTCAAGGCACTACCCGTGGAGTATCACGGGAGTAGCCACCCGATTCGCCGCATCATTACCAATGATATTATTTACGCGACTCAGGGTCAGGGGTACGCGGTAATCGCCAAGTCGATCGACCGGGATCGGCTGATTACGACGTACGTCGACTTGATCGATGGGACCGTCCAGGGATTACGTCACCGGGACTTCCCGGCGTTTTCCGTGCAATTCTTTGCGGACGGTGCCCCGGGTCCTCATGAGAGTCGCGACCTGTTTGATGAATTTATGGAAGCTATGACAGCGCGGGAGGGATAAGCTTGCCAAATTTAGATGACATACAAAAAGTGTTGATCATCGGGGGTGGCCCAACCGAGATTGGTCATGAGACCGAGTTGGACAGCGCCATGGTGCAGATCATTGCCGGCTTTAAGAAGCGCGGGGTCCGCACGTTGGTCATCGATAACAATCCCTTTTCCGTTGCCCTCGAAGAGATTCAGCCGACGAACATGTACGTCCAAGCCGTTACCACGGCCAATGTCCGTCACATTCTGGAAAAAGATCAACCCGATGCAGTTCTACCATCACTCGGCGGCTTGCTGGGGATTCGGATCGCCCAGGAGCTGGTTGAAAATGGAGACATTGGTCGCTTGGGTATTACGTTACTGGGGATGCCTGCGGACACGCTTCGGCAGATCAATAACCCAGCGGCTTTAAATGCCAGTCTTAAGGAAATCCACGAACCAGTGATCGAGGCTAAAGTCGTAGCCACGACGGATGAGGCGATGGGGCTGGTCGAGTCGATTGGCTTTCCGTTGATTGTTAAGCCAGTCGCGCCGCGCGTGGATACCAATCGAACCATTTGTGAAAATGTGGATGATATGTTGACGGCGTTGAACCAGGGGTTCCAGCAATCCCGGTTTGACCAATGTACGTTGGAACGCAGCGTTGTGGGCTACAAGGAAGTTGAAATGGTTGCCGTCAGAGACGTGGCCGACACAGCCGTCCTGATCAGTGGCCTGGAGGACATAGACCCCATTGGGATTCACTCCGGTGATTCTATTTTGGTAACGCCGCCACAGACGTTGAACGACCGCGAGTATCAAGACTTGCGGGATGCCACGTTCCGGATTGCCACTGAGCTGAACATTGTTGGGGTCTTACATATTCACTTTGCCCTGAATCCTGACAATCAGCACTTCTACGTCACCAAGGTGGCACCGTACTTTTCACGGGGCGTGGCTTTGGCGGCCCGCACGACCGGGTATCCAGTCGCGTTAGTCACTGGTGCGCTCTTGTTAGGGCAGCGTTTGGTCGATGTGAAGCTGCCCAGTCGCTTCGTGAAGCAGACGGCTATCATGGAACCGACCATTGATCACATCAGTGTGCGGATTCCGCTGTGGCCATTTCAAGAAGTCCCAGACGCCGACCAACATCTGGATACGGTGATGAAAGCGGTGGGATCGACGGTCGGCATTGGCCGTTCCGTTGAGGAAGCTATCCTGAAGTCCGTACGGAGCTCACAGTTTTCGCCCCGTGACGTGCTCCCTAGCGTCAGCAACTTGACGGATGGGGAAATGATCCGGCAACTGATTCATCCGCTGGCTAACCGCATTTTAGTGCTGATTGAAGCCTTACGGCGGGGGTACTCACCGGAAGAACTCAGTGAACTGACTAAAATCGATAACTTTTACTTCGTTAAGCTGCGACACTTGTTAACGATTGAAAAACAGATTCAGGAACATCCGATGGACACAGAGACCCTGCAACGGGCCCGATACTTTGGCTTCGGTGATGGGATGATCGCCCGTATCTGGCAGACGGATACGGCGGCTATTCGGGAATTGTCGGCTAAGGCGGCCATTCAGCCAACCTACAAGATGATTGAACCGACGGCTGGTGAATTTCTCGAGGATACCAGTGGGTATTACAGTACCTTTGAGTATGAAAATGAGAGCCAACCCCTTGGTGATCGGACAGCGTTAGTGCTCGGTCGGGGCGGTAATCAACTTGGCCCCAACTCGGCGGCTGAATACTTCACCACAGAGATGCTCAAGCAGTTGAAACGCGCGGGGTACCACACCATCTTAATGAATACCAATCCTAATGCCGTAGGAGTTGCGCCGGAGTTCTCCGACAAACAGTACGTGGATCCCATTCAACTGGGGGATGTCCTGAACGTGATCCAATTGGAGCACCCAGACATCGTTATCGTTCCCGGTAACCGTCATTACCTAACGCGGGAACTGAGTAAGTTGCCGCTGAACTTACATGTGTTGCCACCGGACCAGGAGACGGGAAAGTCGGCTCCGAAGAGTGCCACCATTGGCGTGAGCCTCTTCATCCACGGTCAGCAAAAGGTCGCGGTTGGGGTCATGGATATGTTGGCACCGGGGATGAACAAGTCGTTGGCTCAGGTTACGGCTTTCCGAATGCCGGCAGAACTACCCAAGGCTAAACGTGCCAATTTGGTGGAGCTGGCCAAGCAGGCGGCGAGTGAACGACAGTTGAGTGGGATGATCCAGGTTCTGTTTGCGCCTAAGTCAGCAGACTCGGCTCAGCTGACAGTGGTAGGCGTTCGGCCGACTCGTTTGACCGAAATGGCCTTTTTGAGTAAGGTCACCGGGGTCAACTGGGTGCGGATGCTGACTCGGCAACACATTGGCACCCTAGACGAAACGGAGTTGGCCAATATCACGGTCGACCTCAACAGTACCCGGGTGGCGTTGATGAACGCGGTCTTCCCATTCCGGCAATTACACGTTTTGAACCGACCAGGGACGACCGACCAAGAGGTGGGTGCAACCATTGCGTTTGGTTCGAGCGAGGCTTTGTCGCTGGCTAACCTGAGCGATACGGACGAATTAGACCAAATCATCAATCGCACGATTTAAGTAATTAATTGTTACATGCAAGAAGGCGACTCATCAGTATTTTTGATGAATCGCCTTTTTTAGTTTGAAAGATAAATTGGTCGCACTCCGGTGGCCAGCGAGGTAGCCTGCGGCTCTGATTGTGGTTTAGCACGAGTACTACAGCAGAGAGAGCCACTTGCACCATTTATGCTGGGATTGCTAACCCAACTAGGTTGGCAACAAAATGCTATGTCAGCCGAGAGGTCGCCAGATATGGGCTCAGGCGCGTCGTTCTGCTTAGTCAGTAGGTGTTTTTCCAGCTGGCTTAGTCTGCACCGTTCCAGCCCATAGCTGACGGCCGGTAAGGCGGAAAGACCCACATATTGTAACCAACAACTAGTTGGTGTTAGCCGCTAATTTTTCGACCAGTTCGCTCTCTGGGGTCACGTAGACGGTTCGTTGGCCGGTAAAGATTACGTAGCCCGGCTTGGCACCGTTGGGTTTGTGCAGTCGTTTAACGGGGAGGTAGTCCACGGGAACGTTACTGGATTCGCGGCCCTTGGAGAAGTAGGCTGCCAGGTTAGCAGCTTCCATGATGGTGGCCTCAGTTGGATCATCGCTGTGAATGATGACGTGAGATCCCGGCATGTCCTTCACGTGCAGCCAGATGTCGGTGCGTTTGGCCGTGTGTAAACTCAATTGATCATTTTGCAGGTTGTTCTTACCGACAGAGATTTTGGTGCCATCGCTAGCGGTAAAACGGTCTGGCTTGCTGACCTTTTGACGTTTTTGTTTCTTTTGCTTCTTTTGGTGATCATGATCTCGCAGGTAACCACCTTGTTGCAGTTCCAGGCGAATATCCACGAGGTCCTTGGGGGCAGCCAGTTCAATCTGGGCCATGATGTTAGCAAAGTAGTCCACGTCGGTCTGCGTCTTTTTAAGTTGTTCGTTGACGTAAATGACGGCGTTCTTGGCCTTTTGATACCGCTTGAAATACTTCTGAGCGTTTTGGTTTGGTGAGAGCTGGTTCGACAATTTGATCTTGATGGGTTCGTTATTGTCGTAGAAATTAGGTAGGGAGACTTCAGTTTGTCCACGTTCGACCTGATGCAGGTAAGTCGTGAGGACTTCCCCCTTGATCCGGTATTCGTCGGCATTTTCCGTTTCGTCCAACGTCTGCTTGAGTTTCTTTAACTTGTTGCGATTTTTCTTGAGCTCGTTGCGAACCACCCGGATCAGGACGCTCCCTTGTTGTTGGACGCGGTCTCGTTCGGCCTTGTCCTGGTAGTAGGCGTCCAGTAATTCACTGAGCGTTTCAGCCGACTGCTGGGTTCCCGTGATGGGGTAAGGGAAGGCGGTGAAACTGGTCTTACCCTTCGGCGTAATGTTTAGCGTTGGCTGGGGGGTGTCAAAACCGGCGAAAAAGCTGCTGAAGTGTTGAGCGGCGTCACCGGGTTCGTGGAGTGCCACGGCCAAAGCAGCGGCGGTATCTTTACCGAGTCCCTGGTATTGGTGCTGCAGGGTACCAGCCAGAACTTCACGGTTCGGAAATTCTCGAATGGTGGCGGCTAGGTCGGCTCTTGGCCCGTTGAAGGGGTCATCGAGGTCCTGCTTGGGTGGGTTGATGTACTGCGCACCGGGTAGGAGTAACCGGTAACGGTTTTGGTCGGAGCCAACGTGTTTGATGGCATCCAAAATCTTCATGGAAGAACTGTCGACTAGAATCACGTTACTGTGACGGGCCATGATTTCAATGATCAAGAGCAGCTCCTGCTGATCACCTAACTCGTTACGGGAGGTGAAGTGTAGGTGGACGACACGGTCATTGGCGGATTGAGTGATGCCTTTGACGATGGCCCCTTGCAAGTACTTCCGTAGGATCATCGTAAAGTTGGTGGGGACGGGTGGATTGACGTACGGAATCTGGGTAACTTGAATCCGTGCGTAGGTGGGGTTAGCCGATAACAGGATGGGATAATTATGGCTATTTGCCCGCACCGTCAACACAATTTCGTTGGCGTAGGGTTGATTGATTTTGCTGACCCGGCCGGTGGTCAGAGCTGAGCTCAGTTCGTGGACCATGGCGTGGGTGAAAGAACCATCAAATGACATCGGGGAAACAACACCTTTCTATATAAGAAATTTAAATTTAATTTTCGTTAAAAGCGACACAACTTAAAGTATAACGGCCGAACCGCTTTAACGCAAAGAAGAACGTCTCTGGTCAGTGAAAAAGGTCCCCGAATTACCCAGATTTAAGCTTGTGGTCAACAAGCAAACCGTTGTACAATACAATCAAAGGAGTGAGGGCCAAATGAAATCTAGTCTTACAGCATTAATGGCAATTAGTAAGATTCAACAGACGCTACTCCAGCGGATGACCAAGCAGCACCATCTGACCGTCTCGGAGTGGCAATTACTCGACCACATCGGTGGCGGAGAAAATACGCAAGAAATTTTGGCACAGAACACGAAGTTGGATACGTCGACACTGAGTCGACAACTCAAGGGTCTCGTGGCAAAGGAAATGGTGACCAAGGAAGCCATTGGCCGAGACAAACGTCAGTTGGTATATACAATAACCGCTATGGGAACTGATACTGCCGCAGAAATCAACTCAGCCTTTGAGGGACTCTCGGACCAAGTCTTTGAACACTGGTCCCCCGATGAACGTAACTTATTACAGATTCTTTTAAACCGTTTAGATAAGAGCATGGATCGGCAACGGTCCGTTAAAGATTAACTGGTTAGGAGTGATGACTCATTCAGCAGAGATTAGTTGTAATTTCACTTGATGCAATGGGCAGTCGCGATTTGGACGAACACCTAGATGATCTACCAAATCTGCGACGACTGGTGGTCACTGGAACACGAGTCCGGCGGGTGCGCGGAATCTACCCGACGCTGACGTACCCTTCTCATACCACAATTATTACAGGTCAGTATCCCAGTGTACATGGCATCGTTAATAACACGAAGCTGCAACCGCAGCGGCAATCACCCGACTGGTACTGGTATCAGCGTGACGTGAAGGTGCCCACCCTGTACGATTTGGTCCGGCAACAACACAAAAAGACGGCGGCCTTTCTCTGGCCCGTCACGGCTGGTAGTAGGATTACGTACAACTTAGCGGAAATCTTTCCCAACCGGATTTGGACGAATCAGGTGCTGGTTTCATTGAAGGCCAGCAGTCCCGCTTTTCTGTTACGGATGAATCAGAAGTACGGACACTTGCGCCGGGGAATTCAGCAACCGGAGCTCGACGACTTCATTACGGCGTGCGCGGTGGATACGTTGTTTCATAAAAAGCCGTGGTTAACCCTGATTCATCTAGTTGACATGGACAGCATGCGCCACCGTTATGGGGTGCGTTCGGATGAAGCGATGGCAGCGTTGAAGCGGTTGGACGCCCGGGTTGGGAAGTTGATAGATGCTACGATTGCGGCTGGTACGTTTGGCGAGACCAACTTTGCCATCCTGGGGGACCACTACCAGATCAACGTCGACCACATGATTCACTTGAATCAAGCGTTCGCGACTAAAGGGTGGCTGACGCCCACGGCTAATGGCACGGTTAAGAATGACTGGCATGTTTGGGCCAAGTCCTGTGACGGGTGCACCTATATCTATACGCGTAAATTTGCGGATATGCAGACGTTAAAGGATCTGTTGGTGCAAACTGAAGGGGTGGCTGCCGTGCACTCACGGGCGGAAGCCATTAAACGCGGCGCCGACCCGGCTTGTCAGTTCATGGTTGAGGCCCAGGCAGGGTACTACTTCACTGATGAGACTGGTCGGCCGGCGGTTGTAGAACCAGTTGACCCGACTAGTTTGGGCCAACCGGATCGTTACCGCGGTGTCCACGGGTACGACCCGAACAAACCTGATTACTTTACGACGTTGGTTCTGAATGGGCCAGCGATCCAAGAACACCAGGAAATTGAAGAGGCGTGGTTGATCGATGAGGCACCGACCTTTGCTCGCCTACTGGGCGTGCATTTCCCAGAATCGCTACCAGGTACCGCTTTGACGGCAGCGTTCAAGGAGGACCGGCATGAAGCTAAATAAGGAACAGTGGAGCTGGGTGTTCTATGACTGGGCGAACTCCGGGTACGGCATTATTGTGACCACGGCCGTTTTGCCCATCTACTTTAAGGGAATTGCTCAGGCCAGTGGGGTCAGTGCGGCCAATGCCACAGCCTTTTGGGGCTATGCCAACAGTTTAGGGACGTTGCTGGTAGCCATTTTGGCGCCTTTCCTGGGTGCTTTGGCTGACTATCAAGGGTATAAGAAACGCCTGCTAACGGGGTTTGCTTCGCTGGGGATGGTGATGACGCTGGGGCTAGCCTTGATGCCAGCGAGTCAGTGGCAGTGGTTACTGGTGGTCTACATCCTCTCAGTTCTGGGTTATTCCGGCGGGAACTTGTTTTACGACAGTTTTCTCACGGATGTTAGTGACGACCGGCAAATGGACCAGTTATCCAGTGTGGGTTACGGCTTCGGATATCTAGGGGGCGTGATCGCTTTTATCCTATTCATGGTCCTGCAGCTGACGCACGGCTTTGGCCAGTTGTCGAGTATCGCAGTGGCTCGCTGGGGGTTCGTGTTGGCCGCTGTCTGGTGGATTGTTTTCTTCTTACCAATTCAGCGCAACGTTCAGCAGCGCCATTCACTGACGACGACCAGGGAACCACTCAAGCAGAGCTGGTATCGGGTCTGGACCACCATTCGCCATCTCCGGCAACACAAGGTGTTAGCGTGGTTCTTGGTGGCTTACTTCTGTTACATTGACGGGGTCGATACCATCTTTACCATGGCCACGTCGATTGGTTTAGATATTGGGATTGATAGTACAACGCTGATTATGGTGTTGTTGGTCGTTCAATTGGTGGCTTTTCCATTTTCGATTCTCTATGGTTGGTTGGCTAAGCATACCAGTACCCGCACGGGAATTTTAATTGCTATTATTGTGTATCTTGTTATCTGTGTGGATGCCTTGTTTCTGAGATCTGTGACGGATTTTTGGATCTTGGCAGTACTGGTCGGGACCAGTCAGGGAGGGATTCAGGCGTTGTCACGGTCCTACTTTGGTCGATTAGTGCCCAAGGAACGGTCCAGTGAATTTTTCGGTTTTTATAATATTTTAGGAAAGTTTTCGGCCGTCTTGGGGCCAGTATTAGTGGGCATCGTTACGCAACTAACGGGACAGTCCCGCATTGGGGCGGCTTCGTTGTCGATCCTATTTATAGTGGGCTTGTTGATATTTTGGCGGATTCCCCAGGGGATGGCGGACAATTCCTAGTCGCGTCGAAAGTTTTATGGTATTCTAGGGAGACGAAATGAAAGAAAAAGTAGGTGTAAGAATGAAGATTGCTGTGGTCACCGATAGTACTAGCTATTTGTCCGCAGAAGAGGTCGAGCGGTATCACATTCACGTTGTACCAATTCCGGTGATCATTGATGGTCGCTCCTATGATGAAGATGTTGATATTACCACCAGTGAATTCTACGATCGTTTAAGAAATTCCAAGTCGTTCCCCAGTACGTCCCAGCCGCCGTTGGGTGAGATGATCAATCTCTACAACCAATTGGCAGACGAAGGATACGACGCCGTTATCAGCATTCACTTGGCCAGCACCATTTCCGGCTTCGTGAATCAGCTTAAAAACATTGCGCCCACCATTGAAAATATCAAGGTGATCCCGTACGATTCACAGATTACCGTTAAATTAATGGGGTATTTGGCCATTGAGGCCTCTCGCATGGCTGACAAGGGTGCAGAGCCTGAAGAGATCATTGCGCGCTTAGACGCGCTGCGAGCCACCATTGGGGAATACTTTGTTGTGGATGATTTGCAGAATCTGGTGCGGGGTGGTCGGTTGTCGAACGCCTCCGGTTTTATTGGGAGTGTTTTACGCATCAAACCGTTACTGACATTTGATGACGACACCCACGAAATCGTGGCCTTTGAGAAAGTTCGCTCGCGTAAGAAGGCGTTGGCGCGAGTGGAAAGCCTTTTCGTTGAGGCTCAGGCGCAGGTCGACTATCCTTTGCGGGCGTTAGTTATTAATGCAAACGATCCCGAGGGCGGTCAAGCCTGGGCGGATAAAATTGCCGCCCAATACCCAGAAATCCCGGTAGAACAGTCCTACTTCGGACCCGTTATCGGAGCCCATTTGGGTGAAAAGGCGTTGGCCTTGGCGTGGATGAAAGATTTCGATCGCGCATAAGTCGTGCATCCTGTGTGTGGATATGGTATGCTATCTCCTGTAATTAAAATTTACGGAGTAGGAAATAAGGCGTCAAGTGCTGGTGGAACGCAATGTGAACACCAGACGAAGGGATGTGTCCCGCGATCTTATTTCCGCATTGGCCGCAGCGATGTGGCAACTCCCCTAGGAGATGTCTGAATTGAAGACGATGGCAAATACCCGGCTTCCCAAGCTGGACACGTTGAGCGTGGTAACAATGGGACTGTTGATGGCACTACAATTGGTGATCAGTCGATTCTCGGTGGGTAACAGCTTTATCAAGTTTAGCTTCACTTTCTTGATAGTTGCACTCATTGCGAAGTGGTATGGTCCCTGGTGGGGGATGATGACGGCGGCAGTGGTTGACGTGGTTGGCACGTTGATGACTGGTGGGCCGTTCTTCCTAGGCTTCACGCTATCGGCAGTCTTGGGGTCACTGATTTACGCGTTATTTCTTTACCGACAACCGGTAACCTGGTGGCGTGTGATTGGGGCTTCCGTCTTGATTTCGTTAGTCGTTAACGCCATTTTGAATACGTTGTGGGTGACAATCATGTATAAAACGCCGTTTTGGGGTTTGTTCCCAGTCCGGGCGTTGAAGCAGTTGATTACCACACCGATTCAAATTGTGCTGGTTTACTTAGTGCTGAAGAGCCATACGATTCAAATGATTCAAGAACGCTTAAAAATTTAACTATTGACACCATCTTGGCAGTGCGCTGAGGTGGTGTTTTTCAATGGGGTAATCTGAGAACGAAATTAGAGTAGTGACAATTAAAATTATTACTTTAACTTATAATAACAAAACAATCACCACCACTACCACGATGCACATAAATAATGCCTCACAGAACAACTCAGTCACCAAGGTAAAGTCAGTGGCCGAGTAAACACCTTAATTTTTTCTATCAAAAGGGGTCAACACCTTGCTTAAAGCGGAATTCTCCGTTATAACAAGATTGAAGGGGCAGCTCTTCGGGGAGGATTTCAATGAACCGGATAAGTCAACTTTACGCAAAATATAAAAGTGTCATTGCTTACCTATTTTTCGGTGGGTTAACGACGTTGGTCAACCTGGTGGTCTTTTACGTGACGGCCACCATGTGGGGTTGGAACTATCAGATTGGGACGGCCGTTGCTTGGTTCGTTTCCGTGCTGTTCGCCTACGTGACCAACCGGGTGTGGGTCTTCCATTCTCACTTCACCACGTTTGAAGCGCTCTGGCGAGAAATCGTGACGTTCTTCTCGGTCCGGGCAGCAACGCTGATCATGGACGAAGGTATCATGTGGATTGGGGTCTCCTTACTTGCTCAAAACGAAATGTTAACAAAGTTAGTCGATCAAGTCGTGGTCGTATTGGCCAACTACTTCTTCAGTAAGTGGTTTGTTTTCCGGAAGACTAAAGCGACGTCGACCGTCGATGAATAGACTTTTAGGTGAAGTAGTTCCTTACGCGTGCGGAGGGGCTGCTTCTTTTCTTTGGTGGTCAATTGATATTGTCGTCTAAAAGTGAAAGTACTGAAACACCAACTATGCTTGATACAACAAGAATTGGGTGTTGGGGGGAGTTAGACATAGTGGGAAATTACCGCCTTACCCGTTCGCCAAATTTGGACTGGAACGCGGTGGGAAGGACGGGACAAGCCCAAAAACGGTCTTGCCCCTCGCTTGAAGCCGTAAAGCACGTCTTCAAGTCGCCATTTTCAAGAAAGTCACTTGAAAATCCCACGGCTGAGTCCAAATTTGGCTCACTCTCGGCTACCTAGTGGAACGCCAATAATAGTGAGTAAATACTGTCATTCAGGTGTGTAAGTTAGCTTAGTTTCCAAGAATCCGTTTAACCGGGGGGGGGCAGAGGTGGAGTTCGCTGTGTCGACGGTGTTAGCCGATTTTTCGGTTTACAGCGTGGGACGCGTTTGGAGACTGGTGTTTTTCCCGGGCTTCAAACCGAGCCGAAGGACCGCTTTTCAGGCCGCAGGTGGAAGTCAATATCTTGGTTTGATAACTGTTTTGAACTTTCAATGTTTAGCTGTGAATATTTAGAGAACAGAAAACTGGCGTGACCCAGTTTATTTTTAGACTAGGTCACGCCAGTTTTTTTATGAGTTGGTTTAAGCTAGCGCGCGAGTATGTCGTCCCTGTCGACGACTGACGCTAACTTTGTAGTAAATTGCCATCACGATACCGCCCACGATGATGCCGAGTGCGTTAGCCAGAACATCATTGATATCGCTACTGCGGTTGATCAACCAGTGGTGGGATAAGATGTATTGAATCGTTTCAATACTACCGCCCACGAAGACACCAAATCCAGCAGTCGCCAAGAAGGATAGCTTGGGCAACAGCCATTTGATCATTAACCCGATGGGAATGGTCATTAAAATATTTTCCGCAAATCCCAGGTTAAACAGGTCCAGGTGGGTTAAGTTTACCCGACCAATGCCTGCTGGCATGATGTAAACGCCCGTCCCAGAAAAGGATAGTGGTGTGAAGACAATTCCAGCTAATCCGGTAAAGTAAGCTAGGATTAGAAGGGCCAGCCAATGGACCTTTTTGCCGGTTGCAAGGATAAATAGGCCGCTTAGTCCGGCCATTAAGATTATGAGTAATAGCGGTTCCCAGCGCATCCAATCACCTCCGTAAGATTACTGCCAGTCATTCGTTTTATTCAACATGTTGCTATCCTACCGCAAACCAGCTGTTAGTGAAGCCTTTTGACCGGGACTTTAAGGTTTCTTGGGACCTTTAGGAAAATCGTAAGTATCACGTCGCAGAATCAGCACATTCTTTAAAGACTTGTTGGGTAAAAGGCAAGAGTTGTGAACAGATCGATGAATTGAAGCTTAGCACTAGAAAATTTATGGCAGGATTGGTACAATTATATTAAAATTTGATTAGAAATAGGAGGCGGTCTATGTGGGGAAGCGGATGAGTTTCACTGGTTATCTGGTTGCACTGCTCAAAGGAACTTTGATCACAGGGATTCTGTTAGCCTTTGGCCTGCAACGAATCAAGGGGCAGTGGCAGGTCCCACTAACCCCCTACGTGGTCTGGATTCTTCTGAGCTGGTTGGTGTGTTACCCGGTGCTACGGCGGCAATTTGCGAACTTGTTCATTAAAAATGACGAAGAGATGACGTCCTATAAAACTCGCTCGCTGGCCATGCATCAACAAGATATGCAGAATAGCCACCGTGACCGGCGCTGGACGACCAATGGTGTGACGGTCAATCCCTGGGCATTCACGACTGATACGACGCAAAGCACAGATGAGATTTTTAATCCACTTTACGTTTACTGTGAGCGACTTTGGGCCACGCTTTTACTAATTCTATTTGGGCCAATTATCAGCTTGTTTTTGGTAGCTCGGTGGGTGTGGCGGAAAGTTGCTTAGACACTGGCCATCTGTCTCACGTTTCACACATTTGGAGTGCAACAAGGGCCTGGGGGGAAATCCCAGGCCCTTGTTCTATTTCGAGACTTATCTTGGTGAAACGTGCGCTAGTAGGCGTTTAAGTTGTGTGGCGGAACTTGAAGATAGGAATGATTGAAATGGCGGCAAATGGTAACCAGCTGAGTGTAGTAAAGACATTTAGAAAAGCATGATTTAACTGGTGCTTGAGGGTGTGGTGAACGCTCTGAACAAGATTACTCAGTTCTTGATTGAGTTGATGGATCTTTTGCGTGATTTTTTGATTGACTACATGGCTGACAGTTTGGTGGATCTTCTGCTTCACCGTTTGTGGAAGTAATGCTGGTGAGACCTGTTGTGTGACCGCTAACTTCTGTAAGGCGGTTTGATAGGCCTGATTGGTCTTTTGCAAGCGAGTGGCAGTTGAGACGGTGACGACTGTAGGCTTAACCGTTGAATTAGTCGCGGAAACTGTGGTACTGGTTGGCTGCAATTTGTGCTGAAGCTTTTGGGTCAATCGCTGCCGTTGTCCAGTTGATAGGTTGCTTAGGCGATTGATACGTACTCGCGCGTCCGTCATCGTATTTTGCTTAGCCTGTGACACGTTGCTGGTTAGCAAGGTGGTGAATACGGCAATTGCCAGGACCATGCCGACTTGGCGCAAAACGTTAGCGACACTTTGTGAGCTGGTTAAACGTGACCCGTGAAAATCGGCAACGACGAGAATATTGGCGGTAGCAGCCACGAGTCCGTAACCCAAGCCTAAGAGAATATCTGCGATAATCAAATGACAGTAGTTAGAACCCAATGGAACGGTACTGAGGAGGTAGTAGCTCACGCCCATTAGCAGAAAGCCAATGGTCAAGATGAGCTTGTTGTTGATCCGCTTGATGATCAGTGACGCCAAGATGACGGTTAGCATAACCGTTACTGAGTAAGGCGTCATAAGGAGTGCCGCCTTTAACTCGCTGGTACCGTGGACCCGGGTCAAGAAGGTCGGTAAGAGGACGGCCAGACCACCTAGAAAGAAGTTGCAGAGAACCAGTGCCAAACCAGATCCGCTGAAATTTCGACTGTGAAAGAGTGCTAAATCAACCATGGGATTGGCGGTATGCCGTTCCCAAAGTAGGAAAAGTAAAAAACTGCCAGTTGCCAAAATAAATAACCCGAGAATAGTTCCGGTATGCCAGCCCCAATCATTTCCCTTGATCAGGCCCAGTGAGAGGCTGAAAAGCATGATCATGCTAAGTAGGGCGCCTAACCAATCAATTTTTACGTGAACGGTTTTTTCGTGACGGAGTGGTAGGACGAAACCAAAAACTAGCAGGTCAATGATGACCAGTGGAACGTTGATGAAGAAGACCCAACGCCAGCCCCAGTACTGGGCAACAATTCCCCCGATTGTCGGGCCAAGGGCAACTGCTAGGCCCTGAATGCCAGCCAATGCTGCTACAACCCGATTTCGGTTAGCCATGCTGCTCAGGTCCAAACCAATAACCATACTGGTGGGAATGATAGCAGCGGCCCCAACGCTTTGAACGGCGCGTGCTACTAACATCCAGGCTAGGTTTGGTGCCATTCCGGTGAGTAGCGACCCAGTGCCAAAGACTAATAGGCCGCCGAAGACAAATTTATTTTGACCAAACCGTTCCGCTAACCGACAGAATGGAATAATTAACGTGGCAAAGGTGATGGTGTAGATGTTGAGAGCCCAGGAAAGTTCGGTTAAGCTTTCCCCGAAAGCTGACTGAATCTCTGGCAAAACAATCGTCATAATGGACACATCCATCATGCATAGCAAGTTGCCTAGTAGTAAAACTGGTAAAACACCCTTGAGCTTATTCATAGGACACTCCCCCTTAAATGGCACATCTGTGTTGTCATGTCACATCTGTGACACTTTGACCTTAACAGCGTATACTGGGAGACACAAGCGGGGGTCTCACGTGAGGGACAAGTGCTACAAATGCTGGTGGTCTGTGACAGGAGGTTGGTAACGATGAATGGGCAAGAAAGACTGGCACAACAGTCAAAAGAGTGGTTAGTGGCCGCATTATTTGATTTATTAAGCGAGCAGCCTTACGACACGATTACCGTGACTCAAATTGCTGAGCAGGCACAGCTATCCCGCCGGACTTTTTACCGGGCATTCCGAGATAAGGATGACTTATTGGATTACTATGATCGGGAGGTTGGTCAGCGGTACTTAGTGGCACTTCAGCAAATTGCGCCGCAGCAACTAAGATTTAAGGATGTGCTCACGTACTTTTTTGAGTTTTGGTGGCAGGAGCGTGAGCGGATTCGGGTGTTGATTGCCCAGGGCTTATTTAGTCGGATGCTCGCTAAGATTACGCCTATGGCTAGTGAAATCTATCGGGTATTTCCGGCACCTTGGCACATTGATGGGTCACCGACCGAGACCGATTACATTATGAGCTTTGCCACTGGTGGCTTTTGGAATGTACTCAACCGCTGGCTGGTTCAAGACAAACCGGAGTCCCCGGCAAAAATAGCCGCGTTGTTGATGGCTGGTTTGAAGCGGCTGGGCGAGACCGATGAAGACGATTAATTCGCCAACAAGTGCTGTATAACAGCATTTGTAAGTAGTTCTAGTTGCGCCAGGCTTCAACTCTGGTAAAGTTGTAGAAGCACAGTTAAGAGGAGGAGTTTGAGAATGACAATCACGGATCATCAAGAATGGTTGGTTAGGTTCTATCAGCAGCGGAATTGGTATCAGTATTCACCGTTCGTACATTTGAATTTTTTGACGGAGGAGACGGGTGAAGTTTCGCGAGCCATTCGGGCCATTGAGATTGGGCGTGACCATCCAGGTGAGAAGAAGGCCACACCGGTGGAATTACAGGCTAATTTGAAAGAAGAGCTCGCAGACGCCTTGGACCAAGTCTTGGTTATTAGTAGCCTGTACGGGATTGATGCGCAGGACCTTTTGCAGGCGAGCGAAGCAAAGCTAACGCGGCGGTTCGAAGGGCAAATGTAGAGCGGTATTTTAGGAAAAGGTCAGTACATTGTCGGGAGGCGATGGCTGGTCTTTTGACTGTCTGGAAATGAAATCTGAATTTCTCGGTCTGTCTTTTAATGGCAATCATTGACAATGTGCCAGGTATCAATGATTGGCAAGTTGCTCAAAGCTTGGACATATGTTACGGTTAACATCTACGAAAAAAACGAGGAGTGACGTTAATGAGTGTGGAAAATTGTCGCGCGATGTCCGGCACGAATTCGTGCAAGCATTAGCAAACAGCAGGGCCGACAATTCAATTATTTATGAATGGTTTCTCCATGCTGTTCGCTGCAAGGAGAAAAAATGAATTTACAACAAATTACCCAATTAGATCAAATCCTGGCCACCGTTGCCAGTTATACTCACAGTAAACGGGCGGCTGCGGAATTACAGGCCAGTGCCAATGAAACCGACTTGGCCGTGGTCCAGCAACAGTTAGTCCTGACGGCGGAGGCCCACCGGTTACTAGCCAACGACGTGATGCTGACGTATTTTGACTTGGATCAACTAACAGCATTACAAACGAAGCTGGATCAAGGACTGTTGCTCAACGCCCAACAGCTAGGACTGGTCAGCGACTTTTTGACAAATCTTCAGCGGTTAAAGACAGTCTTGGATCTTCACCAACATTTTGCACCGAAATTGGCCGAATTGTTAGGATCAGCGAGCCGGTTGAGTGGCCTTCAGGGCCGATTAGCACACGTAATCGTGCGGGGCCAGGTTGCTGACGAAGCTACTCCACAGTTGGCGGATATTCGCCGACAGATTAAAAAGCAACGCCAGCAGGTGCAATCAACGCTAACGCAGTTTGTCCAGAAACACGCGCAGGCAGTCCAGAGTCCCCGGCTGATCACACGGAATGATCGGGTCTGTGTTCAATTGAAGGCCAGCTATAAGAATCGGTTTAGTGGTCAGGTCGTTGACCAATCTGGGACTGGGTCGACGGTGTTTTTTGAGCCACAAGCGGCCGCCAAGAAAGGCGCTGTCCTGACGAGCCTCATCGGTGATGAGAGCGACGAGGTCTACCAGTTGCTGGCGACGTTGACCGGTGATGTGTTGGATCACTGGGACGACTTGGTTAAGAATCAAGCACTGCTCAGTCAGTTTGACCAAATCATGGCCCGGGGGCGCTATGGACTGGAAACGGCAAGTCGAATGCCCGAGCTCAATGCTAACCAACACATTAAAATTGTTGCAGGTCGCCATCCCTTGCTTGGTGAAAAAGCGGTACCGTTAGATGTCGAATTATCGCCGCATCAGGGACTGATGATCACGGGGGCTAACTCCGGTGGGAAGACTGTTGTTTTAAAGACCATCGCTCTGTTTGCTTTGATGGTGCAAGTGGGACTAGAGCTACCGGCTGAAGCTGGGACGCAGATGGCCGTTTTCAGCCAGTTCTGGGTCGATATTGGTGATAACCAGAGTATCACGGCGCAATTGAGTACCTTTGCGGCCGAGATGACGACGTTGGTTGAGATGACCAACCATATTCAGCCAAACGCACTGGTACTGCTCGATGAAATTGGGAGTGGGACTGACCCTGAAGAAGGTTCAGCGCTTAGTATCTCCATCATTGAGTACCTGCGGCGACAACGGGCGACCATCATTGCAACGACTCACTTTAGTGCTATTAAGGAATACGCGGTGGGTTGTCCGACGTTTATGACGGCGACGATGGCCTTCGATCCGCAAACGTTGCGGCCAACGTACCGGTTGCTTTTGCATCAGGTGGGCGCTAGTGAGGCGGTTTGGCTCGCAGAACGGCTGGGCTTGGCGCCAGCAATTTTGGCCGACACACGCCAGCGATTGGCAGCGAAATAAACAACTCATATCAAATAAGTTAGGCAGTAATCAGGCGACTGGTTGCTGCCTTTTTGAAGAATGAAGCAAGAAGGAATATTTGCATGATGTATCTACACAATATATATTTTATGCCGGACATCTTTTAGATACATTATTGGCAGCTACGTTTAGCTTTGTTTAGGCAATAAAGATAATTGTAGTAAATGGCAGACCAAATATGGCGTGATGGAAATTCACGGTTAACTGAGAGGTATTTGAAATTAGACCAATCAACTCACGTTTTTTTCTGGTTGCGTTGGCACTAATTTGCTGCTTGCTAATGCTAGCGGTGGATGATATGGTTTAGTAACTCAAGGATTTTGGTGGGGTATGAACGGTATTGGTGTTGGTACTCAACAATATAGATGCCAATATCGATTATTATAATTCTGATAAACGCTGGATAAATTTAGTAACTTGTTTAGTTCACTGTTAAACATTGCTTTCATGATAAATTGAATATGGAGGGGCGTTCATGCAGCTATTGGGAGTAGGGGCTTGGCAGAAATGGTTTAAGGTAGTTGTCGCATGTTTTATGCTGATAGTTAGCTTGGGATTACCAGTGGGCAACGGCTATGCTATCGCTAAGGGAAGACAGCACTCGTATGAAACAGGCCTCACCAAAACAGACAAACGCGCATTGAAAATTGCGACGTTGAATCGTAAGGGACTTTCAATTGCCTGGCCGGCAGTTCTCCAGCATAAAATTAAGTTACTGAAGAAATTGAAGAAGCACCTTACGGCAGAGAAAGGATCCGTTTATTCAAAACCACAGGTCAAATCGCTTAACCATAGGCTTAATCAACTGACGCAAAAGTACCAGCGCCGACTGAAGAAATTGCGCGCCCAGGGAAGACCTGCTAACGTTGAATATTATACTTTTTGGCACTCCGATGGGTCAGTTGCGTTTACGAAAGACAAAATAAAACAGGTAGGGCGTAGAACAATTATTGTTCAAGGTATCCAGGAATATAATGGGATTTTTCATTACTATGGCGGTCACGGTGCAGGGTTTAGGGTGTAATAGAGCTTGTACTTTTGTCTTTTTACGGTATATTGGGTGTTAAAGACTCCCAACTAAGATGAAAGAAGCTGTGAGACCAATGCTAAAGGATCACCAAATTATCTGGGCTATCCAACAAATGGAAGAAGAGATTGGCCCAGTTGGCTTGTCGCTAGACGCTAGAACGCCGTTTCAATTTTTGGTATCGGTCATTCTAAGTGCCCAAGCTACTGATGTATCGGTGAACAAAGTGACGCCAATTCTGTTTTCACGGTACCCAGAACCACGGGACTTGATGAATGCCGAAGTGGAAGACGTGGAGGCTATTATCAGAAGTGTCGGCCTATTTCACAACAAGGCCAAGAATATTATCAAGACGGCCAGAATCGTCCATGAAGATTTAAACGATGAAGTTCCCACTGAGCGAAAGGGAATCATGGCACTGCCTGGAGCAGGTCGCAAGACTGCCAACGTTGTTTTAAGTGACATGTTTGGTCAGGCTACGTTTGCCGTGGACACCCACGTGTCGGCAATCTCGAAACGTTTGCATTTTGTAACTCAGACGGCGACCCCTTTGCAGGTCGAAAAGAAAATCGTCAGTATCCTGAAACCCGAAGATTTACACCGTGCCCATCATACGATGATTGAGTTTGGTAGAAAGTATTCGATGAAGTTGACGCCGGACAGGGAGGTTTGTCAGCTGATTATTGACTGTGATCAATTGAATGAAGAGAATGAAGCTGAAGTGTGAAGCCAATTCAGTAGAGCTTTACCTCTTATGCCAAATGCCAGAAAGAACGTCCTAGTTGAGTTGATCAACCGGGGCGTCCTTTTAGCCAAAAATTGTCGGGTATCAGACTTAGTTAAGGAAAAGATTCTAGCGACGACGCTTGATCATCCAAACTAGGCCACCAAGAATAACGCCAATGAGCAGGGCTCGAATTCCCCAACCAACGAACCACAGCGTCAAAATTTGTGGGAGCAGTTGATTCCAATTAATCGTTAATAGTGTCAGCATGCTTGGTGACCTCCTGGTTGTATGTTAGTAAGATTCGGCCGGCAGCATGTGCATCAACTAAATGATGCTGAGCCGTTTTGACAGCGGTATAGGGTAACTGTTCTTGAATGGCTGCCGTCAACTGACCCTTGGCCAGCTGGTCCAATAACCAGCGGTAGTCACCTGGCAGGATGGACCCACTAGCAAAGCTAAAAGTTTGGTGTGGGTGATGTGGGTGATATTGTGGCAATGCTAATGAAAGAATAGCCACTGCTCCCAGTTGGGCGGATAAACGGTTCAATAATTGTGGGCTTCCGGCTAAGTCGATTACTTGGCTAACAGTTGAAAAGGAGATGGCTTGCGCTGACAATGGGCGGTCGAAGTCTAATACTTGTTCAGCGCCCAAGTTGTTAAGAAATTCGTGACGACTTGAGTGGCCGACCGCAATGGTTTTTACATGGAAAAGTCGAGATAATTGTATTAAGTAGCTACCGACACTGCCACTAGCCCCAGTAATCAGTACCGTTTGGCCGGCTGCTAAATGGCTCTTTTTGAAGGCAAAGTAGGCGGCATCAGCACCACCAATCAACGTGGTGGCGCTGGCTAACGAGACATCTTGTGGCACTGGGAACAGCAATGGGGGCAATGACGAAACTAACTGCTCTTGATTACTGCCAGCTGGTTGGACACCGATGACCGGTTGATTCATTAGGTGCTGGTTTCGTAGCCGACCAACTTCCCTGACTATGCCACCGAAACCGTACCCCACGACAATTGGCAGTTGAACGGGTCGTAATTGTTTTAGGTCGCCGTTCTCAGTTAGAACGTCATAGGGCATGACCGGTGTGTAGCGAGTTTCGACGCGGACTGCCAGAGGATTTAGTCGTGGAAGTAGGCGTGTCATGAGCTGTAGATTATCGATTCCTTGATAGGATGTTTGGACAATTGATTGCATTAAATCGTGACCTCCTTGGAAGATTCGGCCAAAACAATAAGCGACCGTAATTTCTGGGCAAAGGCGTGTTTGGCAATCGGTACCAGCAGGTTTAAGGGGACGGGAAGCGTCGAGTTGGGTGCTAGCTGGAGTTCTTGGGTCAGAGTGGTTAGTGGCGCTGTCGTATCAAAGGTGAATGTGAGGTCATAATTAAGCTGACTACCCTGACTATGATAGCTGATTTGATTAACGGTGGCGGTCACGGTCAGCAGTTCCTGTTCGTTGAGGGCTGGTTGGCAACGGGTGAGAGCATAGCCATCAGATGTGGGCTCGACGTGAGTGAATTCATCATCCCACAGGGGGAGATTTTCAGGATGGACGAGGATTGACAGCAAGCACTCGTGAGCAGCATGAGTTGATAACTGATTTTGAAAGAGATTTTTTGCCATTTAAAAAGGCCTCCTTATTGGATGGCCTTACTCTACCGGTTTATGCTGGTGATGAAAAATCAGAATACTGATAACTAAAACTTTTCCGGAACTTTTTCGTGGAAGAGCTCGGTTAAGAACTGTTGTTTCTGCCTTGCGTCCTCGGCTTTATTTGCCTTGCCGGCTTGATTGGCGATTTCCGCTAACAATCGGTAGTAGTTGGCTAACATGTAGTGGGACTGGTGCTCAGTCGTGAAGGAAATACCAGTTAATAGCCGTTGGCTCGCTACTTGTGGTTTTCCTAGAAAATAAGCAGCCAAAGCAGCCAAATAAAAGATGATATTTTGATTTTCTTCGTAAGGCCGCTGGTCAAGGTTCACTAGTGCCTGATCAATTAGCTGGGCTACTTGGCCTGATTGTCGTTGCTTCGCCAGCACAGTTGCTAATGAAGCTGTGGCCAGCCGTGTTAGCGTGGTGGCAGTGTGGTCTTCGGCCATGGCTGCGGCAAACTTCAAATTTTGTGCGGCATGGGTGAGTTGGGCGTCAATGTGTAGTTCGGCTACTCCGAGGTAATAGTAATAGGCCTGAGTCTGCTCGCCAGTTGTTACGGCAGCGAGGGTGATGGAATCAGTTAGAAAATCATGAAGTTCTTGGTAGCGGTGCTGGTTGCAGAGCTCTTGCATCCGGGTGTTCAGGGCGTCATCCCCGCTAATTGCGAAGTCGGTGGCCAAACTGATTTCGTCGAGTGAAATACCCAGCCGGTGGCACAGTGCCAACAATAGTTTGGCATTAGGGGTGTAATGGTCGTTTTCAATGGCCGACAGCATGGACTGGGCACAGATACCAGTGGCGATATTTTTCTGTGAGCGGTGTTGCTGCTGACGGACTTGTTTAAGTGTGGTCCCAAGTGACATGGTCATTTCTCCTCCGAATTCGTAGGACAATGTTGCTTGATATTGGATAGCCCCTTGATTTGTGTTGTGACTGGCTAGAGATGATAGCTTAGTCAATTTGATAGAAATTTTTAGATAAATTGATCAATTGTTGAGATGACCCAAGCCCATGTGACGGAATCACATGGTTCAACAAAATCTAATTTTTTTTAAATCCATTGATCTAAGTTGGTGGGTCACGACGTCACCAGTAACTGATTTAGGATTCTCTATGGTCACATATGTGCCAAATCCACGGTGAGTACTGGTAATTAGACAGATAAGACAAAACCCAGTTAATTTATTTAAAACAGTTTTACTAATGACTAGACCTGGGTGCCGCTTTTTAATCGCCGAATCAATTGATGGCTCAAAATCAATATAGACAATGTCTCCTTGAGCTGGACTTATACATTAGTCGGTTGCCCCGTTCCATGCATAATCTTCTTTTGATACGCTATCACGAAAACCAGTCCGATTGCTTTCATTGGCAAATAGATTATCTCGCACGGGTGTCATGACAAAGGTGTCTCCAATTTTCACGATTTTATATTTGTCGCCAGCCGCAGCGTTCAGTTCTTTAGGGATAATGGCACCTACAGAATTACCAATTTTCCGAATTGTGGTTTCCATGTCATTTACTCCTTAGATCACGATGTTATGACTAGTATGACTAGATTTAACGTGATTGCAAATGAAATGAATTGGCCTTTAAGTTGCAGATTTGCAGACCTGACTTTTCTTGTAGATTAAGGTGACATCCGGCTCGGTAAGCTAATTCATCCGGGCACTTACCACGGTATCTATAATATTCAAGATTTACGGGGAGTTCAGGGTGGCAAACTGACCGGGATTTCTTCACAACGCCATAATGGTCCAGTGGTCATTGCCCATGCTGGAACTGATCAGGTTAACCATAACTATCAACTTACCCAAAACCAACAGCAGATTAAAGTTAAGCTGTATCAACAAGTTAAGGCGGGTGACTGAGTCAAGGTAACGTACCACTATCATCTGCGAGGATAGATTATCCCCAAAAGGAATGTAAGCGCTTTGATTTTAGTGGTAATATTCCTTGTGAAACGTTAAACTTAGCTTGGGGGTTGTTGCACCAATCTATTATCGAAAATCTGTTAAGGAACCCAGATTTTGAATAAGCAGGATATCAACTGCTATCAAGACTTGAAGCTGAGTAAGGCCGAGAAACAGGCTAAGGTGGGGAGAGCGCTAAGAGTTGTTGGATTGAAACATTAAAGTGATTCAATAATTGGGCCAGTCTGAAAACGTTAAGCTAACATCGGGAGGCGATTTGGAATGAAAAAGAACCTAATTAAGCGTGTAATTGTTGGAGTAGGGGTTGTCGTCACGACTTTAAGTTTGGGGACATTTATGGGGAGTTCACCTGTAGCACTTGCTGAAGATCCAGATATCACTGAGACTGCCAACGAAGATACAAAAACTGTTCTAGTTAATCTATTCTTTCAACCCGTTGCTGGTAAAGCGGTTAAAATAACGAGCGCATTCCCAGAGATTGATGATAGTCAGTTTGGAAAAATAAATATGAATGATCTTCTAAAGGTAGAGTTTACGGGCCAATTTGTTGAAGGAAAATCACCATATGATGAGTTGAGTATTATTCTTCAATACGCAGGCAAGTCATCGGAACGCAATCAAGGAATTGCCCAACTAGTAAAGATTTTCCAAATGGAAGGTTTTAATGATGAGCGTTTACTCGCTTTTGCTACAAGTCAGTTTGACATGGGTTCTCAATTAATTATTAGTAATCACCTGCAAGGCATGACTATTGATCTTGCTAAAACGCGGACAGAGGCGAATAACCAAGCGGTCATGTCTAAATTAGATAGTTCTGATCCAGACTATGACCAGGCACAGTATAAAGCTCAAGATTTTTATATTTACTTGAAGCCTCAATCAGTTAGTAGCACAGTTGCTAGTCAAACTAGTCTGACAGCCAATCAACATGCAACCATCACGGTCGGACAGCTGGTTGATGCTACTACATTCAATGCTAAGGCCACGAACAGTGCTGGTGACACCATTCCCGTTACGGTTGATACCAGTCAGGCCAATCTCAAGAAGCCTGGTACTTACTCAGTAACGCTCAAGGCGGAAAACGGTGAAAGCAAGACGGTTACCCTGACTGTTCAAGCTGCACCAAGTCCAGTAGTACCTAATCAGGCAGTCGTTTATGGGCTAAAGAAGATATACTTGTATCAGAAACCAACGTTTAAACCGCATCAGCGAGTGGCTGCTTACCCTAAGGCGAAGCGGACGAATCGACCGATGTTTAAGGTGATAGGTTACGCACGGTCCAAGTCTGGCCTACTGCGATATCAGGTGAAAGATGCTGCTGGCAAGACCGGTTACATCACAGCCAAATCAGCCTTTGTTGCACCAGTCTATTATCAAAAATCTGTTAAAAAGATCAAAGTTTTGAATAAACAGGGTATCAACCGCTATCAAGACTTGAAGCTGAGTAAAACAGGAAAACATGTGAAAGCGGGTAAGACTCTAAAAGTTGTTGGGTTGAAGCACTATCACTTGACTACTCGTTTTGAATTAAGCAACGGGCAGTATATATCAGCTAACAAGAAATTGGTTGTGGTTGTTAAGTAAATAAGAATAACGATGGTGGTCACTGATGACCGCCATTTTTTTGCCTTCATTTTAGCGTCTGAGATTGAAGCCCGGTGGACAGTAAAATCGTATTTCCTTCCAAGAATTTCACCCGGCTGTTTCGACCACTTACTGAGCAGTGAATACCACTTGTCCCGATAGGTGAGACATCCCCGCGCCCCAAGGTGTATTCTCCTGGCATAGGAGATGAGGGGAATGCTACTAGAGACGAAACACTTAACGAAACGGTTTGGCAACAAGATTGCGGTCAACGTCCTTGACTTACGAATTACACGGGGCAGCTTTACCGCTTTACTCGGTCCCAATGGCGCTGGCAAATCAACGACAATGAACCTGTTGATTGGACTGAGTCAACCGACCGCTGGGACTATTATTTATGATCATCACGCCAAATTGGGCGTTGTTTTTCAGGGGAGTGTTTTGGATAACTGCTTAACAGTTCGTGAGAACCTCCAAATTCGAGCGGACCAGTATCATCACGTCCCAGCCGACCGGGTGAGCGTGTTAAGCCAACGGTTGGGGCTGACCACTTTCATGAACCAGCGTTACGGGACCTTGTCTGGCGGTCAACGACGGCGAGTTGACATTGCCCGCGCCTTACTCAACGACCCTGATATATTATTTTTGGATGAACCCACGACGGGTCTAGATATTCAGACCCGCCACGCTATCTGGACGCTGATTCAGCGCCTGCAACGAGAACGGCAATTGACCGTCATTCTCACGACCCACTATTTAGATGAGGCCGATGCCGCGGACCATGTCGTTGTGATTGACCATGGGTGCATACTGGCCCAGGGAACTGCTACTGAGATTAAGATCCGCTATGCTGCCGATATTTTAACCGTGACGACTCCGGATGTTGCGCAACTCATTGCCCAGGTGGCGTTACAACCAACCCATCAAACACGTTCGCAGGTTACCTTTAGGCTAGCAACGGTGCAAACCGCCTTGGATATCTTAACGATGAATCGGCCATTGATCAGTAACTTTGAATTTCGACCGGGAACCCTGGATGATGCCTTCCTGGCTCTCACTGGAAAGGAGATGCGTTAACGTGCTGGCAATGATTAAGCGCAACTTGCTGCTGTACTTCCGGGATCGGAGCGGGGTGTTCTTCTCACTACTGGGGGCGCTCATTTCATTTATCCTGTACCTAGTTTTCCTGAAACAAAACATGTTAACGAGTTGGCAGCGGGTGCCCCATGCCAAGCTACTTCTCGACACCTGGCTGATTGGTGGAACCCTGGCCATTACCGGCATTACGACGACCCTCACCAGTCTGTCACTGATGGTAAACGACAAGGAGAAACACGTGACGGCTGATCTGGAGCTGACTGACGCCGGTCCATTCCGTTTATTCACCAGTTATCTATGTAGTGCGACGATTATTGGCACGTTAATGCAGGCGGTCATGTTGGTAATCATGTGGGGAAACTTTTACCTGACGGATGGGGTAACTCTCGGGAGTTCGACAGTCGGCAAAGTTCTGGGACTGATGGTTATCAGCTCGCTTCTTGCAACAATGGTAAATGCAGTGATTATTTCAGGCGTTCATGCGGTGAACACTTTGAACAAATTAGGTACTATCGTGGGAACGGCGGCCGGATTCCTAGTGGGTACCTACATCCCCATTGGCATTCTGCCGACCTTTGCCCAAAACTTTGTCAAATTCGTGCCGGGAAGCTACGTGGCCGCCCTGTACCGTCAGTATTTGATGGCGGGTAACTTAAAAACGGCGTTCGCTGGTAACCGGATTGCCAGGACTCACTTTGAACAATTGATGGGTGTCCGGCTCAACTGGTCAACCTTATTGACTCGTCAAGAGACTTATCGCATAATGGGATTAATCTTGATTGGGGCGACTGTTTTGGCGTTCGGACCGGTGTGGGTCCGGGTTCACCGTCAGCACCAATCAATTCAGGAACGGTAAGTGAAATGGGGGGATTGGGGTGCACCACAAATTTGAGCAGAACGCGGCCATCGACCCGACTGATCCGTTAGTCGTGGTGCAGGCAGCGACCCAGAGTCCGGAGACAACGGCCATTTTGGATTATTTAGACAATTATCAGGCACCCCATGCCGGACTTATTCCCGTGAAGACACTAGATCGGCTGGTGCTAGTGAAGACGGCCACAATTATTCTAGCTGATATCCAGCAGGAGACGTTATTGCTATATACAACTACTGGGACGATCACCACGCACGAAACCTTGCGAAATTTTGTCCGCCGCTTGGGTGATGACAACTTTGTTCAAGTTTCCAAGCACGGGGTGTTGAATCTGAATCATCTTCAGTCACTGGAGGACAGCTTTTCTGGTAACCTGACGGCGATTCTATCAGAGCAGATCAAGACAGTTGTAAGCCGCAAGTATGTCAAAGTGTTGATGAGTCAATTGGGGCTATAGGAGGGGTAACTGTGAAGCAAGGACTGCGGTATGGCCTGCAGGGTATGGGATATGGAGCAGTGACGTACCTCTTATTGATTGTCTTGCAGGTAGCTCCGGGGCAAGTGACGCCTGGCAATGGGGTCAGCCTGCTCCTGACGAGTGCATTGATCGGTGTGCTGAGTCTCATTTTTGATAATGGTCAGGTGGAGATTCCTTTACTGCTGGCGTTCGGTATTCATCTGGTTGGGACGGCACTTCTCATGGTAGCGCTGATGGCGTACAATGCTTGGTCAATCGGGTGGACCTTCTGGTTGATTTTTTTCTTAATCTACTTGGTTATCATTGGGACGGTCAGTTTAAGTCAACATCTACGGGTTACCCAGATTAATCGGGTATTGAAGAGACGTCCCCATAAATGAAAGTTGTGGTTAAGCTGGTAGTTTGAGATATAGTTGTTATATACAAAAAGTAATTAGATGGAAACTGGAGTTCAAATAAATTAGGAAAAGCTGGTTTAAAAATTTAAATCTAGTAGGATAAGGGTATGACAAAATCAATGCAGACAACTGAAGATAGCATCAAGGTATTCAAGGCCTTGGCCGATCCTATTCGACTGGACATAATCCGGTACTTGAGTCGATTAGATCACGAGGTTTCTTGTGGAGAAATCAGCCAGGTTATGCAAATTAGTAAAACATCTGGTTCCTATCATTTTAAAATTCTCCAGGAGGCGGGGCTGATTACCGCCCACAAAGTTGCTCGCGAAAAATATGTGACTTTAGACCAGTCGACCTTTGATCGCTATTTAGCCCATTTCTGGCAGAATCTATAGATGATTAGACCAATCAGGAGCAGTGCTGTAAGCGCTGTTCTTTTTTTGTTTCTGCTTGTCAGTCGTTCTCGTCAATGGTATGTTTAAACAGTTCAAAAATATTTGAACTATATCAGAGAGCAGGGAGACGGGAAAATGATAGAAAAACAGCGTCAGTCTAAGTGGGTCCTAGTCTTAACATCGTTGCGATTTTTCATGGCGATGATGGATGCCATGATTGTGACCACGGCAGCAACCGCAATTCGCAATGAGTTTCACATTTCAATCAGTACCCTTCAATGGGCACTGAATGCTTACAACATCACAATCGCTGCCGTTTTACTGGTAGGGGTTGCCTTAGGTGAACGGTGGGGCCGTCGCAAAGTCTATGGTTTAGGAATTCTTATTTTTACGATTGGGTCAGTTTTATGCGCATTAGCCAGCAACATTGGTTGGTTGATCTTAGCCCGGGTGGTGGAGGGCGTCGGTGCTTCGGTCATGACGCCCATGTCGATGGCTATTCTGACCAATGCTTTGCCGGTGAGTCAGCGGGGACGAGCCTTAGGGATTTGGAGTGGTATCGGTGGGCTAGCCCTAATCGTGGGTCCCTCGCTAGGCGGTTTCATTGTGGCCCGGCTGACCTGGCAATGGATCTTTTGGATCAACGTCCCAATTGGCCTCGTAGCCCTAGTATTGATTCACCGCCACTTACCAGAGAGTCGTGGCGCCAGTGAACCCCTAAATTTTGGTGATAACCTATTGATTGTTATGACCATGGCCGGTATTATCTGGGCGCTGTCCGCAACAACTGGTCGCCCGGGAATGCAGGGGCTGAATCTAATTATGGTGGTCGCCATAATCAGTGTGGCGTGTGGTGGTTGGTTTATTTACCGTCAGTCGGCCGAAGCGCTACCGATGATTCCACTTAGTCTTTTCCGCAATCGAACCTTTACCGGTGGTAATCTTGCGACGGCCTTACTTTACGGATCCATGTATGGCGTTGTCTTCTTTCTGCCCCAGTACTTGCAGATCCAGCCACATGCGACCGCGTTAAAGGCTGGGTTGGAAATGTTGCCTTGGACGGGCACGTTAGTTGTGGTAGCCCCGTTAGCAGGTCGCGCGGTTGATAAATTTGGTGAGTGGCGGGTAGCCACGGTTGGTTTATGCTTGCAGGGATTAGGTTACTTACTGATTGCACTGTTCAGTCAACAAAGTTATTGGTGGTTCATCATACCACTAATGCTGGCAGGCGTGGGGTTATCCATGGCCGGTCCGGCACTGCAGAAGGCTGTGCTTGGGGCGGTTCCCCAAGCACTGATCGGTAAAGCTGCGGGAATTTACAACGTTTTTCGTCTGTTGGGTGGGGCTTTGGGAACGACCGTGGCCGTCATGATCTTTTATCAGTTTCAGGGTTTGTCCTTTACCAGCGGTTTTCGGGCGACCATGGTTGGGACGGGACTCATTTCCTTGCTGGGCGTGATTTGGTCGCAGCGTTTACGTGCGGTGATACCGGTGACCCTTAAACCGGGAGCCAGTCAGCATTAAGTTTATTAGGGGGACGACTATTCTCAGAGATGAGGCTGGTCGCCCCCCTATACGTTTGTAAGGTGAGTGCGCTAGAAACGTGGCCAATCCGGAACTTTCTAGATAAATACGGTTTAATGAAAGTGGAAGGGGTTGGTGAATCATGACTGACGAAGAAAAATTACAACGCATTTACGCGGCGGCGAGTGAATTGTTCATTCAGCCAGGCTACCATGAGACACAGATGCAAATGATTGCGCAACGCGCGCAGATGGCCGTGGGTACTCTATACCGCCTATTTAGTGGCAAGGAAGCCTTGCTGGACTACGTCTTCCTGACAACGCTACCGACGACCGTGGACCGCCTACAAACGTTTCCCTTACAGCCGGTCGATCCGAGAGAACTGGTTCGGCGTACGGAGGCCGCGTATGCCGGCTGGAATCATCAGTTGGCCGGGCAGCTGTCCACCGACTTTGACCAACTTCTGACGGCGTTATTCACGGCGTTCAAACGGTACGCGCGCTACTTCTTAATTCTTGAGCACAATCCTACGGTCAATCCGGCCCTGACGGCGTTATACCGGCAACAGCGGCAAGAGATTTATCAACGCGTAGGTGAGTTCTTTCAGCGACAACGGCCCAACCTGGCTGACCCGCAACGTAACGGAGTAATCGTGGTGGACCTGGTCTTCTGGTGGTGCGCCCATAAGCGCTACGATAGCTTTGAAACGGAGATGGCCCGCAATGACGACGAACAAATGTTGGTTGTTGTTCGGGAAATGTTGCGGCGTAGCTATCAGTGAGCCCCTTAATTAGCTGATTGGTCAAAATCCCGTGAAATAGCCACTGAAAATTGTGTTTTTGGCGGGAGTGTTTAGACTGGGTGGCAGTCGAATGAATGATTCGTTCATTCGATAAAGCAAGGGGGAGAGAACATGAAATTTCATGAATGGTTATATCTGAAGCATCATCCAGCAGTTTGGCGAATCTTATTAGGAATTTTGGTCATTCCATTATTCTATGCCAGCTTGTTTCTGGCGTCCGTTTGGAATCCGTACGGGGAGCTTCATCACTTGCCAATGGCGGTGGTCGATCAGGATCGGTCCACGCGCACGCTGGTTTGGGGGCGGACGGTGTCACGAAAGCTGGTCACAGACAAGTCGCTCCAGTTTCACCGGATGACTGCGGCGAAAGCTCAACGGGAATTAAAGGACGGTCGGCTATTTCTAATTTTAAAAATCCCAGCCGATGCGTCACAGACCCTAAGTCATTTGGCAACGGTCCCGAAGCAACTAAAGGTAACATATGAGACCAATGCTGGTCAGAGCACGGTGGCTTCAAAGATGGGAGCGACTGTAATGCAGAAGCTGCAGACGACCCTCAACCAAGCGACAGTTCAAGCCGAATTACAGGCTAGTCAGAATGCAGCACTGACGGTGGGCAAACGGTTAACGTTAACGGCTAAGCAATTGGATCAGCTGAGTCAGACTGGTGCAGCCGGTTTACCAGCGCCACAAGTTGCTGCGGCAACGCAGAAAATTGTGGCTGGTTTGTCGCAAGGCGGTGAACAGCTCAGCGAGGTTCGGCGGACAGATCAATTGAAACACTTGGCGATGCCCATAAAATTAACGCAGCATGACGTGGTGACCGTCGCCAACAACGGAACGGGTATGGCACCGTACTTTATGGCGATTTCGCTATTCGTGGGTTGCATTACGCTCAATATTATTTACGACGCCCGCAAGCGCCACGGGGAGTACCGTAACTTTGCACTGGCTTGGTTGGATAAAATGGGCTTTCTCTGGGGGTTCGTGGTATTAGCGGCGTCCTGCATGTGGTTGGGTGTGCGTTACATCATTGGTTTGCGGCCACTGGAACCAGGAGAAACGTACCTATTGAGCTTGCTGATTGTGTTGGCGTTCTTCAGCTTGGTGACCTGTTTTCGGTTATGGTTTGGCCTAACGGGGGCGTGGCTGATGCTTCTGTTCATGCTATTTCAGATTGGGGCTTCGGGCGGGACGTACCCGATTGAGCTGACCAATCCGTTCTACCGGGCCGTTCACCCGTACTTACCGATGACTATTGCGATGGCCGGCTTGCGACATACAATTTCGCTGGGCGGTTCAATTGCGGGTATTAGCTGGATTTTGGCGGGAATCGCGGTCGTCTTTAGCTTAGGGACGTTGGCATACTTTTACTGGCACCGGCCGGACTCGGCGGTGATGTAGTTGAATATTATGAGTCAGTTTACTTTTAATATTTGGCAAAGGTTGCTAAAATAGTTAAGAAGTAAGAAGTAAGAAGTAAGAAGTAAGAAGTAAGAAGTAAGGAGGAATGCTATGGATTCCGTAAAGAATAGTGAAACAGTCAAGGTTTCTAGTAAAGGACAAGTCGTCATTCCTTCTATTTTTAGAAAAAGGATGAATATTTCAAGTGGAGATCAGCTAGGGGTTACCTTGAATGAAGACGGACAATTGGTTCTTGAAAAGCTGCCATCTAGTCTTGATTGGAAAGAATTAATTGCAGGTATTCCTGTTGAGCGAGTAGATATTGATAGTAATGGGCATTATGATCCTAAGAAGTCACCAAATTTTGACGAATGGATGCATGAAGAATGACGGCTCGTTCTGGAGGACCCATGGAGATCTTTATTGCGGATGTTCCTTTTGGTGAAAATAATCGTTCTAAACGAAGACCGGCATTGGTGCTGCAAGTTGAGATTGATAGGGTTTTAGTATTTAAGATTACATCTAAATACGAGCATAAATCTGAACGAGTCCAGCGCTTTTACTTTCCAATAATGGCTTGGCAGCAGGCAGGATTACTTAAACAATCATATGTGGATACTCATCAAGTTTATAGTTTGACAGCCAAGTTGGTATTCAAGAGAAAGCCAATTGGCAAGTTAGTTCCGAGTGATATATTGGCACTCCGTATGTTCATTCAAGAATACCGAAATGAAATTTAATGAGCGTGCTTTTACGTATAAGGATGCTAATTACTAAAGGTCAGGCGTTGATCCGGAGTTAATCGGAGCAACGCCTGACCTTTACTTTTTTAACGGGATTCTGGGCATGAACGATGAACCCAACCGGATGAAGCTCCAATCCAACGGCAAGCCAACTAACATGCAGCCCGAGTATCGCGCCCTGTTACCGCTCTGGCAGACTTATCCGCGGCAAACAGCGGTGCTTAATATTTACGGCGACAAGGATGACGGTTCGCACTCGGATGGTTCCGTCAGTAATGCGTCGTCCCAATCCTTACGGTATCTAGTCGCCGGTCGCGCCAAGTCTTATCAGGAACGTAAAATTGTTTGGGCCAATGCACAACATAGCAAACTACATGACAATGTTCAGGTTAATCGGGTGTTGATTAAATTTGCGGGTGTTTTGTTTTGGGTCAACATGTCAACGTGGTTGAATCTGACGATTGTTCTCTTAATCAGTGGGAACCTAGGCTTTCTCTGTTGGTACTTGTCAGCGCGTTTAGGCGTCAAGTCCTTTAAGGGTCTGTATTTCGTTGATGATGAGCGTGACCGAGAGATTGCCTTGCGGGTGCATAATGTGTGTCTGAATACCTTTATTACCGGTATTTGTCTCTTAATGTTGTTGGTCTTTATTTTGATGGACTCAGGTTGGCAGTTGACGGTTTCAAGATTTGGCAACATTATTTTGTGCTACTTGTTGCTAATGATGTTTGGTAGTAATTGCCAGTATTATTACCTGTGGCGAAAATATGATCGTGCTTAAACTGCGATCCAAATTGCTGAGGTGAGAAAATAGTATGATTCAATCCAATTGGATGAGTCATACTATTTTTTAACTTTCAACCTTTAGGTAATTAATTAAAATGAATGTGTTCGCTTTATAAGTTACTTTATTCTTGGTAAGCGGTGAAAATAGGTTGGAGATAGTATATCATGGTCTGCAATAAAGCACACGAAATGTGGGAGCGTACATCGTCCGTCATATCAAAGCTGGCGCGGCTACATACGGATTTTATAAATTAAAAAATGAAGGCGACCCATACGGAAAAGTCGTCTTCATTTGTCTTACCTGCTAGTTTGAAGGACTTAATGCGAAGTGAGCAATCATCTGCCCCAGATATTGGGGAGATTCGACACAGCCATTGCTAACCCAGTTGGCAGCGATATTGATCACGCCGCCTGAGAAAAATAAGAGATAGTATGGATTCGTTATGTTGGGGCCGTGTCCGCCGATACGGTCTTGCTTGATGAGTAGTTGAAAAACAGTTTGGAAGGTTTTGACTAAAACGTCTAGCTTATTATTTTTGATCAGGAGCTGATAAGTCTCAGTTTCCGTTTTAGTATGCTCAAAATAATGAGTCATCAGCTCAGGGAGCGTGACCTGGTCTGTCCTGGGCAAGCGCCGCAAGTACCTCAGCATATTCTGGGTTTGGTAGGCGGCAATAATTTGATCAAAGTTTTGATAGTGACGGTAAAAATAAGTTCGTGAGACCTGGGCGCGTTGGCAGAGCTCCGTAATTGAAATTGTCGCCAGTGGCTTTGCCATCATTAACTCTAGTAAGGCGCGATAGATGGTCTCTAAATTTTGTTGTTTGCGCTCATGCGGATTCATCGGTTACAACATCCCCCTTTCTGTAACTCAAATCTAGTTTATCGTGATCGATGCGCATAAACTAACGATAACACTTGACGAGGGGGAGTTTATGATGAAAAAGACCACAGCGTTAGTTGGCACAATGGCCATTGGTATTTTTCTTTGCATTCTGGATACAACGGTGATGAACATCGCGTTACCGGCAATTCAAAATGGCCTATCGACCAGCCTAGAACAATTATCTTGGGCACTTAACTTGTACACCATTCTATTTGCTACGTTAACCATTCCGCTGGGACGATTGGCGGATATTTATGGGCGCCACCGTTTCTATCTATTAGGGCTCGGCTTATTCTTACTGGGATCACTTTTTTCTGGACTAGCCGGCAGTGTGGCTTGGCTGATTGTTGGGCGGGGAATTCAAAGCCTGGGGGCGGCAATTGTTTTCCCAGCAAGTATGACCATCGGGATTCAGAGTGTACCGATGGACAAGCGGACCAGTGCAATCGCCACATTGGGGGTTACGCAAGGCCTGGCAGCCGCAATGGGGCCGACTATTGGCGGCGTCGTGACGCAGTTCTTTAGCTGGCGGGGAATTTTCCTGGTTAATGTGCCATTTACCTTATTGGCATTGGGACTTTGCTGGCGACTCTTTGACTTACACGAGCGTAAGCAACGAAAAGAACAGCTAGATATGGGCGGTACGATTTTGTCCATGACCATGTTGTTTAGTTTGACTTTATTCTTAGTCAAAGGGAACGACTGGGGCTGGACGAGTTACCAATGTCTGGGATTAATCTTACTGAGTGTACTGTCACTAATTGGGTTTATTGTCGTTGAAAGTCATGCGCAACAGCCGATGGTGCCATTAGCGCTATTTAAAAATAAGCAGTTCGTGGGATCGGCCATTGTCACAATCATGTCGGGAATCTTCCTAGTAGCATTGCTGGTCTTGATGCCGAGTTTCTTTACCAAAGTTCAAGGTAAAGGAGAATTGTTAGCCGCTCTGATGATCACACCCGCCTCAATGATGATTTTTATCTGGTCACCGATTAGTGGTTGGCTTTTAGGCAAAGTTGGTCCGCGGTTGGTCATTTTAATGGGAAGCTTGTCGATGATTGGGGGTTACGTGGCGTTGAGTTGGATGAACCCCAATATTTACTGGCAGGTCTGTGTAGCCGCGCTCTTAGTCGGGACTGGTTACGGTGTCGTGATTGGTCCCATCACCGTGTTAGCAGCTGGTGATTTTACGGGTAATCTGTTAACTGCTTCTCAAAGTGTGATTGGCGTCTTCCGGCAGATTGGGACGTCTTTAGCAGTGGCGATCTTTGTATCCGCGTTATCTGCTAACCTCGTGACGGCGAAAACCAACGTTTGGTTGTATTCGCAGAACAGGGTTGAGGCGTTACCCGTTTCTGCCAAAGTAAAAAGTGACACGTTGACGCAGGTCAAGTCCCAATTAGCGACGGAACAAACGCCTAAACATGGGCAAACGACATTTATCAGCTCAGCTAAAACTCAGAGACTGATTCGGTCAAACTACCAGCGGACATTGCAGCAACACCAACTGACGGCGGCACCGGTCACGGTCAAGCGAGCGATTTACCAACGGGTCAGTCAATCCGTCACACAACAAGTCACCCGTGACAATCAACTTTTAACAACTGAAGTGGCGGCCATTAGACATGAAACCAAGCACCAGCTGACCCATGCCTTTATCCGACCATATCAGATGGCTATGCCATTTACGGGGGTGATGTTACTGACGGTCTTCCTGTTTAGAAAGCGGTCTGATTATCTACGTAAAGAAGAAAAATAAGCAATTAATCTTGAATTGAGGGGATTCTGATGAAAAGCTTACGTGGACGGTTAGGGTTAAGCGCCCTTTGTCTGATTATGTTTATTGTCACGTTGGATACAACGATAACAAATATTGCACTGCCAGACATCACAAAATATTTTAACGCCAGCGTAACAAATACAAACTGGATAAGCACTATATATGTTTTGGCCATGTCTGTATTTATTATCCCAGCCGCAAAATTTGGGGATCAATTTGGTCGCAAAAAGATAATGCTGTTAGGCTTAGGCCTATTCGGTATTGGTTCGCTATTATGCGGCTTATCTGAGAACCTAATTTTCCTAATTGCCGTTAGATTCATGCAAGGCATTGGCGGCGCTATTGTTACACCCATTATGATACCGCTGTCTGTTAGTTTGTTTGGTCGGGAAAAAGCCACTGATGCAGTTGGTACAATTGGTGCTGTGACAGCTGTAGCGGCTGCTGCAGGGCCGCCAATTGGTGGTCTTGTCTTGCAGTATTTTACATGGAAATATATCTTCTTTATCAACTTACCAATCGTAATTTTGACATTTGTTCTGATCACAACTTGTTTTGATGAATCCTATGACACTACTGTCTCTAAAAAAGTCGATGAATTGGGCTTAGTGTTATTCCTAGCTGGAATTGCGCAATTAACCTACGTCTTAATTAAGGGCTATGACATGGGGTGGACCTCCAAATGGAGTATCGGCCTAATAACTGGATCTGCACTTTGCATAAGCCTATTTATCCAATGGGAGCGGCATATTAAAGAGCCATTCGTGGAGTTTGGATTGTTCAGAGAAGTCACGTTTACTGCCTCAAGTTTAGTCTATTTTGTCTGTGGCTTCGCGATTATTTGTTCGTCCTTGATTTTTAACTTTTATTTGGAAACCGTGCGTGAATATACAGCCCTAAAAGCTTCCTACATTATTATGTTTATGTCCATTACGGTAATGATAGCAATGCCTTTAGGAACCAAATTACAAAAAAAGGTAGGATACAAGCCACTTATCACTTCTGGTATTGTCTTGATGGGAATTAGCTTACTTATGCTAACTCGGCTAAATCAGTCCACATCTTGGATCTCAATGGTTTCTATGATGATTATTTTAGGATTTGGGTTTGGATTAGGATGTCTATCCATTGTTTCAGCCGTTCAATTTGTATCTCAAGATAAGGCGGGGATGGCCTCTGGAATTGTTAATGCAAGCAGACAGTTAGGCACGTGTCTTGGCATTGCTTTACTGGTAGGGACCATGACTCACGCAACTAACTTGGCTAAAGACAACATTAGAAAAGATTCAAATAATGAGATTACACGCTTGGCAATACCAAAACCATTTTCAACAACAATGAAAACAGATTTGAATCATGCGCTTAATTCTGAGACAGATAATAACTTGCAAGTGACACTAAAGGCGGATTTGAAAAAGAATCAAAACAGACGGTATTCTATTGTTCAACCGCAAAATAGTAATTTAAAGAAGGTGTATAACGGCACGCAGACAATCAAATGTTCTTATGGCCGTGCCAGTAAACAATATCAGGATTCTATGGAACAATTGATTTTAGATCAGAAAAAAGTGAGTACGGCAATCGCTGATACGCAAGACACGCAGTATCAGTTGTTGTTTGAATTAATAAAAAGCAACTCGAATGGAGCAGAACAGCTATGCACTTATGAAAATGATTTAAAGCTTTTGTCTCAGCAATCAGAAACACCGGCTAATATGAAGAAAGAACAGTTACTAACGATGCTAATTGCCGTATATAAAATTGGATTAAGTCCTGCAGTTCAAACCGAATCACAATTTAAGTCTCAAATTGAATTGCTTTCTCCTAATACCAAGTCATTGTTAGTCGGTCAGCAACAATTATTAGACGGCCAGATGGCCTTATTAGCTGGACTGAAAAAGAGTGATAAACTTGTGACTGGCTTAAATCAAATCCAAACGGGTCTTTATGATATTGATCTAGAACGAAGAGTAATCAGTTATACAACGTTTCTTAGAAATTCCAAAAACACTAATCTAACAACAGCGTATACGGATACATTTTTAGTCGCAGCAATTTTTATTTTACTGTTCGCCACTGCGGGTATGTACACTGATCGGGAAGGTGAATTCCACGAAGATGCAAAAGAATAGTCTGCTACATTGGAATCTAAAGCTCACAGGGTTAAATGGATGGTTTAGCAACGAGTAAGTCAAGCGGTAACCAAACAGGTCGATGGCAACAATCGGCTTTTGACAACGGAAGTAGCGGCAATTAGACGAGAAACAAGACGATAACTCACGCAAGCCTTTATTCGGCCGTACCGGATTGCCATGCCGTTTATGGGTGTGGTGTTACTGACAATCCTTCTGTGTAGAAAGCAGTCTGATTATCTTGCGTCAAGAAGAAAGCTAAAGCAGCGTTTTCACGTTGCTTTAGAAAAAATTGTTGTGTAAAAAATGATAAGTAAACAGTAGAGCTGATGGGGAGGATTTTCTAATGACGAATACTTTAATTGTGTACGCTCATCCACAAGAGACTAGTTTAAATCATGCGATATTGTTGGCTGTAGCAGACCGATTGACTCAGGAGGGTGTGTCCTTTGATGTCTTGGATCTATACGCAGATCAGTTTAATGGACAATATACGGCCAGTGAATATAATTTATACCGTCAGGGGAAAACATTGGATCCACTGGTTAAAAGCTACGAAGCGCAACTGCGACATTGCGAACGACTCATTTTTATTTGCCCGGTCTGGTGGAATGATGTCCCGGCGATTGTGAAGGGGTTCGTTGATATGGTATTTAAGCGCAATCTATTTTACTTTGCGGGTAAACGGGGGATTCGGGGAAACATGTCGCAATTAAAGCGTGTGCAGGTTTTAACCACATCGACCTCACCAACTTGGTATTTAAAACTATTTTGTGGCAATGCCATCCGCAAGGTGTTCTTAAATGGGACATTTAAACAATTAGGAGTTAAGTCACGTTCTTGGCAGAATTTTGGTGGGAGTACCGTTAAAACGGCTAGTCAATGTCGCCATTACTTGTTGAAAGTTCAAAACGTGATTTGAGAGGTGTTCCTTCTACTTTTTACCATATTTTAACAAATGCGGGTGATGTTAGTTAGTGCAATCATCCCTTTCAGATAAGCCTTGAATGGCGTATGATAAAAGTTAAGTTGAATGATTCTAAAGGAGACCAGCAACACATGGCAGATGTTTTATTAGCGATTGATCTTCAAAATGGTGTTTGTTACGGTGACAAGCCGGCTGCGAATATGCCCCAAGTACTTGCGGGGATTAACGCGCGGATTGCAGCGTACCGTAAAGCCAAGAAGCCCATTGTTTTTGTCCAACACACGGATGAAGATTTAGTTCAAGGAACCCACGACTGGGAGTTAATTTCAGGATTGGACCATCGCGATTCGGACCCCTTAGTTACCAAGAACCATGCGAATGCTTTTTATCACACTAATTTACGACGCGTATTAACGAGCTTTGCCGCTGAGTCATTGGAGATTTGTGGCGCGCAAACTGAGTACTGTGTCGATATGACGACCAAGGTGGCCCACGGAATTGGCTACGATCTCCAAATGACCCCGGGATTAACGACTACTGTAGATAATCAATTTATGACGGCTGAACAAACCATTGCCTTCTACGAGGGTATTTGGAATCACCGGTTTGTGACAATGCTTAAAGCTTAATGAATCAGAGCTCACCGTTTATTGTGAGCTTTTTTGTCGTCCGGTAATCTCGCAAAAGAGCTGGTATCCCTCAATTTCGAAGGATACCAGCTCTTTTAGAGGCTGCTGAAAAAATACCCCGAACTATTTAGAGCGTTACCCGAATGTGAATTTCATTCGTTAAGTTTCCCTTAACAGTAGTCTGATAGATGAATCAAGTCAATATGCCGAGAATATTAAACTCGCCATTTTCGCTTAATTACTTGAAAGCTGAAATAATTAAGCTATTTTAGCGATCTCTTGCGTTAGAGTCCACATGAAGGGCTATACTGGTTCTATCAAATCAAGGCGCCAAATATGGGGGGGGAGAAATGTTATGTTGAGAAGAAGATTACTGTTAGTCTTGGGGATCGGCGTTCTGCTCGTTGGGGTGTCAGCCTGCGGAGTTAGTAAGCACCAAGCCGCGTCGGACTTACCTAATGCTAGTAAATACGAACCCACGCTGTTCTTTCACGGTTGGGGCAGTAGTTACCACGCTGAGGAACAGATGGCGCACGCGCTCGTCAACGCCGGTCTAACGAAGACCATTATGCGGGCAACCGTTTCGAAACAGGGCAAGGTCACGTTGACTGGTCGTTTCCACGAAGCTGATTATCACCCCGTTGTAGAAGTCGACTTTCAAGACAGCCGGAATAGCAGTCCGCAGCAGTGGGGACGCTGGGCCCGGGCAACGGTTGTGAAGCTTCAACACCAGTATCACATCAAAAAGTATGACGTGGTTGGTCATTCAATGGGGAATATGGCCATTATGTATGGCTTGTTGGGCAATTCAGCCAAAATGCCCAAGCTACAGAAGCAAGTCGACATTGCCGGTCATTTTAACGGAATTCTGGGTATGAATGATGAGCCCAACCGGATGAAGCTCCAACCCAACGGCAAGCCAACTAGCATGCAGCCCGAGTATCGTGCCCTGTTACCGCTCCGGCAGACTTACCCGCGGCAAACGGCGGTGCTTAATATTTATGGCGACAAGGATGACGGCTCGCACTCGGATGGCTCCGTCAGTAATGCATCGTCTCAATCCTTACGGTACCTGGTTGCCGGCCGTGCCAAGTCTTACCAGGAACGTAAAATTGTCGGTCCCAATGCCCAGCATAGTAAACTACATGACAATGTGCAGGTGAATCGGGTATTGATTAAATTTTTACTGGGAGGTAAATAGGTTATCTTATATCGGTTACGCCTGATTCTTACGAGAACCAACTACTAAAATTATTTGCGTTAGTGAAGGAGAGTCATACCTATGGAAATGACAAAAGAAGGCCTCATTGCATTCAGCAGCGCGGGCAAAAAAGTTAGTGTTGATGAGCCGTTTAACGCCCCGGGCCGCCGCAATCGGATTGTCTTTGACGCGCTGCGACACGCGGCTAGCAAGAAAATATTCGGGTTGGCCTACGAGAAAAAGGGCAGCTTGTACCTTGATTTGAAGTGTGATCCTGCCAGGATTGATGAGCTGGTTAACACGATGCCTTATATCCTGCCGGGACAGCATTTCACGAAGCAAAACTGGATTACCCTGGATATCAATCAGGTGCCATCCAAAGAGGTCTTACGGAAACTTGTTGATGCAAGTTTCCAATTGACCGATTAATTAATGGTATGATGAATACGAGTCAGATCAGTTTTTTGCAAAATGAAGGGAAGATCACACCATGCATGCGGTAGTCGTTAATCGGCCAGGTGGGCCAGAGGTTTTAGAATACACGGAGGTGCCAACCCCCACGGTTCGACCGGGCTGGACACGGGTTAAGGTTCGGGGATTTGGCATCAATCATTCAGAAATTTTTACGCGAGAGGGCAAGTCGCCTTCCGTGCATTTTCCCCGCATATTAGGGATTGAAGTTGTTGGTACGGTGGATGAAACCAGTGCACCGGATCAATTTCAAATTGGTCAAACCGTTGTTTCCTTAATGGGCGAAATGGGTCGGGCCTTTGATGGCAGCTATGCCGAATACGTTCTGCTGCCTAACGACCAGGTATACCCGATTAAGACTAAGCTAAACTGGGCCCAACTGGCGGCGGTGCCCGAGACCTTCTATACGGCGTTTGGTATCTATCAAAGCTTGCGCTTGCAGACGGGTGACCGCGTGTTGATTCGGGCCGCCACTAGTGGCGTGGGCGTCGCGGTGCTGAAATTAATGAAAGTATCCGGCTTGAATCTGTCAGTCACGGGAACCTCGCGCTCGACGCGTAAGGATAGCGCTCTGAAGCAGCTCGGGATTGATCAGGTCCTACATACGCCTGACGCTAACACTTTGCCAGCGGGTGCGGGTGAATTCGACAAGATTGTGGACTTGATGGGTCCCTCAGCCGTGCGGGATTCCCTGCAGCACACGGCCGAATGGGGCATCGTCAGCGCGACCGGGGAGCTCGGTGGCGTCTGGACGCTGGATGGCTTCGATCCCATCATGGACATCCCCAACAATCGTTATTTGACGGGATTCTATTCGGGGCACGTGGATGCCGCACGTATCCAAACCTTATTCGACTTCATCGCAGAACGCCAGGTTGATGTGACCCCAGAGCACGTCTTTACATTAGCTGAAACGCGAGCCGCTCATGAGTACTTGGCGACTAGTGAGGGGCTTGGTAAGGTTGTCGTGTTGCCGTAGATAAAGATAGGTAAAAATGGTCAACTCATATTGAGGTTGACCATTTTTTAGGTTTAAGGTGTATACTATAGAAACGGTTTTAATTGCTTTAATAAATAGCTTAAGGGAGTTTGAGATGCAAAATCTAGATTTAACCAATTTGGTGTTGGGTGCGTGGCTACTTTTCGTTGTGATCAAACGTCAGCTAGCCCCCAAGGTAGTTCGTTTTAAGATGGCATTTTTCGTACTGGTCACGCTTTTGGGAGCCGCATCAATTGGCGATGCCTTCAACAAACAGCATCTACAGATCAGTCCTTCGCAGGCGGTTGTCTTTGGTGGCTTGAGTTTAGCTAGTGCAATCGTTTTTGCCCTATTACGAGCCTGGTCCTATCGATTCTGGGTGGATAACAATGGGTTGGTCATGCGTCAGGGAAATTGGTTGACGTTGGTCTGGTGGGTCGTCGGTATCGCTGGCCACGTGGGTGTTGATCGATTATGGATTGGAAGACTTGACCAATGTGACATTCAACACGGATGACCTACCTAAGTCGTTGCGTAGTAGTCATCGTTCTTGGTCCTTTTTCCAGCTAGAATCGTTCTTAACATACAAGGCACAGACTATTCAGAGTGCCGTTGTGAAAGTCAATCCGGCCTTCACCTCACAGCGCTGTCCCAAGTGTGGACTGGTTGAGAAAAATAATCGCCATCATGATACTCACGAGTATTGGTGCTCCCGATGCCAGTATCGTTGTAACGATGACCGACTAGGGGCCATGAATATTGCAATGCTTGGTCAAGAATGGTTGAACGGTGTTAAACGACCAAAGATTAAGAAGCTAACAGCTATTGGGTAGATCCTGATAGTTAAACGGGTACCCGATGATGTTGCCATTACGAGTAGGAGTGCCTAACGGGCATATTGAACTACTGTGTTGTCAGACACGTGAGCGACAAGTCTCTGAATTCATTCAGGGGCAATTGACGTAAAGGTAGTATAGTTGGACTTCGTACATACGAAAGCATATAATGTATGTACATTAAAGGAAGGAGCGATTGTGTGTGCTTAATCCAGAAAATTTAAATGAGCCTGTTAAGTTATTTAAAAATGGGAATTCCTATGCTTTTCGACTCTCCAAAAAAGATCGTGAATTTCTAAAAGTGGATGGGGAAACTACTTTTGAAAAGATTGTTTCTCCAGATGGCAAAGAAGTTACTTTTAGAAAAATTGAAAATGCCAGGCCTAACATTTTGGAAACTGCAAATGACATATTTGATGAGCATTCTGATTTAATGAAACGACTAGAAAACCTATGATTTTTTTGACCAAGGAAGAATTTATAGGTATCAATAGGCAAATTCTCACTCGTGCGCGGAGTCAATCTTTCGGTGTGCAGTACCCACAAGGGTTAGATATTGTCGTTGAACAACCGCAGCAAGTAATATTTGGAAAAGAACTATATCCTAATATTTGGCTTAAAGTTGCGTTTATTATTCAAAAGGTTACTAAGAAGCATATTTTCTTGGATGGTAATAAGCGGACAGCACTTATTTCGGGGCTAACTTTTTTAAGAATTAATGGGCATAACGTGTATTTCAGTGATGATGAGGGTGAGAGCCTTATATTAAGTGTGACCAATAGCCCAGATAATGAAGAGATCATGTTAACCCTTGCTGAATGGTTAAAAAATCATCAAGTTTAATTGTTGCCAAAAAGTGATTGATGGGAAAGCGATTATGTCCTTGATTGTTTAGTCTTCATATGGTCCGGTTGGTAGATTCGAGGTATCAATTTTCAGGAGAAACGACTATGAATCCAATAAAAGATATCAAGATTATTAAAATTTCGAGTAAGGGTCAAATGGCTACTCCGTTAGAATTTAGAAGAAGATTAAACCTTGCCAGCGGCACACAACTGGTTATAACGCTTAATGATGAGGGTCAAATGGTTCTTCAAAAACTTCCATCCAGTCTTGATTGGCAGGAATTAACTGCGGACATTCCGGTGGAACAAGTTAATATAGATCAGGATGGCTACTACGATGTTAAGAAAACCCCCAGTTTTGATGAATGGATGCATGAAGAGTGATCGATTAATAGCCATCGAATCTAATACTAGAATCCATTTTGCAGTGAATTCTAGTTTTTGTATGTAGTGTTTTGACTGTACGAAGCGGCTATTCGTGGAAGCAACTCGTTAGAATTATTCTCATCAAGCTAGAAATAGCTTAATGCTGGAATATTTATTGTTTGTTGGGCTCCACAAATAAGGTATGATAGAAGCTGATTTGAAAGATTCCTGAAGGAGGCCATCAACATGGCAGACGTTTTATTAGTCATTGATCTTCAAAATGGTGTTTGTTACGGTGAACAGACCGCAGCGAACATGCCCCAAGTCCTTGCCGGTGTCAACGCCCGAATTGCGGCGTACCGTAAGGCCAAAAAGCCCATTGTTTTTATCCAGCATTCGGATGAAGACTTGGTACAAGGAACCCACGATTGGGAATTGATTCCCGACCTTGATTACCGTGACACGGACTCCTTAGTTTCTAAGCATCACGCAAATGCCTTTTACCATACCAACTTACGGCGGGTATTGACGAGTTTTGCTGCCGAGTCACTAGAAATCTGTGGTGCTCAGGTTGAATACTGCGTGGATACCACGACTAAAGTTGCCCATGGTATTGGTTACGACTTACAAATGACACGGGGATTAACGACTACCGTGGATAATAAATTCATGACGGCTGACCAGACCATTGCCTTTTTTGAGGGTATTTGGAATCACCGGTTTGTCACGATGTTAGAGGCTTAACGAAATCAAGCTCACTGAAGTTATCGGTGAGCTTTTTTGTTGGCCATATTTTTAGACGCCTGGCTAAGTCCCCTATGCTTTCGTTAGCTTTGAAAATAAAGCTTTCCTTCGAGCTAACTTAAAGGCTTATACTTAGGCTATCAAGTTTAGTTAACTATAGGGGGAGAAATCACATGAAAAAAAGGTGGATTGAATTTTTGGGAATCAGTTTACTGTTGTTAGGACTGTCGGCCTGTGGGGTGAGTGGCGGTCATTCAACTGCAGCCAAACTACCGAATCCTAGTAAATATGAACCAACGCTATTTTTCCACGGTTGGGGGAGTAGTTACCGTGCTGAAAATCAGATGGCCCATGCACTCGTAAATGCCGGGTTGACGAAGACAATCGTGCGGGCCACCGTTTCGAAACGAGGAAAGGTCACCCTGTCTGGCCAGTTTCGTACGGGCGACTATCATCCCATTGTCGAGGTCGATTATCAGGATAGTCGGAACTCAAGTCCTGAGCAATGGGGTCGGTGGGCCAAGGCAACGGTTGTTAAGCTACAACAAACTTATCAGACTAAAAAGTTCAACGTCGTGGGTCATTCGATGGGTAATATGGCTATTATGTATTATTTACGGCAGAATCAGGCCAATCTACCTAAACTACAAAAGCAGGTCGACATTGCCGGTCACTTTAACGGCATTTTGGGAATGAATGATGAACCTAACCGGATGAAGTTGCGTTCCAATGGGCAGCCTGAGAAGATGCAGCCGGAGTACCAGGCTCTGTTACCACTCCGGCAGACTTATCCGAGGAACCAAATTTCGGTACTGAATATCTATGGCGATAAGGATGATGGCTCTCATTCTGATGGTTCCGTCAGTAACGCTTCATCCCAGTCATTGCGGTACTTGGTTGCTGGCCGGGCCAAGTCCTACCAGGAACAGAAAATCACGGGACAAGGTGCTCAACACAGTAAGCTACATGATAATGTGCGAGTAGACCGCCTGCTGATTCATTTTCTACGGAACTAGGGGTTGTGAAGATCTAGTAAAGCACTAATATCTTAGACTACATAACACCATTGCATTAGTGAAGAGGAGGCATACTTATGGAAATGTCAAAAGAGGCCCTCATTGCATTCAGTAGCGAGGGCAAGAAGGTTAGTGTTGATGAGCCGTTTAACGCCCCGGGGCGCCGCAATCGGATTGTGTTTGACGCGTTACGACACGCGGCCAGCAAGAAAATATTTGGGCTCGCCTATGAGAAAGATGGCGCTTTGTACCTTGATTTGAAATGCAACCCCGGAAACATTGATGAACTCGTTGATACGATGCCATATATCTTGCCAGGGCAGCACTTTACAAAGCAACACTGGATCACCCTGGATATTAGCCAGTTACCATCAAAAGAAGCTTTGAAGAAACTCGTTGATGCAAGCTACCAATTGACTAATTAACGTAAGCTTGAGCTTAACACGACTCAGTTGGTCATCAAGCTGAGTAGAAGAAAATGACAAGTAGAATGTGTTTTCAATTTAATAGGAAACTCGTAAACTAAGCGCACAGAAAAATGACTAACACCGTGAGATCATGCGGAGTTAGTCATTTTGTGGCATCCTATCCTAATTAGTAAAGTTTTGTGGGTGTTTTGATTTTTGAAAGTTCTTATCAGTAAAACTTGATTAAACCACCAACTGCTGGGATACCAATCAGCTTGGCATAATGGATTCGCATGACTATGAACCAACGCCAAGTGTTGCTAGAAGGTTTATGGTGCTGATGTGGTAGTTGCAAACGGTGTGGGCTATGATGCGTGGATGAACAAGCTTGCGGATGGTGGCGATGGTACTTATATCAAAGTCGGCAATGATTCACTCGGCAAAGAGGGTGGCGATAACCCGCGCTTGTGGTACCGGCCATCAACCATGCCAATTTTAGCGAAGGCACTAGCAAAACAATTTGCCAAGAAACAGCCAGAAAATAAGACCTACTTTGAAAAAAATGCGGAGAAGTACATCAAGTCACTATCTGGAATTAACAAGGAGATTCAAAGAATTAAGAAAATGAATCTTAAGATGACTCAGAAGCAGGTTTACGTCAGCGAACCAGTTTTTGATTATGCCGTTAACGCACTCGGATTCAAGGTTGCCAATCAGAGTTTTGAAATGGCAGTTGAAAACCAAAGTGATCCAGCGCCAAAGACAATTTCAAAGATGCAAGATGGGTTAAAGAAACACAAAATAGCCTTCTTTGTCTTTAATGAACAGGTGGATAGTAAGTTGGTCAATAATCTAGTGGACATGTCTAAGAAGAATAAGATACCAGTACTCCCAGTTACAGAGACCCTGCCTGCAAATAAAGATTATGCTGAATGGATGATCAGTCAGTATCAGCAGCTTGCAAAGATTTTACAGTAAGGTAAAGTTGCCTTACTCTCTATATCGGTGATGTTCAGAATGAAGTCAACAAGAGCCAGATTTCCGTTTCCAGGAAGTCTGGCTCTTCAAATTCGTCAGCTGTTTTTACTGGTTGATAATTACATTTTCTCCAGCCCATGTCGCTGTTCCTCATCAATGATATGGGTGTACAGTCCGGTCGCACTGGTTGAGTTCTGTCCTAACTGAGTGGCCACGAGCTGTTCGTTCTTGGTGGCCAGGTAGAGTTTTGAGGCTAACGTGTGACGGAGCTTGTGCGGTGTGATACGGACCTTAAACGCAGAGGAATACTTGGCCACCATTTTTTCCATGGAATTGGCCTGCATGCGCGATGCTTGGCCGCGATAGCTACTGAGAAATAGGGCCCGGTCACCGTTGGTAGCGTGATAAATTGCCGTTCGGTGGTCGACGTAGTCTTGAATGTAGGTCAACGTCCATGGCGCAATCGGCACCGTATCCCGTTGACCACCCTTACGGACCACGCCAATCGTGCCCGTCTTCAGGTTCAGATGGCGCAAGTCAGCATTGGCGGCCTCAGAGACACGCAAGCCACTACCTAACAGCAGGGCGTTGATGGCCAGGTCCCGCTGTTTATCCCGGTGAAAATACCGTTTCTTAGCCGGCGACAATAGATCGTCATATTTTTCATCGATAAAGGCCAGATAATCATGATCCGTGTCGCCCAGCATGAGTTTGGTTTTCAGGTTGGCAGCCCGTGTCGCGTAGGTCTCACTGGTTCGTACCAGAGCAATCTTGTGCATCACGTTACGGTCGAAGTAAGCTTCACCGTGCTCGTCTTCGGTGTCTTCCGTTAGGTACTTGAAGAGCGATGAGAGGGCGTTTAATGAGCGGTTGATGGTTGGATGGGTTCGACTACCAGGGGCACCTGTGAGCTTAGTTTGATTCAACAGGGCAGACTTGTATAGCTCAACGGTTTCCTTCTTTAAGGTGGCCAGCACCTGAATATCAATGTCAGCAGGGTGGCCGGCCGGCGTCAAATCTTCACTGATCAGCCAGTTGAAGAAGCGGCGGTATTCGGTTAGGTACTGATAGAGGGTGGCTGGAGACAGGGGCACTGTCGCTTTGGCTTGGTAGTATTCCTGGACGTACCAAGGTGCAGTGGCCAACTCTTCGCTAATTAATTTTAAGTAATGTTGTTTCTCCATAGAAGTGGCCTCCAAACATATGTTCTCATATGCTATATGATACCGGTGAATGACCAAATTAGCAAGCCCCCCGCCTTATTTTTAGCGACTACTATCTTTAAAATATTTGTTTTAATGAAAGTAGTGACCTGAATAGTACCGGTATGACCTGTAGGGTCAGTTAGCATGCTGGAGTAAAAAATGGACGTAATGCCTGTTATATAGGCGTTCTTCGGTGTTTGAGCTACAAGCTTATATTGGTTGAAGAATAGTGTTATTTACGGTACGTTCAAATCTTGCTAAATACTGGTACAGTAGCAGTTGTCGGGCGTTTAAGCTACTTAAGCATGTTGGATGAAATCAGTAATTATCAAGCTATAATCACTGTAGCAACAGTATTTAGGCACATAACACGTCACGCATGTTGTATCATATTCAAGAAAAATAGCACCTAAACATCAACTCGGACGGCGTTTAACAAAATCCCAGCTAACCAGTCGTTGATGCCAACGTTAGCAATCGGATCTGTCAAACTATTTGGAAACTCTAGCTGACCAGCTCAGCAACTGCCATCACTGAGCTGGTCAGCTAGTAAGTTTTTGATTATTGTTTGGTAGTCCGTATGTGTCTGGTACTTTGGCTTAAGAACCGACAGAAATGGCACAGAACCAAGTGCTGCTGGGTGCGACTGTCAAAACGTGATTTTGGACGTTGATTCTAAGCACACGTTCAGACTTTAGACGGAGACCTGACCATGAAATTAACGGAGAATGCGCCTGTAAATTGCCAGTTTTGGCTGATTTTAACCGATAAATAGGTTTGCTGACAGACCGTAGCGCTTAATCGAAATTAAACTAATTTGGCTACAAACAGACGATTACATCGGTAAGTCGATGGATAAGCTCAGTCAGCGGTGACTCAAACAATTTTCTGAGCATCATAATCAGTCGACACACGGATGTCGTCAGTAACTTGCTGTGCAACTTAGCTGCTATGTTTTTTAGCAGCAAGTATATAAGTAACGTTGCAAAAAAATAACAACACATGTAAAAGAAAGGGAATGGTCATTCTTCAATTATAAATCGAAAATTTATTCTACTTTACATAATATATATTATCGAAAGTAGACCCAAAAGCTAGTCTCAGACTCATCAACCTTAATTAGCAAGAAAAAATCAGCAAATTGAAACGCTAACTTACAACGTCTCAATTTGCTGATTAGTTTTACGTTATTTGATTAGTGTGAGCTCTCGTAGGATTTGTTTCGTCAGTGGCGTTAGATTTTCTGGTAACCGCTGCAGGTCAAAAAATTTGGCTGAGCTAGTCTCGACGTTATCCGGCTGTGCTTCACCAGTCACCGTTAACGCATAGACAACTGTGACTGAATCAATCGGATCGCCGTTTGGATACGTGTATTGCATGCCTGAACCACTGGCGACCGTCATGAGTTTGGCATCAGTTGCGATTAAGCCAGCTTCCTCCCGTAATTCACGCCGTGCCGTGTCCTCAACACTTTCATTGAGTTCCTTGGACCCGGCTGGCAGTCCCCAAAGCAAATTATCTGTGCGTTTGATCAACAAGAGTTGCTGCTGACGACAAACGACCGCTGCGGAACCAACCACAATTAAGGGTTCCTGACCAACTTGTTGCCGTAAATGACGTACATATCCCACTACAAACACCATCCTTTACCCATAATTGTAGCATACAGAATGGGTATTAACGCCATTTATTTTGGATAAAGTCTTGGCGACCACCCATTTCTTCAATCTGATAACGAAATGGATTACGTTTGTAGAAGTCCTGATGTTCCTCCTCAGCGGGATAAAACGGCTGTGCATCCTCAATCGTCGTGACAATCGGATCATCGAAGCGTTCACTGGCTGCCAAGCGCGTCTTAGAAGCTGCTGCTACCCGACGCTGCTCAGGACTATTAACGTAGATAACTGGGCGGTAGCTGTCACCACGGTCTTGGAACTGACCGCTGGCGTCCGTGGGATCAGTTTGTCGCCAATAAATTTCAACCAGTTGCGCGTAACTGATGATGGCCGGATCGAATGTAATCTTAACAGCTTCGGTATGGCCGGTGGTGTGGCTCGCAACCTCAGCGTAGGTTGGATTAACGGTATGCCCACCAGTATAGCCGGAGATAACGGATTCAATGCCTGGTTGTGTATCAAACGGTTGGACCATGCACCAAAAACATCCGCCAGCAAAAATAGCTGTTTCAAGTTGACTCATCGACTCACCCTTCCTGTTTAGTTAAAGAGTTGCTCAAAATCATGATAACCTTTAGATTCTAACTCACTGGCTGGAATAAACTTCAGCGCTGCGGAGTTGATACAGTAGCGGAGACCACCGGCCTCTGTGGGACCGTCGTTGAAGACGTGCCCGAGATGGGATGCGGCGTCGGTACTTCGGACTTCTTGTCGCACCATACCGAACGAGTGATCCGTGTTTTCTTTGACGTTGGCCGCGTCGATCGGTTTGGTAAAGGATGGCCAACCGCAACCAGCGTCATACTTATCGGTGGAGCTAAACAATGGTTGACCACTCACTACGTCGACGTAGATACCAGGTTCGTAAAATTGATCGTACTCACCAGTGAACGCCGCCTCTGTGGCCGCGTGCTGGGTAACGGCGAATTGTTCAGCCGTCAGTCGTTTCTTTAAATCTGCCTGATTCTCTTGAGATGCCATTCAGATTCCTCCAATCAATTGTGCACAACTAATAAGCTTATTCCTAGTTTAAGCTTGTTTGTCAAAATTACAACTAATTTGATTAAAAAAACGTTACCATTGAGAGCTCGGCCCCCATGGTAACGTTCTAAAGTCCTAACTTGCTTCGCCAGCCGGTAACTTGTAACGGAGCTTAACGGCTTGGATATCCACTTTCTGGATTCCCTCATCGCGGTTGCGGTAGTACATGACACTCTTTCTGGATGGGTTGTGACCTAAGCCCATCGTGTGGCCTAATTCGTGTTCAGCTACGTGTAAATCGTCTGAACGTGAATAGCCGTATTCCTGCAATAGCTGGCCGTTTAAGGTCGACTTTACAGACTTCAAGTAGTCATTTCTAGACCAGAAATCAGTCAACCCAACATCTTGACCCATTGATACAGATTGAGACTGCGAAGCCGTCGACAATTGAATTTGGGCGTGGGCCGCTGAACTTTGTTTGAAATGAAACGCGCCGGTCTTATTCCAAGCAGCGATGGCGCCTTCCCAGATTCGCCGGTAATAAGCGGACTTGGTGTTAATCACGTACGTGGCGTGGTCACTCGCGAAGCGTTCCGGACCAAATGGTGTGGCAGTCGTTGCCAGAGCAACAATATTCCCGACCTGAGTGAGTAACAGACCAACAGCGATAACTGCGGTAAAAATTCCCCGGTACCAGTTTTTTGTCATGCATATTTCCCTCTCCCTTGAAGGAGATGCCTAACGACTACCATCGACCCGTATTATAGCGAATCTTATTTTAGGCGGGTAAAAAAAACACCTCCGACCGGTTAAAAACTGGCGAGAGGTGTTCGTTAGATCGTAAATTATCTTAAATTAGCCTTCGAAGGCAGCAGTCAGTGGTGGTACCACTTGCTTCTTCCGGGAAACAACGCCTGGTAAGCTAGCCCGGTTGTTCTCCAGCTTGGTGTTAAAGGCTGTTTCAACAGCACTCTTAGGTTCACCGGCAACGATGAGTTCTGAGTCGCTGTTCAAGACGTTGGTAGCCAAGGTAATGAACAAGTCGTAGCCGTCAGCGGCCATTTCAGCTTGCATTTCCTTTTCCAAACCAGCTTGACGGGACAAAACGTCGTCTAAGTCGACCGTGTTGATTTGGCCGATCCGTACGCTCTTACCACCCATGTCGAATGATTTAGCGTCACCATCGATGAGTTCTTTGTCAGACTTGGCTGCCAGGTTAGTCCCAGCCTTTAACATTTCGATACCGTAGCTTTGAACATCCACGTCAGCAATTTCAGCCAAGGCACGAACTGCTTCGCGGTCCTTGTCAGTCGTCGTTGGGGATTGTAATAACAACGTATCTGAAATGATAGCGGAAAGCATCAAACCAGCTAACTTAGCTGGAATTTCGATTTTTTCTTCGTCGAACATTTCGGTCAAAATCGTGCTGACACAGCCAACGGGTTCTGCCCGGTAGTACAAAGGCAACTTTGTTTCAAAGTTGGCGATACGGTGATGGTCAACGACGTGGGTAACCGTCACCTTGTCGATGTCTTCAACACTTTGCTGGGCCTCGTTGTGGTCAACTAACATAACGTGGTCAACTTCGTTAGAAGCAGTTTTGATGACCCGTGGCGCTGGTTCGTCGAAGTGATTTAACACGAAATTAGTTTCCATGTTAGGTTCGCCCAAGGCAACGGCTTCAACATCCAGTCCCTTTTGGGTTTGGAAGTAGGCGTAAGCCTTAGCGGCAACGATTGCGTCCGTATCTGGATTTTGGTGACCGAAAATTAATGCTTTACTCATTAGATAGAACTCCTTTAACAAATAATATTTTTAGGTTATTGGTTCCGAAGTTGTTTGAGGCGAGAAATGTAATCGTCGGTATGCAAGTACCGGTCAAACTGCGCCAAGAAGTGACTAATGCGGGGGATCTCTGCCTTACCCTTCCGGAAGACGAAGGCCAAGTCGAACCGAATATTTGGATCGAAATGAGCCGTCCAGGTATTGGGTAAGTCGTCCTGCCCAATCATAAACGAATTTGGTAATGCAGTCGCGGATTGCGTCTGCATGGAGAAATGGAGTAGCTGGGTCGGTGTGGTAAAGTTCGCCACACTCTTGGGAAAATCAGCAAGTTGATTCTTGTAGGCTTCATGCAACGTTTGGTTCAAGTAGTATCCATCTGGATACATGGCCCAAACGTTCTCAGTGGTGTCCTTGAACTTGATTCGCCGCTTTTTGGCCAACTGTTCATCGTGGTGAATGAACAAGAGGTCATCGGAGATAATTTTCTTCGATTCATACGGTTTCCAGTTCTTAATGGAATCATCAGGCAGGTACATGATGGCCAAATCAATCTTGTTGTTTTCTAGACGCTCCCAAATTTCTTTCCGGGTTAGCATGTGGAAGGAAATTTTGAGATCCGGATTGTTCTGATACGACAGAATGGCAAAGTCCTCAAAAACAGCATCTTCCATAGACGCCAGTAACCCGATGTTGATTTCACCTTGCGTGGCACTGGTCGATTGTTGAATCTCGTCAGTGGCTTGGTTGAGAATGCCATAAATCTTGTGCGTCGCGTCAAGCATAGTATATCCGGCATCGGATAACCGCAGTTTCTTACCGACTGAATAGAATAATGGTGCGCCCACCGTTCGTTCCAGTTTCTTAATTTGCTGCGTTAATGCTGGTTGCGTGATGCCTAAAATCTGGGCAGCCTGCGTATAGTTCATCGTCTCAGCAAGCTGTAGGAAATACGTCAGGGTTTTTGAAGAAAAAATGCTTTCCTGCTTCGTCTTCATCCGCTTTTGCTCCTTATCATTGTGACGGGGTCCGTTAAATAACGTCCTGCCAACTAATGGTTACTATTACTGTATATGATAGGCCGTTTACACTAAAAGCGCAACGATTTCTGCTCGCAAAGTCTCACAGATTGTCTTATTCCAAGACTAGTTCCGTCGGTTTGAGGCGTAACTGAACTGGTGTCCCCTCAACGTCGGTATCCACAACGAACGAGCCGTTAGAGTAACGACCACTGAGTGGATGCTCGGTTGGTAAGACATCGTGAGTCCGTTCTCTATCCGTCAAAATCTCCAAGGCTGGGTTCCCCGCTGGAATTGTCATGAAGTCGACGACTCGGTGCGGTTCACGCTTTAATTCATGCAAGACGACTACTCCCCGACGAGCCCGACTCGTGACTGACAATTCCTTCATTGCCAATCGTTTGAAGGCCCCCCGCTGGGTAACCATGGCAATTGTATCACTATCCGTGACCATAGCTAGGTTAACGACCTCATCGTCGTCGCGTAGATCCATGGAGCGGACACCGGTGGTCCGGGCCCCGTTGATGGAAACTTCATCTAAGGTGTAACGCAACGCGTAACCGTTCTTGGAAATTAAAAGAATGCCTTGTTCAACGGGTTCCGTCAGGTATTTGACCTGGACGACGTGGGCGTCCGGACTCTTCAGCTTCTCGTAGACTGCGGCGCGACTCTTATACGTCCGACCTGGTGTCAGGTCCTTGAAGGCGGTCTGCTTGATGTACCCATCACTGGTTGCAATCAAGAAGTGACCGGTTTCCTTCAATGTCTTAAAGGCGTAAGTGGCCACAATTTCTTCATCAGATTCTAAGCCGATGGTTTGAGAAATATGTTCGCCGGTTTCTTTCCACTTCACATCACTTATTTCGTGAACGGGCCGGTAAATCAGGTTCCCTTTGCTAGTGAACATCATTAGGTGATCCAACGTGCTCAATTGTTGCATGAAGATTGGGTAATCCTCATCTTTAAGCCCGTTGTCTTCAGGGTCCGAAGCCGTATAAGAACGAACACCGGAACGTTTCAGGTAACCATCGTGACTCACTAAAACAACGACGTCTTCGTCGGCAACCGTGACGGTCGTCTTGATCTTCAGGTCTTCAATCTGATCTTGAATCTCAGTCCGACGAGGGTTTCGGTATTCCTTGGCAACGGCCTTTAATTCTTTCCGTAAAACAGCGTTCAGCGTCTTAGGGTCAGCCAAAATCTTCCGGTCTTCTTCGATAGCGGCTGTGAGCTTGTCAGATTCGGCTTCTAACTGCGTCACGTCGGTGTTGGTCAACCGGTAGAGTTGCAGGGCTACAATGGCGTCTGCTTGCTTCTCAGAGAAATCGTAGGCACTAACCAGGTTGTCCCGTGCATCACGCCGGTCCTTACTGGCCCGGATAGTTTTGATAACTTCATCAAGAATCGACAAGGCCTTGATCAACCCTAAAACGATGTGTTGCCGGTCCAGTGCCTTTTGTAGGTCGTACTGGGTCCGCTTAGTAATCACCGTGCGTTGATGCTCTAGGTAGGCTGTCAGAATAGTCTTGAGACCCACGTGTTCTGGCCGTTGGTGGTTGATGGCCACCATGTTGAAGTTGTACGTGATTTGAAGCTCAGTGTTCTTAAACAAGTAGTTCAAGACCCCCTGAGCGTCCGCATCACGTTTGAGTTCAATGGCAATGCGTAACCCTTCACGGTCAGTTTCGTCCCGGACTTCGGCAAGGCCTTCAACCTTTTTGTTTAACCGAATTTCATCGATTTTTTTGACCAGTTGAGCCTTATTGACTTCGTAAGGGATTTCTGTCACCGTAATCTGGCTCTTGTTCCCACGGAGTGGTTCAATCTTCGTCTTGGACCGCACGACGATCCGGCCCCGACCAGTTTCGTAGGCCTTGATGATGCCGTCTTTCCCTTGGATGATCCCGCCAGTTGGAAAGTCTGGTCCCTGAACATACGTCATTAGTTCAGCTAATTCAGCCTTGGGATGACTTAGGAGGTAGACTAAAGCGTCAACAACTTCACCCAAATTGTGCGGTGGAATCTCGGTGGCGTAACCCGCTGAAATCCCAGTGGATCCGTTGACCAATAGGTTGGGGAACCGGGCTGGCAAGACGGTAGGCTCGTACTCAGTATCATCAAAATTGAGGACCATTTCCACGGTATCTTTATCGATGTCACGGAGCATCTCGCCCGCCAGTTTACTGAGGCGGGCTTCCGTATACCGCATGGCAGCTGCGGGATCCCCGTCCATGGACCCGTTGTTCCCGTGCATTTCGACGAGGGGTTCCCGAACCTTCCAGTCCTGGCTCATTCGTGTCAGAGCTTCATAAATGGAACTGTCACCGTGGGGGTGAAAGTTACCCATGACATTTCCGACAGACTTAGCGGACTTGCGGAATCCCTTGTCGTAGGTATTGCCGTCCTTGTTCATGGCAAACAGAATTCGCCGTTGAACGGGCTTTAAGCCGTCCCGAATATCGGGAAGCGCCCGTTCCTGAATGATTGATTTGGAATAACGACCGAACCGGTCGCCCATAACTTCTTCCAACGTTAGCTCTTGAATTTTTTGTCCTTCACTCACGAATTAATTGCTCCTTTCACCGGAATTTTGATTAATCAGTTGATGAGGTTGATGAGTCATTTTCTAACAAACTCGAGTTGTCTTCCTCTAAGGTAAATTGAACGTTGTTTTCAATCCACTTCCGGCGTGGTTCAACCTTGTCGCCCATCAATGTCGTGACCCGGCGTTCTGCCAAAGCGGCGTCATCGATTTGAACGCGAATCAAGGTCCGGTTATCAGGATCCATGGTCGTTTCCCACAACTGTTCGGCGTCCATTTCCCCTAACCCCTTGAACCGCTGAAGGTTATACCCGTGGTTCTTGATTTGCTTAGTTTTTTCGGCGAGTTCGTCGTTAGTCCAAGCGTACGCAATGTCTTGGTTCTTCCCAGTCCGTTTGATACGGTACAACGGTGGCAAGGCAATGTAGATCCGGCCAGCGTCAATCATCGGCCGCATGTACTTGTAGAAGAACGTCAGCAAAAGAATCTGGATATGGGCACCGTCATCATCGGCATCGGTCATGATGATGACCTTATCGTAGTTGGCGTCCTCAATGTTAAATTCGGCCCCAACACCAGCACCGATTGTGTAGATCATGGTACTGATTTCTTCGTTCTTCATGATGTCGGGTAGTTTGGCCTTCTCGGTGTTCAAGACCTTCCCCCGTAATGGCAGGATGGCTTGGAACTTCCGGTTCCGGCCCTGCTTAGCTGAACCACCGGCGGAATCTCCTTCGACTAAGAATAGTTCGTTCTTGGCTGCGTTCTTAGATTGGGCGGGTGTTAGTTTACCAGAGAGGAGGCGTTCGTGCTTCTTATGCCGCTTCCCATTTCGGCTTTCATCACGCGCCTTGCGAGCAGCTTCACGCGCTTGCCGGGCCTGCGTGGACTTCTTGATCAGCATCTTTCCGAAGTCCCCATTTTCCATGAGGTAGTAGCCAAGTTGTTCGCTGATCACGCTGTCGACGATTGTCCGTGCTTCAGGTGTCCCCAGCTTTTCCTTCGTTTGACCTTCGAATTGTAGGAGGTTTTCGGGCACACGAAGAGAGATGACGGCTGAGAGGCCTTCACGGACATCGGTTCCTTCCAGATTCTTGTCGCGCTCCTTCAGCAGGCCAACCTTGCGGGCGTATTCATTGAACGCTTTGGTCCACCCACTTCGCATACCAGCCTCGTGTGTACCACCGTCCTTGGTCCGGACGTTGTTAACGAAGGAGAGCAGATTTTCGGTGTAGCCATCGTTATACTGAGCAGCGACTTCAACCTCGATACCATCCTTACTGCCATCAAAGTACATGACGTCGCCTAACGTATCTTTGTCTTCGTTAAGGTACCCAACAAACTCTTTGATACCGTCTTCAAAATGGTAGGCTTCTTCACGTTCTTGACCCTCGCGTTCATCAGTCAGGGTAATCTTGACACCTTTTAGTAAGAAAGCAGATTCCCGTAACCGTTCCGCTAAAGTGCCAAAATTATAAACGGTGGTCGTAAAGATCTGACTGTCCGGTTTGAATGTTAGCGTGGTCCCGTTATGAGCCCGAGTGTTGCCTAGCTTTTTCAGGGTACCTTGGGGATGACCCCCGTCTTTAAATTTTTCTTGATACCGTACGCCATCACGGACAATCGTGACCGTAAGTGCGCTGGAGAGGGCGTTGACCACAGAAGCCCCGACCCCGTGAAGTCCCCCAGAGGTCTTATACCCCCCCTGGCCGAATTTCCCACCGGCATGCAGCACGGTAAGAATGACTTCTGGCGTTGGAATTCCTGAGGCGTGCATGCCGACTGGCATACCCCGCCCATGGTCAACGACCGTAATACTATTGTCCTGGTGGATGGTCACGTTGATTTCCTTACCATAGCCAGCCAGAGCTTCATCGACGGCGTTATCTACAATTTCGTAGACCAAGTGATGCAGACCCCGGCCGTCGGTTGACCCGATATACATACCAGGACGTTTACGAACAGCTTCCAATCCCTCCAAAACCTGAATGGAGGAATCGTCATATTTTGGTTTTGCTTTCGCCATGCGTAAATCCCCTTTACTTTTAGTCGTTAAAAATACAAGTTACAGTGCTTCTCTAGTTTACCTCAAAGCGAACATATGTTCAAATGGTTCGTTCAGTGCCGCCCTGATGGTATCCAGTAACTTCATAATCATACCACAGGAAGTTAAAACCGTGCTAGAATTTCAGAGATAATTGGCGTTCCGGTCAAAACATGCTAAAATATAGGACAGCTTAATTTGTGGTGATCAGTGATGGTCCCACCAAACCGGAGCGGAGGAAATACTTGTGAAATTAATTGGCTTACTACTTGTGGCCTACCTCCTGGGTGCCATTCCCAATGGTGTCTGGGTCGGCAAAGCCTTTTTTCAAACGGATATTCGACAGTCTGGATCAGGGAACATCGGGACAACGAATACGTATCGGGTCTTAGGTCCGTATGCTGGAACCGTTGTGATGGTATTGGACATTGCTAAGGGCACGGTTGCAACACTGCTGCCCACCCTCTTCCACGTGACGACCTTCCTCGGAACGGCAACGCCACTCCTGTTTGGCCTCATGGCCGTTCTGGGACATACTGTGTCGGTCTTCGACCACTTCAAGGGTGGCAAGGCGGTGGCCACCTCAGCGGGGATGCTACTGGCTTACAATCCCATCATGTTTGTAATTGCGGCCGGCCTGTGGGTCAGTTTGATCTATTGGACCAGTATGGTCAGCCTTGCCAGCATGATTGCCTTTAGCCTAATTACGTTGATTTCGTTAGGTTTTCAGGACTGGTATTTGACGGGAATTGCGCTGGTTTTGACCATCTTTGTCTTTTATCGTCACCGAACGAACATTACCCGGATCCGTCAGGGAACTGAGTCACTGGTTCCCTTTGGTCATGGCTACCGTAAGCATCGCGCTAAATAGGAACACTGAGGGCTCTCAATGACTTTTGTCGTTGGGAGCCCTTTTTCTTTGAAATGAATTTTTGAACTGCGCTCCGGTGGCCAGGCGGTGGGCCTGCTGTGGGTACGCTTCAGCCAAAATACGGGCTTCTCGCTCACTTTGAAGCCACGAAAGACCCGCGTCTTCAAAGGCGCCCATGACCTAAGCTAGCATAAAGCGCTAGCTAACGTCATTTTCACGGCCGCCCCACCCCCTGGCCACCTCCGCTCAAATTGATGATTTTAACGGAAAATAGGTGCTACCGAACTTAACATGTGTTGTTCAACCACTTAGAGAGTCAGATAACAATATTAATGTGTGAATTAGGCAGCCTAATTTGTCTCCTCCCACTTACCGTTTGTCAGCTATGGGTTGAACCGATGCCGACACAACTTGATGCCTTGAAAGCCCCACGTCTACTACCAACTGCAGTGCAATATAGTTGGTATAAGGCCTCAACGATGATCATGTCAAAACGCAATCAGAGTCGGAGGCGGCCAGGGATGGAGCCAGCCGTGAAAGTGGTATTAGCTGGTGAGTTCTTTGCCAGCTTATACCACGGGCGACTTTTGAGACACGGGGTCTTCGTGGCTCAGAATCGAGCGAGAAGACTGGTGAACTTTCCAGTCTGAAGCGTCCCCACAGCAGGCGGAATCCCTGGCCGCTGGAGCGCAACCAATTAACAATATCGCTACTTACTAATCCTGGATTGCAGCAAACACTTCAGTTTAGAAGTAAGTAATTTGGTAAGCCGCCTGGAAGTTCTCATGGCCAGCCAAATGGTGGATGGCCACCTTGGTTTCTAAATCACCAGTCGCCTGAACGTCGTCAGCTAAGCCCCACCAAGGTTCGAAACAAACGAATGGCGCTTGTTTCGGGTATGGTGACCAGATACCAAGGTACGGTGCGGCCACTGTCAAAGCGACACCGTGGTCGCTATCTGGCGTACTTAACATCACCGTCGTCTCGTGGTTGTCTAACGTCAGAACCTGGGCGTCGTGATCAAATAGGCCGTGATCCAAACTCAGTGGTTGCGTCAAGTCAAGGGGCACACTGTGTTGTGTGTCGCTGTACGGACCGACCAAAGGCACGCGTTGGTAGACCTTCTTCGGTGAAACGGTGACTTGGTAATCCGTAAAGTCTGCCGCTGGGTCACCCAGTGGCACGTTAAAGCCGGGGTGAGCACCCAAGGAGAACGTTAACGTGTCATCTGCTGGATTGGCCACGTCCGCTGAGAACTTCAATTGGTGGTCCACCAGTTCGTAACTGATGGTCAGGATGAAGTCGGCTGGGAACAGGGCCTTCGTTTCGGCATCGGCCTTGAGTTCAAGACTCACGTGCGTCGGATCCTGATCAACGACGGTAAATGTCCGGTCACGAGCGAACCCGTGCTGGGTCATTTGATAGGTTTTGCCGTCGAGACGGTACTGATTATCTTGCAAGCGACCTACGATGGGAAAGAGAATCGGTGCGTGGCGACCCCAGTAGGCTTTATCAGCTTGCCACATATATTCTAAACCGCTCTCATTGTCTTTGACACTCGATAGTTCGGCACCCAATGGGTTGACCTGAACCGTTAAATCTTCGTTGTTAAGCGTTATCATCGAATTCCTCCCAGATTTAAATCATCACTCTCTATGATACCCTACCGCGCCAAAAAGAGCCAAGACAACTGTCCTGGCCCTCGTAATGTTTTATAGGATGTAGCGTGACAGGTCCTTGTTCTGAACGATGTCACCAATCTTGTCGTTAACGTAGTTTTCGGTAATTGTGACGTCACCGGTCCCCATGTCGGGCCCTTCGTAGAGCAGGTCTTCCAAGAGCTTTTCTAGGACCGTCTGTAACCGTCGAGCACCAATGTTTTGGTTCTCATGGTTGAGTTCAAAGGCCAATTCGGCAATCCGTTCGATGGCTTCCATCGTGAACGTCACCTTCACGTTGTCCGTCCCAATCAGGGCAATGTATTGCTTGATCAAGGCGTTGTTCGGTTCAGTTAAGATCCGGACAAAGTCCTGCTTGCTCAGGTCGTTTAGTTCGACCCGAATTGGGAAACGTCCCTGTAATTCAGCAATCAAATCGCTAGGCTTGGATTCAGCGAAGGCACCGGCAGCGATGAACAAAATGTGATCGGTGTCGATGGTCCCGTACTTCGTCTTGACCTGGGTTCCTTCAACGATTGGCAGGATATCGCGTTGGACCCCTTCACGGGAAACGTCGCCACTGTTTTGGCCACTGCCCTTCGTGATCTTGTCAATTTCATCCAGGAAGATGATTCCAGTATTTTCGGCCCGTTTGATGGCATCGTGGTTGATGTCAGCGTTATTGACCAATTTTTCAGATTCTTCAGCGACCAGGATTTCACGCGCTTCGGCCACACTGACCGTCCGCTTGATCCGCTTCTTAGGCATGATTGAACCCAGGGTGTCGTTCAAATCGATTCCCATTTGGCCTAGCATGTTGTTGTCGGTGGCATTGGTTTGTTGGGGATCATCCATTTCGATCTCGACCTGGTGATCTTCCAGCAAGCCCTTGTTCAGTTGATCCGCCAGAGATAACCGTTCGTTGCGGATATCATCGGTGACTTCTTCTTGGTCAGTTGGTGCCGTCGGCGTTTGGCCATTTTGCATCTGGGAGAACATGTTCATCATGTTCGCAAAGTCGTTGTTGTTCTTGTTTTCTTTCTTCTTGGCCGGTGCCAGCAACTTAACTAACCGCTTGTTAGCGGCTTGAACGGCGTCGCTCCGGACATTCTTGAACTGATCTTGCTTCTGCATGCTGACGGAGACTTCGACCAAGTCCCGGACCATGGATTCAACGTCGCGGCCAACGTAGCCGACCTCGGTGAATTTGCTGGCTTCGACCTTGGTGAAGGGTGCGTGCACGATCTTAGCCAACCGGCGAGCAATTTCAGTCTTCCCGACCCCGGTCGGTCCGATCATTAACATGTTCTTAGGTGAAATTTCTTCTTGCATGTCGGCATCGAGTTGCATCCGACGGTAACGGTTGCGTAAGGCAATCGCAATGGCTTTTTTAGCTTCATCCTGACCAATCACGTATTGATCAAGTAAGGCCACGATTTCTTTAGGCGTTTTATTAATAGCGTCCACAGTGATTCCTCCGTTCAATAATTAAAGTTCTTCAGAAATAACGTTTTCGTTGGTAAAGATGTCGATGACCCCAGCAATGTGGATGGCACTTTCGGCAATCTCCTTGGCGCTCATGTCGGTAGCGTGGTGGTGTAACGCCGTGGCTGCGGCCAAGGCAAAGTTCCCACCGGAACCGATGGCCAAGATGTCGTCGTCTGGAGCAATGACTTCACCAGAACCGGAAACCAACAGCATTTCGTCCTTATCCATGACAATCAGTAAAGCTTCCAGCTTTTGGAGTGCTTGGTCGGACCGCCATTGCTTGGCGAGTTCGACAGCTGCTCGTTGCAGGTTCCCACTGTATTCATTTAATTGGCCTTCGAATTTTTCTTCCAGGTTGAAGGCATCGGCAACACTACCGGCGAATCCAACGACGACTTGGTTGTTGTAGATGCGGCGAATCTTGTGTGCGGTCCCCTTCATGATGACCTTTTCTCCCATAGTGACTTGCCCGTCACCCGCCATAGCGTTATGGCCGTTGTGGCGAACAGCACAGATGGTCGTGGCTTCAAATTTTACTGGCATAGTTTCATCGATCTCCTTATGATGGTTTCTTTTGATGTGACTTATCTTCGGTTGCACGGGGGAAAAACTGGCGGTAGTCCCGCTGTAAGTGTTCCCGCGTTACGTGAGTGTAGATCTGCGTCGTGGATAGGCTGCTGTGACCCAGCAGTTCCTGGACCGACCGGAGATCTGCGCCCCGGTTCAAGAGGTGCGTAGCAAATGTGTGCCGCAACATGTGCGGGTGAATGTCCGTCGTCAAACTGCTGCGTTTGATGATTTGGTTAAGCAAATAGGTCACCCCGGCTGTCGTCAGCTGGCCGCCTCGTGAGTTGATAAAGACAAAGGCATGCGTCTGTTGGTTCTTGGCCATCAGAGGGGTTCTGGCCGCTGTAAAGTAGCGTTCCAGGGCGTCGCCGGCGTAGTGGCCGAACGGCACGTAGCGTTCCTTATTCCCTTTCCCGTGAATCAACATCATGCGGTTATCAAAGTCGACGTCAGGCAGCGTCAGGTTGACACATTCACTGACCCGGATGCCGGTGCCGTACAGAACTTCCAGGACTGCCGAATCGCGGGTTGCCAACTGTTCATTCGGATTGGCAGCCGCCGCGGCAAACAAGGCCGTCATTTCCCGTTCATAGAAGAAACGGGGTAAGTGGTTCTGGTGGTGTTTCAACTGAATGTAGGCAAAGGGATCATCGGTTGCTTGCCCGTTGCTCATCAGAAAATTATAAAGTGACCGCAACGTGGACAGCTTCCGGGCAATCGTCGTCCGAGCGTAGTGATGATCATAAAGGTCGCTGAGGTAAACCTCAACATCCAACTGGTCGATCGCCGACCACGGTTTGACGCCCCCGTTGTCTTCGAGAAACTGGTGAAATTCTTCCAGATCCTCGCGGTAGGCCTTCACGGTTTCCGGAGAATACTGTCGCTCACCTTGCAGATACGTAAGAAAGTCTGTGACTGCTTGGTCCACGTGAACACCTCCTGTACTTGTCAATGCTAGCAAATGGCTTAAAAAAACACAACTAACTCATCAGCTGGTTTTCTGCCGGACCAATTTTCTGGCCCCAAAGGCCCGGTACCACGCAATAAAACAGGCTCATCGGCCGCCTCACTACTGTGTGAGGATGACCGATGAACCTGTCGCTAATAAATTTTACTTTTGTGGTGCTTCTTCGTAGTCCCCGTTAGGACAAACGATTTGGCTACCGCCACGAATCTTCTTGGCAACCAAATAGTGGCCGTCCTTAGGGCAATCGCGGCCGATTGGCTTGTCCCATGAGACGAAGTCACAGTCGGGATAGCGTGAACAACCGTAGAAGATCCGGTTCTTCTTGGACTTCCGCTCGATGACCTCACCCTTATGACAAACGGGACAGGTCACACCGATTTCCTTCACGATTGGCTTCGTGTTCCGACAATCGGGGAAGCGTGAGCAGGCGTAGAACTTACCGTAGCGGCCCATCTTGATGACCATTGGTGCGCCACAGATGTCACAGTCAAAGCCGGCGGGTTCGTCACGGATCTGAATCTTTTCGATAGCGTCTTCCGCGTGAGCGACTTCCGTTGAGAATGGTTGATAGAAGCTATCAATGACCTTGACCCAGTCCTGCTTACCTTCTTCAATCCCATCCAACTCATGTTCTAAGTTAGCAGTGAAGTCAACGTTGACTACGTCTGGGAAGTAGTCGTTGATGATGCCATCAACGATTTCACCTAATTCAGTCGGTTCAAAGCGCCGACCGACTAACTTAACGTAGTAGCGGCGTTGAATCGTATCAAGAGTTGGCGCGTAGGTCGATGGCCGGCCCACACCGTTTTCTTCCAGCGCCTTGATCAGGTTAGCTTCGGAATACCGTGCAGGTGGCTGGGTAAAGTGTTGGGCCGGATCAGTCTTGGCCAACTTGACTACGTCGCCGATCTCAAGGTCGGGCAACAGGTTATCCTTTTCCTTACCGTCCTTGTAGATCTTCAAGAACCCTTCGAACTTCATCTTGGAGCCGTTGGACCGGAAAGTCACGCCGTTTTGTTCCAGCGTCACGGCCATGGTATCCATGATGGCGTTCGTCATTTGGCTGGCCACAAACCGGTTCCAAATAAGTTGGTAGAGCCGGAATTGGTCCTTGTTCAACCGTTCCTTCAGACTAGCTGGGGTTCGGAAAACAGAGGTTGGTCGAATGGCTTCATGGGCATCTTGGGCCCCTTCAGGCAGCTTTCCCTTGATGGGCTTCGTTGCAGCGTATTCGGCCCCATATTTTTCGTGAATGAACGTAGAGGCTTCGTGCTTGGCAATGCTAGAGATCCGAGTGGAGTCGGTCCGCATATAGGTGATTAGCCCCTGCGTACCTTCCTTGCCCAGGTTGATCCCTTCGTAAAGCTGTTGCGCAGCCATCATGGTCTTCCGTGTTCTGAAGTTTAACTTACGGTTAGCATCCTGTTGCATAGAACTCGTGGTGAATGGTGGTTGGGGTGAACGTTTCCGTTCCTTACGAACCACGTTGGTGATGTCAAAGTCACCCTTTTTATCGAGTTTGTTCAGGATGTCTTGTACGGCGGCGTTATCTTTCAGGCCAGCCTTCTTACCATTCAGGCCGTAGAAGCTGGCACCAAACGTGTGCCGGGCCTTCTTGAAGTCTGCGTCGATGGTCCAGTATTCTTCGGGGATGAAGGCTTTGATTTCCTTTTCCCGTTGAATGATCAGGGACAGCGCAATCGATTGAACCCGACCGGCACTTAGCCCCTTCTTGACCTTTTTCCAAAGTAATGGTGAGATGGAATATCCCACCAAACGATCAAGGATTCGCCGCGCCTGTTGGGCGTTTACCAGGTCCATGTCAATGGTCCGGGGCGTCTTGAAGGCTTCCTTGACGGCGTCCTTGGTAATTTCATTAAACGTGACCCGGTTCTTGTCTTTTACGTCCAGGTTTAGGACGTGAGCCAAGTGCCAGGCAATGGATTCCCCTTCACGGTCAGGGTCAGATGCGAGGTAGACAGCTTTGGCCTTTTTGGCCTCGGACCGTAAGCCCTTGATCACATCACCCTTACCACGAATGGAGATGTAGTGCGGATCGTAGTCGTTTTCGGTATCGACCCCCATCGAACTCTTAGGCAGATCCCGCACGTGACCTAGACTAGGCATGACCTTGTAAGTCCGCCCTAAATATTTTTCAATCGTCTTGGCCTTCGCCGGGGATTCTACGATAACTAATTTTTTTTGCGGCTTGCGCCGTTTCTTTGTCGTTGTTTTAGTCTTTGTTTTCGTCGGCAAAACACATTACTCCCTCGAATGATAGGTGTAAACCCCGCTCTACCGGGATTCAGTGACCGTATCGATTTGGTTCTAAGTCGAACTAAAAGTTCGCTAATTTTTTCACTAGTAATCCCACACATGATATTTCAAGTCGGGGGCGCTTGTCAACTAAAAAATTCTTCTATTATATGTTCGGGATTCAAGATTGGTTTTGCTCCCGCTAAAATTAATTCGTTGGTTCCCACCGAATTGGGATTGTCGACGGCCCCCGGAACAGCGAGGACGTTGCGGTTCTCCTGGAGGCCGATATTGGCCGTGATCAGACTGCCCGAATGATGCGCTGCCTCGACCACCAGTACGCTCTGCGCTAGCCCCGCGATGATGCGGTTGCGTTCGGGAAAGTGATGGCGAGCCCCTGCCGTCCCCCAAGGATACTCGGATAGGACCAAGTGGTCGCGAACTAGCAAGTCCATGAGGTCGCGGTTAGCAGCCGGATAGCATTTGTCGAGGCCGGTCCCAATCACGGCAATGGTGTGACCCCGGTGGGCTAAAGCCACTTGATGTGCTAAGGTGTCGACCCCTTGAGCCAGACCCGAGACCAGGCAGAGTCGATGTTCCACCACTGGCGGTAGTAACATTCTCATGGCCCGTAATGCATACGGTGTGGGCTGCCGCGAACCGACGACGGCCAACTGAGGTCCCTGAAAGAAGCGGACGTCCCCAAGAAAGTACAGGACAACTGGTGGATTAAATGTTTCTTTAAGCTGGACGGGATACGCTGCGTCCACGATGGTCAGGCACCCAGTGTGCTTCAGGTTTTCAGTGACCTGCCGGTTGAGTTCCACGGTGAATAGACTAGTCTTAAGTTGCTGAGAACGCTGAGCGGTGAGCGTTAAGTCTGCGAGCATGCTGGTGAGCTCAGTGGGACCAATATCGGCCAATTCAGGGTGCCGTTCCACCCACCGCCAGCAGGCCAGTGCCGTGCGGGAACCGATTCCTTGAATTAGTGGTAAACGCATGAAAAAATCACGAAGTGTCAGTTGCATGGCTGCAACCTCCTATCCCTTTTAAGGATTAACTCCGTGATTCGTTGGCAATAATTTTTTGAACTGGTGAAAAAGTTCGGCGGTGAATCGGGGTGACCCCCCGGTCGGCTAAACCTTGTAAGTGTTCCGCTGTCCCGTAACCGGCATTCTTAGTAAAGCCATAGCCGGGATATAGCACGTCGTAGGTGTCCATGAGATGGTCCCGGTAGACCTTGGCCACGATGCTGGCGGCCGCTACGCTGGCACTCTTGGCGTCCCCCTTGATCAACCGCGTTTGCGGGAGATCAACGGGAATCTGCATGGCGTCCACAATGAGATGCTGTGGGGCCACGCCGAGACCCAAGACGGCGCGCTGCATGGCAACTCGAGTTGCCTGATAGATGTTGATTTGATCAATCAGTTGGGCGCTCCCGATGCCAATGCTGACGGCGGTTGCCTGAGCCAGAATCAACGGGTATAGGTGCTCACGTTCTTTAGGAGTTAGTTGTTTGGAGTCATTGACTAAGGGGATGTCAAAGTCCTGGGGTAAGATGACCGCGCTCGTTACCACGGGACCAGCTAACGGTCCCCGCCCGACCTCATCGATACCAGCCACGAGTTGATTGGCATCCCAGAGGGGTCGTTCGTAGTGCAGTCGCTCCTGAAATGCCTGCTCTGCTGCCTCAGCTTTCGCGACACGGCGTTTGATCTGATTCAGAAGGGATTGCGCCCCCTTGCGTGAGTCGGCCGCTAATGGAACCAGACGGGGGTCAGCTAGGCTAGTGACATCCGCAAGGTCCTGCTTCAAACTGCTGAGGCTGGGTTGCTTAGTCATTGGGCGTATCGCCTACCTCGGGAGCCCGGTCCAGGGTGAAGCCACCAAGCTTTTTGTGGCGGGCGTCCAGAATCAAACGTTCGCTAGCCCGAAGGTAGTCGTCACGCATGCCGACCTTCTCCGTGATTTTCATCAGAAGGTCGACATCATTCAACTCTAAGTCGGCGTCAGTCAAACGGTACCGGTCGATCAGTGCTGGTCGATGGTAGTTCCGGAAGAACTTGAGGGCAAAGAGTGCCACGTCATCTTTTTCATAGAGCTTTTCTTTGATAGCACCAGTTAAGGCTAGTTTTTGAGCGGTTTCTTGATCCTTGAACTTGGGCCAGAGGATACCAGGGGTGTCGAGCAGTTCCAGGTTTTTGTTGGAACGCAACCACTGTTGGGACTTAGTTACTCCAGGGGTGTCGCCTACCTGGGCTGCCTTATGATTGACCAGGTGGTTCAGTAACGTAGACTTCCCAACGTTAGGGACCCCAACGGTCATGGCCCGCATCGGGCGTTCCTTCAGGCCTTTTCCCTTTTCAGCCGCGAGCTTGTCGGCTAAAATACTAGCCGCAATTTTGGTGATTTGTTTGGGAGTCACGTTGGCCCGGGAATCGATGGCGATGACGGCTTGGTTCTGAGAATGATAGTACCGTTGCCAAGCAGCAGTTTGTTGTGGATCGGCCAGGTCCTTCTTGGTCATGATGATCAGATGGGGCTTGTCCCGTGCAATGCGGGCCACCTCGGGATTACGTGAAGAAGCGGGAATCCGAGCGTCGACCAGTTCGAAAACGATGTCTACAAGGTGGACGTTTTCCTCCATTTGACGGATGGCCTTGGCCATATGACCGGGGAACCATTGAATAATGCTCATAAGTTTTTCTCCTTTGATACCAAGGGTTTGACGCCTTGGTGTTCTTAAAATAGTCAAAATTGCCATATGTCCATTCTATTTCGGGCATATTCTAGCCGTTTGCGATACCACTTTCTTGGCAAATTCATGAATTCGTTTTTCATGCTGAATTGCTCGATACGGCTAGTCTTCACCCGCTTTGTTTGCAGGTAAATTAAAAGCTAACAGAAGAACTGAGTAACTAGTCTATTTTACCATTTATTCTCTATTTCAGATAGTGGCGCTATTTGTGCTTTAAGCATCTCATTCGGCTCGCATAGCATTGTATTAAAAAAGCGTTACCCGAATGTGAATGCCATTCGGGTAACGCTTTTAAACAGTTCGAGGTGTTTTGTCAGCAGTCAATTCTCTCTGTTAGCTTTTTAAAGTGACTTGCCCTTTGGTATAGAGGGCGATTTTTCACTGTTGGCTAAAGTTTCGTCTGATTACTAAATAAAGAGGGCACTCTTAATTACTAATAGATTTATGTGCTTGGCCCCTTACTTAATGCGCTGATAATGAAAATCAGAGAGACTATTGTTACCTTTAATACTCAATAGTCCCTTCTTCAAGGTAAACTTCATTTTCACATTGTTTTTGTTTTTAAAAACGCGTCCTTTGACTATTGTACTGATGATTTTATAGTGTGTCAGCACCGTGTAGTGCCCTTTAGAGGCTTTCTTGTAACGCGGTGACAAGTACGTGTCGTTCGTATCGGGTTGTTTCACAATAAACTTACTGTTTGAAACCTTAAAATACTTTAAAACCCCGTCTTCATTTGATAATTTCCAACGCTCGTTTTTAGGCATAATCCACTTACCGCGTAGAGCCTTAGGCATACCTTGATGGTACTTCGCCGCTTGAGCCGTTGATTGTGACTGAGACAGCATACCTAATGCCATTCCCATCGAAGCAGCTGCAATGATTGTCAATATTTTTTTCATGATAGATTCTCCCCTACTACAATAGCTAGTCAACTGCTAACTACCAGCCACCTATTTTTTAGATAACCAGGCGCCCATCTTACCCATTTTATCGAACTGACCAGTCTTGGTCTGATAATATTCTACATACTTCAGTCGCTTACCTACCTGTTGAACTCGAACTTTGTAGGGCTTCAATGAGTTAATCATCTCAATGCCTTTAAGGACATAGATATGTTTGCTGGCCTTCTGATACTTTATCTTGCCAAGAACAAACGGATCGCCCACGTAATAAGCGTTCAGTCCCTTCTTAATAATTTTCACACCATCTGTTGCTTTAAACTGAGACTTTCCTTTACCTACCGTAACTCTGCGTTCCCAAGTGCCACGCAACACTTTTGGCGTCCCCTGGTGCCACTTGGCGGCATGAGCCGTGGCTGGCGCATTCAATGCCAGTGGCAGGCCAATTGATAGACTTACCGCAGCCATTACTAATAACTTCTTCATAAGTTTTGCTCCCTTTAACTAAGTAAATTTGTTTGCTTTTAAAAACCACTGTTTCCACTACCGTTTATCCGCTCGTTTTTAACTGCTTGAAACCCAGTGTTACTTCCACAGTTCGATTTCTGCTCGAGGCGATGGAAAAGTTTGAACATGCGATTGAAGGTGAAAATGTTAATTGTTTAAAAGTCTATATAAATAATACTGCAATACATTTATCGATTCAACATGTGCTTTGATTCACTTTTTTCTTTATAATTTAAATTATCACCTTATTTTACTTTGTTTTAGAAAATATTATCGAGATGAAATAATTTACCGGATATGGTTACGAACCCTATTTACTAAAGGTCCACAAAATAGTAAGCTAATTCTATGAACGCTGACCGCGAGATGATTAGTGTTGTAACGCATGAAGGAGCGATTCTAATGAATCTACATAAAGGTTTCACCTTAGCGGCTGTCACCCTCTCGGCCAGCCTATTTTTAACTATTCCCAGTCCGGCCGCCGCAGCATTCAGGCAATACTGGGCAATCAACCACTGGGTAACTATTCGCAAGCCGATTACCGTCAGTAAAATCAAGCCTGGTTACCCATCTTACAAGAATGACAAGGTTCTTGCTACCTACAAAATATTACCAGGGGCCCATTACAAGCTTGGACGCCCAAGCAGTAACTATGATTGGGTTTTGACGTCTGGGAAGTATAAGTCTTCGTCCAAGGCGGTCTATTCAGTCACAAAGCATGGCTCAAATTGGTATCAAATAGGTAAGCACCCTCGCTACAAGAAGTTTCATGGCTATCGGGTTGAAGCTTACAATGGCATGAAGAAGTTCAACACGAGTTACGACAAAAAGACCCATAGCACTGCTTCCTACCTCAAGCCAACGCAAAAGAAGCAGGTCATCTTTAAATACGGCAGTCACGTTATCCCTACTAAACACAAATGGGACGTCGTATCATCCAAGAAGATCACTGCGTACAAGTACTCGAATAAGAAATGGCATAACTTGGGAACCAATGATTAACTCAATAACTGAGCTATCACAATACCAAGAACACCATGATTGTTAGGTCACATTGCTGCAGTTCTATGTACCCTTATTCTCTAATTCAGATAGTGGTGCTATTTGTCTTTTAACAATCGTCAAAAAGCCGCTCAACGTAATCATTGGGTTCTAAAATATCTGTTGCCAGTAATCAAATGGATTGATTACCAACAACAGATATTTTAGAACCAAAGAAACGGCTCCACCGCGGTTGAATACCGCGGTGAAGCCGCTTAATCACATCTACAAAAATTATAGTATTTCATCCATCAACTTGACAGGGACTAGTACAGATGACAACCTAAGCGGTTATCACCTCACCTACTTGTTTCGAATTTTTGGACCTTATGGTAGACAAGCTCTACATACATTACTTTTTATCTACATGCATATAGTACGCCCTAACAATTGGGTGTTTAAATAATTATGTGTAAATAGAAAAATAAGCAATTGAAAAGGGAAAGCCTCTCCCTTATGATAGTTAGCAACCACACTCACTTCATAGGACATAGGAGGCTTTCCCCATGACTCAGTTTAACAAAGAAATTATGGCAGCACTAGCACAAAAGCAAGATTTAGATGAAGTTTTTCGGCAACATTTGGAAACGGCCATCAATGATTTAATGCACGAGGAACTTTCGTCGTTCCTCGGTTATGAGCCTTATGATCGCCAAGGTTTTAACAGCGGCAATTCACGCAATGGGCATTATCTGCGGACCTTTAAGACTAAGTATGGAGAATTAAATTTGGAGATTCCACGCGATCGAAATGGTATTTTTAATACGAAAACTATCCCGAGCTATCAACGACAAACGGATGGCTTAGAGGCTACTGTTGTCCAGCTCTACGAAAAAGGGATTACCACTAGTGAGATTGCGGATTTGATTGAGAAAATGTATGGGGCTCATTACACATCACAAACGGTTTCGAACCTCACGAAGGTCGTTGACCAACAGGTCAACGCCTTCAAAACGCGTCCTCTAGCGAGCCGATACGCAGTCATTTATGTGGACGCAACATACTTACCACTTCGCCGGGACTCAGTGGCTAAAGAAGCCGTGCATATCGCCATTGGCATTCGACCAAATGGAATGAAAGAGGTCCTAGCATACCAAGTCGCTCCAACTGAATCCAGTACCGTTTGGGAAGAGCTTCTCGTGGACATCCAGCAGCGTGGTGTAAAGGAAGTCCTCTTATTCGTGGCCGATGGCTTAGTCGGCCTTACCAACACAATTGGTGACCACTTCCCTAAGGCTAAGCTCCAGCAGTGCCTGATCCACGTCAGTCGGAACATTGAAGCTCACGTTCGAACTAAGGACCGACAAGAGGTTCTTAACGACTTCAAACTGATCCATCAAGCAGCTACCATGGACGACGCAAAACAAGCCTTAGCTGACTTCATAGACAAGTGGCAAAAGACGTATCCAAAAGTAACGAACAAGCTAGAAGATAATCTTCATCTCTTGACCTGTTTCACGTTTCCAGCTGCGATACGCAGTAGCATCTACAGCACAAATCTCATTGAATCGTTCAACAAGAAGCTAAAACGACAGACAAAGAAGAAAGAACAATTTCCAAATGAACCAGCGCTAGAACGAGTTCTGGTCACAGTTATTCGTGACTACAACGGCCAAAATTTTGAGCGAACGCATCGAGGTTTTAAGCAAATTCAGGACACGTTAGAATCCATGTATTAGAAACTAGCTAATGGGAGAGGACTTCCATTTACACAAAAAATTTGACACTCCCTAACAATTTAGAATATTTTTTATTGATTTCTATTGTTTAATTATCCCCACAATCCACTTTCAGCCGCTACTTTATTGACTAAAACAGTTTTAGTCTTCCAATTATATAAAATAGAATTAGAAGAAGATTTAATATTTAAAGGAATACTGCCCAAAGCGGGTTTCAAAGATTCATCCAAATCACTAACATATTTAAACCCAATATGTGGTTCAGCCAAAATCTTCTTGTCATTTTTGCCATTTCCAGAAACAAAATAAAGTTTCCAATGATTAGAAGAATTACTAAAGGTTTCGCTATTAGAATGTATCCCAGGCATAACTTCAAACGCATATTTTTGATGGACTGTTTGTCCCAATACACGGTGCCCATTAGACAAGGTTCCAACATATTCACTATCATCTAACATATACTTTTGAGTTCCCTTAGCAACTTTCAAGTATCCTTTAGAATCAGTTAATGCTCCAGAGCCCTTTTTACCAGGCTTAAGCAGCCAATTATTAATTACTGCTGGATTACTGGAATTCTTCATGATCTTTTTCATACTCTTCAGCTTGCTCGTACTAATCTTATTACTTGAGCTTACAGAAGAGCTTGAACTTGACTTAGCACTCGAGGTTACAGCTTCGCTTGTCTTCGCTTTAGGAGCCTTGCCAGTCTTCACATAACCGTGCCAGATCCAGCCCTTGGTCTTACCATTCGTAGATTTAACGTAATTGTATACAGCTTTTTTCTTGTTACTCTTAACGACCTTGGCCTTCTTGATTCGGTAGAATGTCGTGTGCCTATAATTCTTAGCCTTGTGAGAAACCTTCGTGAGCTTAGCTGTAGTGTATAGACTTCCTTTGGTAATGTGAACCTTCTGCTTAGCCTTATATGTAGTCGTCTTAACGATTTTTGCTGCCTTGGTCTTCGCCAACGCCGTATCCGCATTGGACGCAACCGTTGCGAGTCCCATAGTGGAAACACTTAAAATCGTCAGTGCCGAGACAATCAATTTGTTAACCTTCATCAGTGAAATCCTCCATTTCCTGTTCGCAAATAACTTCAATTTTAGCCGGCTTGGTGTCGCTAGGTGTGGGCTGTTAGATTGAGCAGTACCAGTTCCTTCAACACCAGTTCAGTTTTTCACATCTGTTAAAAACAGATATCCCGAGAAAAGTTCGAACGCTTTTCTGTATCGTATAGATATTGTTAATACCAAAACTGTATATGGCTAATACTAATGAAGCACTCTGGAAAAGTCAATATCGGCTTCGCTGGTTTAAACAAGCCTGGTCAGGCCATATTAGATTCATTACTTACAACTTACCCCAAAGAAAAAAGCCCGCAAATGCGAGCTTTTTTAATCCCTATTCTGACGCAGCTTGGCTAGGCTAAAGCCGCTAAGTACATTTGCCAAGCATCATCAAAAATGGTCATTGACGGTAAGTATGGTGCGTTTTCTTCAAGATACTTTGATAGAGGATCAAATTCCGTTTCTTGCTTAGGAAACGAACTGTCTAGGAATGCGTTGTTGGCGAACGTTGCCACGGGATCGTAGCTCTCGGGGTTCCGTTCCGTCATCAAAAACTGGTAAAAACTTTTAGGCATGACGATCCTCCTTTATTTAGGACGTTAGTTTTTCGGAATGCGGGCCTGGAAGACGAACTTCCCGGCACCTGTCATATCGATTTTTTTAGCGGCGTAAGACAGCTTCTTGCCGTTGCCAATGGCCGTCAAGTGTAAGGTCATCGTCTGCTCCTTCACGTTCATCGCCACCCACTTAGGCAGTGGATAGTTCTTCGCAATGTAGCTCATCACGAAGCTAACTGGAACTGGCAACGAGCCAATTGATAGCTTCTGGGCCTTTAGTCGGACGTCTCCCGAGGACAACACGGTTGGCTTGAAGAGTAAAACAAAGTTGACATTGGCGCCCAATACCTTGGTGGATCCGGTCAACATCGCGTGATCACTCACCTGGAACCGATATTTAAGGGGTTCATTTTTAAGCGACTTATTTACATAGTAGTCAGCCAACGCGTTGACTTGTTTCTTATTGAGCGTCACGTTGATATTGGTCGTTTCCATCGCCGGCGCTTTCGCCGTGGCGGGCACGTTGGCGGGACCGAGCGCTTTGACGCCCATCGTTATGAAGGTGACGAGGATGACGGCCACCAGGGCGATGAAGCCCCACTTCCACCAATTTCGGGTGGGTGTTTTTGTCTGAGAATGTCGTTGCATGAAGCCAATTCCTCCTTACTTATTTAACCATTGTTGGTGAGCCTGCATCTGTTTGAAGACCGCGGTGGTCATCAGGTCGTAGCCCTTGGCGTTCGGGTGAAAATGGTCGGCCGGTGAGAGGTGGTTATTGAGTTCGTCGCTACTACTGCTGGCTAGGATCTGTTCCTGGAAGCTTTTGGCCGACAATTGGCCATCATTGGCTTGTTGGGCCTGGCGCTTTAACTTAGCCTGTTGCGTGGCTGATTTGAACTGACCAACGGACATGTCCCGACTGATGTCGACCATGTAAAGGTGCGAGAAGTCCCGACCCGTCTGCGTTGTGACGGCGTTCCAGTCATCTACGGCATCTGTGATTTGATCCAAGTTGGCAAAGTACACGTAAATCGGATTGTAGATGCTGTAGAGATAGATGGGCGCGTCCGGATTGTATTTCCGAACGGTAGACAACAGGTGCTTTAGCTTAGTCTCATAGGACTTTTCGGCAGTCGTCAGTTGCGTGTTCAACCGGGATTGTTGGTTAATGGTTACGTTCTTGGTCAAGGTCTGGAGTAAATCGTTGCCCCCAACCGTCATGACGATGGCTTGAGCCCGCCGGACTTGGCGTTGTTGCTGACGACTGTCGGTCAACCGTTTCTCGATTTGATCGGATCGGTCGCCAGACTTACCGTAGTTGTGCATGACGACCTTGACCTTGTCCTTTTTATGAATCATGGTCTTTAACCGACCAGAATAGCCCTGGTTATCAGTAGTATCACCGACCCCCTGTGTCAGGGAGTCCCCCAGAGCGACGACCCTAACGGTTGAGCGGTGGCGAGCAGTCGGTTGTGTACCAAAGCTAGTAGTTCGGGCTCCTGGATGCCAGTACGTTAAAACGGCTAGGACAATCAACACCAGGAGTAAGGTTACCCCAATAATCTTACTGAAATTTTTAAGCTTCATCAGTTTATCCCCCTCAGGAAAAAGAAAAAGCGGTGGCATTGCCACCCCTTTTCTCGTTAGTCTATTGAATTATTTGGTAGGATCCGTGTAGTACATCAAAGCAAAGGCACCCGGACCACCATGGGTGGCGATGATCGGAACGGTCTCTCGTACCAGGACATCCTTGTCCGGCAAGATTTCGTGTAAGTGACCCTGAATCTTGTCGATGGCGTCAAAGGCTTCCACGTGAGAAATCCCAATGGCCACAATGTCTGGCGTCTGCTTGATCTGCTCGTAAACTTTATCGAAGTACCGGTCAATGGTCTTCATACCACGGCCCTTGGCCCGAATCTTCAATTCCCCACCGGTAACTTGTAAAACAATTTTGATATTGAGCAAGGAAGTCAACATACCGGCGGCCCGGCTAAGCCGACCCCCCTTGAGGATGTTTTCCAACGTAACCACTCCCATGAAGAGCTTAGTGTGGTCGCGCACAGCAACGGCGCGGTCTAGGATGGCCTGCGTGTCGCCACCCTCAGCGGCTAATTTAGCAGCCTCAACCACTTGGAAAGCGAGTGCTTGATCGGTGTACTGACTGTCGACAACCGTAACGTCCGTCTTGGACAATTGTGCGGCTTGTTCGGCGGTGTGGACCGTGCCACTGATGGCAGCCAGCATGGTAAAGCAGATAACGCTACTGCCATCTTCCCCTAATTTGTCAAAGGTCTCAACGAATTTACCCAGTGGCGGTTGACTCGTTTTTGGTAACGTCTTAGACGTCTTCATCTTTTCGATAAATTCTTTATTCGTAATGGATTCCCGTTCAACGTAAATCGTATCATCGATCATGACCGTTAACGGGATGATGGTAATGTTATAGTCTTGGATCTGTTGATCGGTAAGACCAGCAGAAGAGTCCGTAACAATTTTAATTTTAGCCATGGGTATCCCACTCTTTCTGACCAGAGATTTTGGTTTATGCTACAATATGCGTAATGAAACATACGGTAATAGTATAGCAGAGTTGGTCGATTTTTTCAGTAAGTTGTTTGTGACCCCCAATGAATGTTATGCACCGTATAAGGAGGATTTGGTTTGACAAAAGAACGCAGCCGCACCTACCAGATTGTAAATGAAGTTTTGAACGCCGCCACTCACGGGATCGGTGCTGCCTTAAGCATTGCCGGATTAGTCATTTTACTGTTACAGGCCCACGGTAAGGGTGGCGCCCTTCGGATGACGACCTTCGCCATCTATGGAGCCATTCTGGTGCTATTTTATCTCGCTTCAACCCTTTTCCATAGTTTGTACTTTACCCGCGCGAGCCACGTCTTTCAAATATTTGATCACTGCGCGATTTACTTACTGATTGCTGGTACCTACACGCCGTACAGCTTGCTGGTGGTTGGGGGTGCGCTGGGCTGGACCATGTTCGGCATCATCTGGGCGATGGCCATTATCGGTATCGTCTACAAGGCCATCTGGCTGAACCGATTTCAAAAGGTTTCCACCGTCATCTACGTGGTGATGGGCTGGATGTGTCTAATGGGTATCAAGCCGTTGTACGTGGGTTTGGGGCCAATTGGGTTTGCCCTCCTGTTCTTCGGCGGTGTGTCATTCACCGTTGGGGCAGTGCTGTACAGCTTTAAGGGTGTGCCGTTTGGTCACGTTATCTGGCATCTGTTTGTGATGATGGGGACTGGTCTGATGTACTTCTCAATTCTGTTCTACGCTTAATTGGTAATGGTGGCTAAAATTGCCGCTTCGGTGGCCAGGGGCGGCGCCTGCTGTGAGGACGCTTCAGCCAAAGAACGGGCTTCTCGCTCGATTTGAAGCCACGAAAATACCGTGTCTTCAAATACGCCCATGGCCTAAACTAGCCAAAAACGCTAGTTAACGCCATTCTCACAGCCGTCCCCACCCCTGGCCACCTCCGCTGAAATTGTGGATTCTTGCAGTGAAACGTAGGTTTGAGGTTAGCTGGCATAGTATCAGCGGCACTCCCACTGATAGTTGTTAAATAACGGTGACAAGGTTTTTAACGAAATTTGAATTTGTGTTTTGGAGAGTGATGGATTCCTGAATTTTGGGAACGTCACCCTCCTTTTTTATTTGTGTCAGTGCGGTTTACATACAGGTTGTCAGGGTTAGATAGCCATTCATACCACTTTGAATCGATTGAACAGATACCGTTAAACGAGTTGAACTATCAGTCGTGCACTTAAACTCGGATGTAGCCGCAGGTTGCCGGGCGTGGTGGTCGCAGTGGTGGTGAGATAAGTTCGGTGGGTCACCGAACTTATCTCACGGGACGAGCTTGGAGACCCGCCTGGTTTTAGCGGGGCTTCAAGTCGAGCCGAAGGACCGCTTCTCAGGCCGTAGGCGGTCCCCACAGCGGCCACCACGTCCGGCAACCGGAGGCGGCAATAAAACACCAGTATGCAAAAGTGGCCAGCGAAAGAAATTTCGCTGGCCACAAATTATTTATTCGATACGTTGGAATTGTTCAAACGTGTAATCATAAGGATTCTTTTCGTTACGGATACCCGGTTGTCGGTTGATTCGCTGGAAGCGACTGTAATCAATGGTAGGCATCCAAGTGTCTCCGTCAAACCCAGCATCGATGGTCGTTCGGTAGAGCAAGTCAACGTCGTCCAGGAGGCCGGTAAAGATTTGCGCGCCACCCACCACGAAGATTTTTTCTTCGGGGCGTTCACGGGCGTAATCACGGACAGCGTCCAGTGAATTCAATACAATCACGCCGGCTGGAAACTCGCTGGCATCGTGGTGGGTTACCACGACGTTGGTCCGGTTGGGTAACGCACTGGGAAAGCTAGCAAACGTCCGGGCGCCGGCCACAATCGTGTTACCGGTCGTAACCGTTTTGAAGAAGTGCATGTCTGCTGGCAGGTGCCATGGCAGCTCGCCCCGGTGTCCAATCACGTGGCCCTGACTCTCTGCCCATAGGAAAATTAACATCGTACAGTCCTCCTTAGCTGGTTAGACGGCCACTGGGGCCTTAATGGCGGGTTCTGGATCATACCCTTCAACCTTGATATCGGCCATTTCATAATCAAAAATGCTAGATTTTTCAGGATTCAACCATAGTTTTGGCGCCTCGTGTGGTGTCCGCGCAAGCTGGGTCTTGACCTGTTCAATGTGATTACTGTAGATATGGGCGTCCCCTAGCGTATGAACAAAGTCGCCGACCTCCAGGCCAACCTCCTTGGCAATCAAGGACGTTAAGAGGGCGTAGCTGGCAATATTGAATGGGACCCCTAGGAAGATGTCTCCACTACGTTGATAGAGCTGACAGCTCAATTTACCGTCATTTACGTAGAACTGGAATAACGTGTGACAAGGTGGCAACGCCATTGATGTGACATCGGCTGGATTCCAGGCAGACACGATCATTCGCCGAGAATCTGGATGGGTCCGCAGCGTGTCGATCACGTTGGCGATTTGATCAATGGTTTCCCCATTCTTACCCTGCCAAGCACGCCACTGACTGCCGTAGACGAGTCCTAGGTCACCGTAGTGGTCGCCAAACGCTTGGTCATTTAGAATCTTGTCGTCAAAGGCCTTCTTTTCGGCCTGATACTGTTGATTGAAATCGGTATCTACCAAGGAACGACGGCCAAAGTCGGTCATATCCGGCCCATGGTAGTCGGGACTATCAACGTAGCGTTGGAAGGCCCACTCGTCCCAGATGTGATTATGGTGTTGTAGGAGAAAACGAATATTCGTGTCGCCCTTCAGAAACCAGAGTAGTTCGGACTTAATCAAGCCGAATGGTACCTTTTTCGTCGTTAACAGGGGGAAGCCCTCCTGCAAGTTAAAACGCATTTGATAACCGAACAAGCTCACCGTTCCGGTGCCCGTTCGATCAGATTTTTGGTGACCCTCAGTTAAGACCTTTTTGGCTAGGTCCAAGTAAGCATCTTCTAACACACCCGTCACTCCTATTCTGCGTACTCGCTCAAGTATTCCCACCGAGCCATCTTGTCATCCAACTGTTTGTCGAGATCATCTAGCTGCGCCTGCAAATCGGCCAGTTTATCGTAGTTGGCACCGTTGGCGTTCATGGCTTCTTGGACTTGAGACTTCTGGTCCTCTAAGCCATCGATTTCACCTTCGATACCTTCCCACTCCTTCTGCTCCGCGTAGGTCAATTTGACCTTTTTCTTGGGTTCATCGGGTTGAGCTGCTGGTTTAGCGGGGGCCTTTTCCTTGGGATTATCATCAGCGTGCTTCTTTTGTTTCAAAGCGTCATCCAGATAACTACTGAAACGACCGGAGTAACGTTCGATGTTTCCATCGCCGGTGAAGATGAGGAGTCGGTCGGCCACTTTGTCCAGGAAATACCGGTCATGAGAAACCGTAATAACGGTACCGGCAAATTGAGAAATGTAGTCTTCCAACACGGTCAACGTCCCAATGTCGAGGTCGTTGGTCGGTTCGTCCAACAGAAGAACGTTTGGTTGTTCCATCAGCAGTTTTAGTAAGTACAACCGGCGTTTCTCACCACCGGAAAGCTTACGAATCAAGGTTCCGTGCATGAACCGAGGAAACAGGAATTGTTCCAAAAGTTCAGCCACACTGACAGCGTTCCCTTGATTATCCGTGACGGTCTGTCCGACTTCGGAGAGGTAACTGATCATCCGCTTATCTTCGGGGATTGGTTCAATCTGTTGGGTGTAGTAAGCCATTTTGACGGTTTCCCCCACCGTAATGATTCCGGAGTCCAATGGTAACCGTTGGGCAATAACGTTGAGCAAGCTGGATTTTCCAGCCCCGTTGTCCCCACTGATTCCGATCCGTTCACCACCCTGAATCAGGTCGTTGAAGTCTTTAAGGATGGTGTGGTCGCCCAGCTTCAGGTTGGCGTCCTTGAGTTCAATGACTTTCTTACCCAAGCGTTGTTGACCTAAGGAGATGGACACGTTGCTTTGAACTTGGCGCGTGCCAACGTTGCTGGATAGGTCGTTGAACCGGTTGATGCGGGCCTGTTGCTTGGTAGAACGTGCCTTCGCACCGGCCTTCATCCAAGCTAATTCTTTTTTATAAAGTTGTTGTTGCTTTTGATCGGCTTCAGCCTCTTGTGAGACCCGTTCGGCTTTTTCTTGAACGTAGGCCTGGTAGTTACCGGGGTACTGGTAAAGTTTCCCAAAATCCAGTTCCCAAATTTGGTTGGCAACTTGATCCAGGAAGTACCGGTCATGGGTAACGACCAGTAAGGCGCCCTTGTAGCTGGCTAAGTACTGCTGTAACCAGGCAATGGAATCAAAATCCAAGTGGTTGGTGGGTTCATCCAGCAATAAGAGGTCTGGGGATTGAATCAAGACTTGTGCCAGTCCGACCCGTTTGATTTGGCCCCCGGACATGGTCTTGATCTCCTGAGAAAGATCCGTAATTTTCAGTTGCGTCAAAATGGTTTTGACGTCACTTTCGGCGGTCCAGGCTTCCTCTTCATTCATCTGGGCTTCGGCGTCCAGATAACGTTTCTGAGCCTGATCGTCTTCGGGGTGTGCGCCGTACGCAGCCAAAGCCGCTTCGTAACGCCGAATTGTCACGAAGACCTTCTGGTCACCGGAGAAAACGGCGTCCATCACGGTCATATTTTCATCAAGATCTGGCTTTTGAGTCAGGTAACCGATGGTGTAATCTTTCGGGGTGTTGATTTCCCCGGACTGTTCGTTGCTGATACCCGCTAAGGTGTTAAGTAACGAGGTCTTCCCACTACCGTTGACCCCAATCAGGCCGATACGGTCGTGTTCGTTGATGATGAAATTCAGATTATCAAATAGCGTTTTTTCACCGTAAGTTCGGTGTAGATTTTCCGCGCGTAAAGTTTGCATAAGTTTCTCACTCTCTTATATCAGATTCTTAATCGGCGGTGCTGTTAGCTACCAGCGCTGCATTTTCGTTGGGTAATTCGCCCATGACGACCCGGTATTCCAGGTCACCGAGAATGGCACCCAGTTGTGGCCCCGGCTGCACTCCGGCCTTCATCAAATCTCTACCGGAAATGGCAAGTTCCTTCTTCGTTTGAATTGGTAAGGCAGCGAGCTCTTGAGCCAACTCCGTGCTGCGGTCGGGTGCCCCTAGAGTAACGGCCACTTCATTGGCAACGGGCGTTAAGGCAGCACCGCATTGATAAAGTTGCCAAGCGGTCAGGTTCCCCTGCAATAGTAATTCGGCCGTTCTGGTAGCCGTTTGAACGGCCGCAATCGTTTGATTAGCCGTTTTCCAGTGTTTCAAAAAGCTACCAATGGCGGTGGTGTCCAGCTTAAACTGGGTCGTCAGTAATGTCCAGGCGGCTTCGTTAGACGTGGCCCCCTGCTGAAGACGTTGTGCAAGCGCAATCAGAGCCGTCTCGTGGGAAGCAAAATCCGGGCAGTACTGCCAGAGGCCAGTGTCCAACATATCTTGCAGGCCGCGTTGCGGTGTCTTTCCCTGTAACATCTTGAGTAACTCGACCTGTGTGCGTTCAACGGCAATTTTTTCGAGTAGGTCTGCGTGGTCCGTAATGGCCTGCTTAGTGGGCTTCTCAATGGTGAAGTCCAACTGGCTAGCGAACCGGACCGCCCGCATCATGCGCAAGGCATCTTCATGAAATCGTTCTTGGGGGTCGCCAACCGCGCGAATTCGCTGCTCTTGAAGATCAGTCAGCCCATCAAAGAGATCGATGACTTCCCCGTCTTCCTTCATGGCCAGCGCGTTGATCGTAAAGTCGCGTCGTTTAAGATCCTCTTCCAGTGACCGGACAAACGTGACCTGGTCTGGTCGCCGGAAATCGGTATAGGTCGACTCGGAACGAAAGGTCGTGGTCTCGTAACCAGTACCGTGGTCCAAAATCATGACGGTCCCGTGTTCGATGCCTGTGTCGACCGTGCGCTTGAATAGGCCCTTAATCTCATTAGGATACGCGCTGGTGGCGATGTCAACGTCGTGAATGTCTTTACCCAAGATGGTATCCCGAACGCTCCCACCGACAAAATAGGCCTCATAACCGGCCTGCTCGATGGTCTGTAAAACTGGTCGGGCCAGTTCAAACTCCTGTGGTAATTGTTCTAGCTTCAATTCGCTCACCCTTCTACCAGTTATTTCTGTTTTATCTCTATATGCCAGTCTAACAGATTCGCTGGCAGAATTGAATTTAAAGTCGCTGAGACGATGTGAGTTTTGTCCGCTGTTTTCTAGAGCGGTGTGCTATGATGAATGAGTTGAGAAATTTAGATGTTGGGAGTGACGGCGGTTGACACAAGTACAGGATGAATCGATCCGCGCAGTTGATTTATTAATGATAGGGATTGGTTGCGCCATGCTGGGGTTTGCGTTGGTATTCTTCAACATTGCTAACCATTTGGCCGATGGTGGAATTTCCGGGATTACCTTGATTTTGCGGGCCTTGTTCAAAATTGACCCAGCGTACACCACGTTTCTAATTAACGCCCCACTTGTCTTGATTGGGTGGCGGTTTCTAGGCCGACAATCGGCGATTTACACAATCTATGGGACGTTCATGTTGTCGATTTCACTGTGGATCTGGCAGCGAGTGCCGTTTGCCATTGAATTACACGGTGACCTCTTGCTGGCCTCGCTGGCGTCGGGGTTGATTGGGGGCTTCGGTTCCGGTCTCCTCTACCGGTACGGTGGCACAACCGGTGGTACGGATATTATTGCCCGAATCTTTGAACGTTTCCGCGGGGTACCCATGGGTAAGACGTTGTTATGGTTAGACGTCGTCGTTTTACTGATTTCATTGGTTTACATCAACATCCAGCAGATGGCCTACACACTGATCTATTCCTACGTGTACTCTCGGCTGGTTAACTTTACGCAGGAAGGTGCCTATGCCGCGCGCGGAATCATTGTGGTGTCGGATCACTATCAAGAGATTACGAATAGCATTATGGATGAGCTTCAACGGGGTGTGAGTCTCGTCAGCGGTGAAGGTGGTTTCTCCCACCAGCCGCGAAAGATGATTTACGTCGTCGTGGCACCCAGCGAGTTGTATCGGTTACGTCAGATTATTCAACGAACTGACCCGCGGGCGTTCATTTCGGTAATCAATGTGAATGAAGCGTTAGGTGAAGGTTTCTCGTTTGAGGTTCCGAAGACCGGCTTCCTGGGTAAATTTAAACGTTAATGATTTGGTTTTGGCAACCGCGGGTTTGGCGGTTGCTTTTTTTTTTGAAACTGTAAGTTAAAGTAATTATTGTGTGCCAACCTAATTAAAAAAGAATACCCCGCGGCATCCTTTCTGGTGATACATTTCAGTTAGTCTTCGTAGCCTTCCAGCATCAGTGCCATTTCAGCATCATCTGGAACAACCTTCACGTACGCTTGTAATAATTTAACGACGACCTCACTAGCGCCCTCTTCACGATAGAAGTAAATCGCTGGCTTCAGGAAGTCTGGTTGATCCATGAAAAACGGTTGCGCGGCATCGTAGTACTTACGAGCTGCAGCAAAGTCCTCCTGATGGTTCGCTGTGACCGCTAAGTTCCAGTACAGTTGCGGATCGGCATCTTCATTGGCCAAATATGGCTTAGCCAACTCGGCGTTTTCCGTCCACCGCTCCTGCTTCACGTACAGGTTACTGAGCTGAATGACCGCTGCAATATCGTCAGCATCCAACTCGTGCCCCTTCTTCAGGTAGCGTTCAGCAAGGTCCTCATCGTCCAATTTAGTGGCCACGTGAGCCGCCTGTAGCCAGAGCTTCTCATTGTACTGGTCAACGCCTAACCCTTCTTGGAGGGCTTTTAAGGCCTCGTCTAGCCGGTTTTCTTGTTCCAGTGCTTGGCCCAGGTAAGGATACAAGGACGTGTAATGAGCGTCGCTATCCTTTAACTCCTCAAACAAACGAATGGCCGTTGACCGCTCCTTTAGTTGTAGGTAGGTAAAGGCCGTTTCAAATTTCACATCGGGCGTCATGTCCCCCGTATGGATCTGCTTCAAGTAACCGATTGCCTGTTCAAAGCGGCCAGCGTTGGCGTAAGCAACTCCCAGCCGTTCGACCAAGTTAACACGGGACAGTTCGGTAGTTCCCGCCGTAATCAGGTCTAAATACAGCGGAATAGCCTTCCTGAACTCCCGCATGGTGAAGTAGAGCTCCGCCAGGGCAAACGTGATGACGGGTTCGTCAGGGGCTAATTTCTTAGCTGTTAACAGCTTTTGTTCGCTGACTTCAAAGAGTTCCTGGGTCTGATAGAGGTCGGCAGCCACCATCAGGGATTCCACGTAGGCTGGTGAGCTGGGTTGGACCTGATTTAAATATTCCAGGGCCTCGTCGTTCTTATCTTCATCAATAGCAATGTCTGCGAGATTCGTTCGTAACTCGTCTTCATCTGGGTACTTCTTGAGGAGCTTTTCGTAGATCCGTCGGGATTGGTTCAAGAAGCCTAACGAATAGAGTTCCTCACCCAGACTAAACAACGTGTCATCATCGTCGTGGCGTAGTGCCAGTGCATATTGCTTTTTAAAATCTTCGAGTTGTCCCTTTTCCAGTTCATCGAGTGCCGTTTCTGCGTAACTCATTGACCCGCCTCCATCTTGAATCTTTTGTATTATATCCATGTAGCCGCCTACGGTTGTTAGGGGTGGCAGCCGTGGTGGGGACCGGCCAAAGCCTGTGGTGCGGTCTTTGGCCTCGACTTGAAGCCATGGCCAGTTCACCACGGCTCCAAGGTCGTCCCACGCTGTAGGTCGGCTAAAAACGCCAACCAACACCGTCGACACCACGGTACCACCCCTAACAACCTCCGGCTACTTTGATGTCCCAAATTCAACCTCAAGTTGCCGTATAGTTCTGCTGAAGTTTTAAATTACTTAAGCTTTACAACTGACTTCATAAATGTTGAATCTGATCACAGTAATCGCCTAACAACCGTGATATATCAATGTTTCCCAACGTACCACGACTAGCACAAATGGCGTTTACCAATATGCTGCCAAAATATTGCAATCATAGCCGTCAGTCGCCCAGGAGGATGCTGGCCGTGACAACGGTGTTAATTGACGCTTCTCAGCCAATTTACAGCGTGGGACACGTGAGAGACTTGCATGAACTTAGCGGGGCTCTCACGTGAGGAGCGAGACCGCATTTCAGGCTTGCTCCGGTCCCCACAGCTAGCACCCTCCTGGGCAGCCGTAGGCGGTAATACTAATTTTCTTTTTAAACGCAACAGTTAATTATACGCAATTCAGGGTGACTTGCGAAGTAAAAGCCCTCGCCAGCATCAATTATCCCGCTACTTCACTGTTACTTGAATTTAATTAAGGGTAGCAAAAAGCCAGCCCGGCATTCACCGTACTGGCCCTCTACTCGCTAAATAAGATTATTTAACAGCATCCTTTAAAGCTTTACCTGGCTTGAATGCAGGTACTTTGCTTGCTGGGATTTGGATTTCTTGTCCAGTTTGTGGGTTACGGCCCTTACGAGCTGCACGTTCACGTACTTCAAAGTTACCAAAGCCGATCAGTTGAACCTTTTCGCCTTTAGCTAACGTTGCTTGGACAGAATCGAATACTGCATCAACTGCAGCAGTTGCGTCCTTTTTAGTTAAACCAGTTGCAGTTGCAACGTCGCTAACCAATTGTGCTTTGTTTGCCATGTTTGAATTCACCTCCTGAAAGAAGATTAGATGAATGACATCTAGTGGTCATTTTTGAGTGGTCCAAAAATGATGAAACAAATACGGTCAGCCGCATCATTTCTTTATCAAAGATAGCACAGGAAGCCTTGCATGACAAGGGATAACGCCATTTTTTAGCAATTATCGGCCAAGAATCGTGATTTTTAATAAAAAATCGTTAAAATCACGTCAAAAGCTGGTCCTATGCTACTCAAGTCCTACTTCCGTGCACGCTCAATCAAATGGATCGGTGTCCCTTCGAAATCGAAGCTCGCACGAATTTGATTCTCTAAGAATCGTTCGTAGGAGAAGTGCATCATCTTCGGATCGTTGACGAAGACCACGAAAGTTGGTGGCGCCACGGCTACCTGAGTGGCGTAGTAGACCCGGAGTCGCTTTCCGTTGTCGGAAGGCGTTGGGTTTAGTGCAATGGCATCCATCACCACGTCGTTCAACGTTGCGGATTGGACCCGCTTGTTGTGGTTAGCTGAAACCTTCTTGATTAGGTCCGGTAACTGCTCTAGCCGTTGCCCTGTCTTAGCGGAAACGAAGACGATGGGCGCGTAACTCAGGTATTGGAACTCCAGACGAATCAGGTTCTGGAAGTCCGTCAACGTATGATTATCCTTCTTCAAGGTATCCCACTTGTTGACCAGAATAATGATGCCCCGACCCGCTTCATGGGCGTAACCGGCGACTCGTTTATCCTGCTCCCGAATCCCTTCTTCAGCATTCAAAACCACCAGAACGACGTCTGAATCGTCAATGGCCCGCATCGCCCGCATCACACTGTAGCGTTCCGTATTTTCGTAGACTTTCCCTTTTTTACGAATCCCGGCCGTATCGACCATCGTAAATTTCGTATCGTCAGCGGTAAACTTGGTATCCACGGCATCACGCGTAGTGCCGGCAATATTGGAAACAATGACCCGATCCTCACCAAGCATAGCGTTAACCAGAGAGGACTTCCCAACGTTAGGCCGACCAATCAAACTGAAGCGAATGGAATCGTCCTTAGGCGCACCATCATCTTCAGGGAATTTCTTCACGACGGCATCCAACAGGTCCCCTAAACCGAGACCATGGACCCCAGAAACGGGATATGGATCACCGAAGCCAAGTGAATAGAAGTCGTAGATGGATTCCCGTGTTTCGGGGTTATCCGCCTTGTTAACGGCCAGCATGACCGGCTTATCAGCACGGTACAGGATCTTGGCCACCTTTTCATCAGCATCGGTCACACCCTCAGGGGCGCTCACGATGAAGACAATAACATCGGCCTCATCAATTGCAATCTCTGCTTGTTGCGTAATTTGAGTTAAAAATGGTTCATCGCCGAGGTCGATCCCACCGGTATCAATCATCCGAAATTCAGTTCCCAGCCATTCGGCTCGCGTGTAAATTCGGTCACGGGTAACCCCAGGGGTGTCTTCGACGATGGAGATTCGTTCGCCGGCGATCCGGTTAAACAGGGTCGACTTTCCCACGTTTGGGCGGCCAACAATGGCAACTACTGGAAATGCCACTATAAATCCCTCCTTAAATTGCTACATTTGACGTGAAAAAGGTCCAGAACGAAACCAACAAAGTTCCGCTCCAGACCCATTTCTCAACCAAACGTATTAGTTGTTTTCGTTATCTTCCATATCTTTCTTCAAGCTATCACCAATCAGATCGCCCAAAGAGAAACCGGTGCTTTCTTCTGGGGCGTTAGCCGTTGAAGTTTCAGCACTGTTCCGGTTGTTACGACGACGGTTGTTGTTACCGACATTGTTGCTCCGGCTACGGTTGTTGTTACTGCTGCTCCGGTTCTCAGAACCTTCGTCACCAGATTGTGGCTTTTCTTCAAGTGCCTTGATGGACAATGCCAAACGGTGATCGTCTGGACGAACATCTAAGACCTTAACCTTGATTTCTTGACCAACCTTCAAAACGTCAGCAGGCGTTGCGATGTGTTGGTGAGAAATTTGGGAAATGTGAACCAAGCCTTCAACGCCAGGGAACACTTCAACGAAGGCCCCAAAGCTAGTCAAACGCTTAACAGTTCCGTCTAAGACGCTGCCTTGTGGGGCTTTGTCTTCGATACCGTCCCAAGGTTCTGGTAAGGTTTGCTTGATGGAAAGGGAGATCCGGTCGCGGTCTGGGTCTACAGATAAGACCTTAACTTTAACGTCTTGGCCAACCTTCAGAACATCGCTAGGCTTTTCAACCCGTTCAAAGGCGATTTCAGAAACGTGGACCAAACCATCAACACCACCAAGGTCAACGAATGCACCGAAGTTAGTCAAGCGAGCAACTTTACCGTCGACAATGTCGCCAGCAGTTAACTTAGCCATGATTTCTTCCTTTTGTGCAGCGCGTTCCTTTTCAACGATAGCACGGTGTGATAAGATCAACCGGTTTTCGCTAGGTTCGATTTCAACAATCTTGAATTCCAAGGTTTGGCCCTTGAATTGAGCAAGATCTTCGACGAAGTGATCAGAAACCATTGATGCGGGAACGAAACCACGAACGCCGGCATCAACGACTAACCCGCCCTTAACCACTTGGGTAACGGGAGCAGTTAACGTGTGACCTGCTTCGAATTCCTTTTGAATATCGTCCCAAACCTTACGGGCTTCCAAACGACGTTGAGACAGTAAGTAGCTACCGCCTTCCTTGTCAGTTCCGATCCGTGAGATAACGACGAGATCCAAGACGTCACCAACTTTAATTACTTCATTAATGTCATCAACTGGCTTAGTTGAGAGTTCCTTCTTGGGAACGACCCCTTCGATACCAGTATCTGCAATACCAACGATTGCTTGTTGGTCGTCATCAATCGTTAAGATTTCACCCTTAACGACGTCACCGACCTTGACGTTATCGATGCTGTTTAAAGCATCTAATAACTCATTGTTTTCATTGTTTTGACTCGTGCCATTTTCACTCATGCGAATTTTTCCTCCTTGCGACAACTCTATATACTATTTTAGCTGATTACGCTAGTAAAAGCTAGTAAAATGCCCATATCTAGTGGGATTCTTTTTCAGAAATGATTTCGGCGATTTTATCAGCCACTTGTTCGATGCTCATCGAGGTCGTATCCAACCGAATGGCATCCGCCGCTTGGGTCAATGGAGAGACCTTTCGCGTCGAATCTTTCCGATCCCGTTCCTCGATTTCATGCTTTAATGTTGCTAAAGGTGTCTCGATACCCTTGGCGGCATTATCCTTTAGGCGCCGTTGTGCCCGTTCCTTCACGCTGGCCACTAGGAAGATCTTGACCTCCGCCTTAGGCAAGACGGTCGAGCCAATGTCCCGACCGTCCATAACGATACCCCCGGCATCGGCAATATCCCGCTGACGAGCCGTTAATTCTTCTCGCACTGCAGGTAAAGCGGACACTGCTGAAACGGAGTTGGTCACGTCAGGTTGGCGAATGGCCAAGGTGACTTCGGTGTCGTCAACAAACACCTTTTGCACTGGCGTCCCTGGTTCAAACCGAATAGTGATTTGATCCAGTAATTGCTTAACCGCTTTTTCATCGGTCAAGCCCACACCAGCCTGTAACACTTTCCAAGTAATCGCACGGTACATAGCGCCCGTATCACAATATATGTAGTGAAAACGTTGGGCAACGATTTTTGCCACGGTACTCTTGCCGGCCGATGCGGGACCGTCAATGGCAACTTGCAAACCTTGTTTTTCCATGAAAACCAAACTCCTATCAAATAAAATTAATGCCTATTTCACCCGAAGCTTTTGGCCAGGATGTAACGATGAAGCCGAAGACAGTCCGTTCAACTGTAAGAGTTCCTGAACAGAAATACCTGCGTTCGTGGCGACCCGGTAAACTCCTTGTCCAGATTCGACAGTTGCGTACTTTTTACTACCAGTTGACGTACTCGTACTGCTACTGGTGGCGCTTGAACTGGTCTTGTTTGGCTTAGTGGTGGCGCTACTCGTAGCCGAATAACTGCTAGTCGTCTTTGCCGAACTAGCAGTCGTGGTTGAAGTTGTTGATTTTTTTGAGCTGGCCGTCTTAGAAGAAGCGGTCTTCTTGGAAGAAGACTGCTTGTGACTACTCGTCGAGCTCTTGGAATGTTTGCTAGATGAACGCGATGAACTATCTGCAACCTGTTCCGTACTTTGATTTTCAGGCTTATTCACGGCACTTTGTCGTGCTAACCCATAAACTAATGATGCCACTGCGATCACAATGATAATGGCAACTAATACGACCGTCACCATGGTATTCCCGTGATTTTGCCGCCGGATTCTCGTTCGTGACAGGTTCCCCTGATCGTCCCGATCATCGGCAAACGACTGATCCCAAGGATGGGACTCCTTATCCTTCGTATCCTTCGACGTTTGATCGTCACGCTTCTGACTCATCATCTAACCTCCCTGAAAAACTTTCACCCGTAATTGTACCATACCAGATACCTTAATTCTTTAAATTCTTACTAAAATAACCGGTTAAGTCGGGTTTCCCAGTCCGTCGGTATATTTTCAGTCGCCGCAGCTGGTCGCCGCAAGAGCTTCAGCTGGTCCAAATCAAGGGCCACCTCCCCCGGCGCACAACACGCTGCCGAATGGGCGGGACTGGTCTCATCAAAGGCTTGCAGCCAGACTTGTCGCAAACACCGCCGTTCCCGTGCATAGGCTAACATATTCGCCAGTGCCCGATTCCGCTCCTTTTCCCGGCGCGCAAACAGCTGGATAACTGCCGCCTGGCTGATGCCGTGGCCCCGGTAAAAGGCCAACAAGTGAATCACCGGATCATCGGCTGCAAAACTCTGTGGGTGCGCGTAGTATCGCGTAATCGTCTCCTCATCCGGTCGATTAGACTGACCCAACGCCAACGGTAACTGCTCATCACCCGGCGCGTACAGTAAGATAGCAATACTGGGCTGGCCATCACGACCAGCCCGGCCAATTTCCTGAGCATAACTTTCTAAATCAGCCGGCAAATGATAATGAATCACAAAGCGGACGTCATTCTTATCGATACCCATGCCAAACGCACTGGTGGCACAAATTAAGTCGAGTTGCCCCGTCATAAACTGTTGTTGAATTCGAAAACGATCCTCACCGCTTAGCCCCGCGTGGTAGGCTGCCGCTTGAACACCAGTGGTCTGTTGCAACCATAAGGCTGTATCGGTTGCCTGCTGCTTGCTCGAGAAGTAAATAACCCCTGGCAACTGAAGCTTGGCCACCAAAGCTTGCAAGCGGCTCTGCTTTTCCGCCTCATTCGCAACATTTTCAACGTCTAGAAAAATATTGGGCCGGTCGACGGACTCGGTAACCACCTGTGGTTGTGACCGCAATTGCTTTGAGATTTCTTGCCGCGTCATCTTGCCCGCCGTTGCCGTCAGCATGAGCGTCAATGGTTGATTTAATTTGGTCCGAATCGCACCCAATAATAAGTACTCCGGTCGAAAATCCGGTCCCCACTGAACAATACAGTGAGCCTCGTCAATCACCAACAGACTAAGATCAAGTTGCCTTACCCGCGCCAACATTTGCGGTTGCGCCAACATTTCTGGTGATAGGAAAAGAAATTGTAAGTCATTCAAGTGGTCCAAGATAACTTGGCGTTCCACGTATCCAGTCTGTGATGTAATGGCGGCCACCCGCTTAAAGCCACTGATTCGCATCCGATTGACCTGGTCATTCATCAATGATAATAATGGTGAGACAATCAACACGCACCCCGGATGACGATAACCGTAAAGCTGATAAATGAGCGTTTTCCCGGCACCAGTCGGCAGAATGGCCAGGGTATCCTGATTGGCCTCCAAGGCAGCTAATGCTGCCTTCTGACCGGAACGAAACGTATTAAAACCGAAGACTTTTTCTAAACTAGCTTCTAAAGTTTCCACTACTCTGCGTCCCCCCGTTTCATCCGCCAGATGGCATAAAGCCGAAAGTAAAAGAAATCAAGCTCATCGCGCATTGCTGCGGGTAGTTCCATGTATTGCCACGTATCAATGGGTCCAGTTACGGCGGCTGCAAATTGCTGGCGAATTGTCTCTGATAGGACCTGGTCATACGGAAAGTCTTCAGCTGGTAACATGATGGCCGTTTCGAGTAAATGCTCCCGTACCGTCGATAACTTGACCTTACGGACCCGTGCCACCCGCGCTAAATCCCCGCCAGCCTCGACCGCTTGCAGCGTCTGTTGGGCGCTACGTGACACGGGAACCACCCACAATGGCTGAAATAAATCGTGAAGTGGGTGTTGCGCTTCCTTTGCGGCCAAGGCAATCTGGGCAACCCCATCAAAATGCATCAGCTGAATCTCCCAGGACGAGCGATTGGTACTCTGGGCCAACTGACTGACCGTATAGCCAGGCTGTTCGTATCCCGTAAATTGATCCGTCACGATTGCGGCCGTCTCTGCCGGTAACTGGCGAAGACTGATAACCAATGCTTCGTGGAGATTCGCTGCCAGGTTGGGGGATTTAACCCGGTGGAACCACCGTCGCACGGCTTGCCGGGTGGCTAAATCGGTCGCTAAAGGATAGTAACGTGATGTACTATGCGCGTACTGTGACACTACCTGCACTGCCAATAGTAACCGTTGCCGTGCCGCCACCAGATCCACGTTGACCCAATCTTGGCGGGTAACTGGCCGGTAATAAGTCGTACTCGCTGCGGCCATTTGTCCCCGCTTAGTCAGGTGAACGACCCCTTCAGTTGCGTCTCCGGCAATCAATCCCTGTTGCGCCAGTGACTGAGCTGGTGTGTCCAATGCTCCCCGATCCAAGGGCTTCGCCAGATTCAACAGCGGCAGTAAATCATACCGTAGACCCCAGTACAACGTCGAAACGGTCCGCCGGCCGCGCAATAGATTTTCGATGACCCGCAGTCGCCGATCTTGCTGTTCACTTAGTAATTGCAATAAGTCTGCCGGGTCCATGAGCCACCTCCGCTAAATTCAGTCTGCTACCAGTTTACCATAAGAAAAGGGGCCGGCAGACTTGCCAACCCCTGATGCTTCAAATTTCTTTATTATTTTAGTTATTATACCTTGACCGCTTCCGGCCACCAGCTACACTGTCTTTAACTCAAATATGGCCGGGGTGAGTGACGGGACTGCATGTACCATACTACTCCTATTACTTAATTCCGAGTCACACTAATTTAGCTCAAGCAAATAGCCTTTCCACACTTCAGTTCTTCATAGAGACGACAACCATCTCTAAGCAGCGTAACCACAACCGTTGCCACTGGTGGTTGGTAGGGATGGAACCAGCTGTGTCGACGGTGTAGGCTAGCGTTTTTAGCTAGCCTACACCGTGGGACGAGCTTGAAGACTTGGTGATTTGCCAAGGCTTCAAGTCGAGGTGCCAGCCCGTACCTCAGGCTGGCACCGGTCCCCACAGCAGGTGGAATCCCTGCCGGCCACCAGCATACGTTTACAATGTCGTGTGTTTAGCCAACCAAGGTGCCATCCGGCGAGTCAACAGGATAAAGAGAACCCCCAAGACGACCCCTTTAATCAGATTAAACGGAATAACTCCCAGCAAGACCAGCTTGCTAACGGGCAAACCAATCGAAATGTTTAAGACCTTTAAGTATAGCGGCGTAATGACCAACCAATTACCTAATGACAGGACCACGGTCAAGCTCAGTGTCCCCAGAACCACGGCCAAAATTTGGCGGGTCAACGACGGATCCCGTCGTTTCAGCACCAAACTAATGGGTACGATTAACGCTAAATCAGCAATAAACGCTGTCATCACACCAATTAAGTTAACAACATCCATACCAGTTGTCACAAAGTACAGTAGCTCTTTAACTGCGGCAATCAGGATAGCACCACCCAGACCAAAGACACTCATACCAATCAGCACGACCAGATCACTCAGATCAAGCTTCATATATGGCACGATAGGCACGATGGGCAACGCCACAAACATTAGAACGTAGGAAATACCAGCGAATAACGCCATTTCCACCATTGCCCGCACACTCAAACCACTACGACTATTTTCCATAACTCTTGTTCCTCCTTGCGGCCATCTTTCGCGGTGTGCCCATAGAAAAAGGCCCCACCACAGAAGGGCGAGACCTTGGAGTTTACGCCAAAAAGGATACGCAAAAAGCAATGTCTCATCTTCTGCATACCAGACTTTACTGTCGGTTTCGGAGTTACACCGAATCAACCGCTTGCGCGGGTCGCGGACTTTACCGCCGGTCGGGAATTACACCCTGCCCTGAAGATGAACCTAAATTTTATTACAAGTTAAATATACTAACTTTTAGGAAGTCTGTCAATGAAAAAGCTTACATCAGCCCAGTTGCCTGTTTGAGTTCTTTGACCTCTTCTGGTTTCAGCAACCGAGCTTCCCCGGCGTTGAGCCCCTTTAACGTCAAATTACCATACTTTTCCCGCTTGAGCTTTTCAACCGGATAGCCAACTGCTTCCAACATTTTCTTCACTTGATGATTTTTACCTTCGTGAATAATCAGTTGCACGATTGAAGACTTCTTCTTCGGGTCACTGCTTAGCAACTTGGTCTTGGCTGGCGCGTACACTTCTCCATCCACGGTGATTCCTTGACGGAGTTGCCGCATAGCATCGTTCGTTGGCGTTCCCGTAACTCGAGCCACATAGGTCTTTTCGACTTCGTACTTAGGGTGGGTCAACCGGTTAGCCAGTTCACCATCATTGGTTAACAACAGTAACCCAGCCGTGTCGTAGTCCAACCGACCCACTGGGTAGATGCGTTGTGGAACATCCTCAATGAGATCCACCACGGTTCGGCGACCCTTTTCATCATTGGCCGTTGAAATAACTGCCCGGGGCTTATATAGCATGACGTAGACTGGTGCCTCCGTCGTGACCGGCACACCATCAACCAGGATCTTATCGTGAACGCCGACCTTGGTTCCTAGCTCGGTGACCACGGTGCCGTTAACCTTCACCCGACCGCTCATGATCAACTTTTCTGACTGTCGACGTGAGGCTACCCCGTCGTGGGCTAAAACTTTTTGTAGTCGTTCCATTAACTTTCATCTCCTGATTGATTTAATTGCTGATTAAAGGCTTGCAGGAATAAATCCCCATCGTCAGCAGTGTCACCCGGTGTGGCTGCCGCTGGTAAGGGCGGCAGTTCGTCTAAAGTTGCCAACCCAAAGTAATCCAAAAAATATGCGCTCGTCCGGTACACCTTCGGGCGCCCGGGTTCATCCAAGCGGCCAGCATCTTCAATCAACTGCCGCAGCACTAATTTCTGTACGGTCGATGAGCTCTGGACGCCCCGAATCTCATCAATTTCGATGCGGGTGATTGGCTGCCGGTACGCAATGATTGCCAACACTTCTAAGGACGCCGGCGAAAGGTTCGTACTGAGCGGATTCTCAAAGTAGTGTTTAATGACCTCGCCGGCGGCCGCCTTGGTCACCAACCGGTAAGTGGTATCATTGACCATTAACTCCAGAGCAGAATCCGTATCCGCCGCGTATTTCTCGGCTAAGCGCTCCAAACTGGCCAAAATGGCGGGTCGTAATAACCCCGTAGCCGCTGCTAAATCAGCTACGGTAATGCCCTCGTCACCACTGACGAACAGGAGGCTTTCAATCTGTGCTAGGGGTGACATCTGGTGCATAACTTCCTTCCATTTTTAAAAATCCAACCTGAAGCGGTGCCACGCGGCTAACCTGTTGTAACTGCACTTGCCTTTGACGAGCCAATTCTAAGACTGCCAAGAAGGTCGTCACGACCTCCTCTAAGGCCGGTACCCCCGCCAATAATGTCTCAAAGTTAACGGGATGTTTGGCTCGCTGTAAGCGCGTCAAAACGGTCGCCATCTGGGCCTTGATCGTAAAATGTTCTTGATGAATATTTTGGGTCACCGGCTTCGCAATCATCGCCCGGTGAACGAGTTTAGCGAGGGCCGCCTGCAGATCACTGGTCTGAATTCCCGGAGCAACCGACATCGTCACCGATTCCGGTACGGCCATTGCCGGTCGCGTAAAGTGTTCCTGCCGGGCAATGGCCCGCTTCTTCAGTTCCTGGGCAGCTTGCTTATAGCGTTGATACTCCAACAGCTGATTGACCAAATCTTCCCGGGGGTCCTCACTAGCATCTTCGTCAATGGGGTCCACGGTCGTTGGTTTTGGCAATAGCATTTTCGCCTTAATGGCCATCAAATTAGCCGCCATCACAAAGTATTCACCGGCAATATCCAACCGTAGTTCCTGCATTTGATGCAAGTAAGTTAGATACTGACTGGTAATCGTCGTGATGCGAATATCATAGATATCCATTTCATTGGTTTTAATTAGGTGTAACAACAAGTCTAACGGTCCTTCAAAATCACTGACCTGAATCAGCGGTTGACCGTTCTCTGTGGCTTTGTCCATGGTAAAACTCCCATTTTGCAATAATCTTGGCTGTCGTTAGGGTTCCCATCAACCGCCTATCTGGCGCCGTGGTGGCTAACTCATCTAGCATCTGCCAGGTATTTCGCGTCAACTGCTTATCCGGCATCAACGTAATCAACCGGACGACTAGGTAGTCCCCCTGCACTTCCGCACCCAGGGCCCCCGCAAAGTCGTCGTGCTCGTCCTTCCAGAGATAAAGGTTCCGGTCATCGCCGGCCTGGTACCATGCCAATTCGTTTTGCAACCGGTCCCAGTCCTTAAAATTCGGCAACAGGCTCAACATGCCCATCGCAATTTTTTGATAATCGCTCCGATATTTAAGTAACATGGTCCCCCTCCGTTCCAATTATCTTCATACCTTACCACACCCTGGCCGTAACGACTAGGCGCGTGGATGATACGCATCATAAACGTTCAGTAACCTTTTTTTAGAAATGTGCGTATAAATCTGGGTGGTCGTGATATCCGCGTGGCCCAGTAATTCTTGAACCACCCGCAGATCCGCACCATTCTCCAAAATATGCGTGGCAAAAGAGTGCCGCAGTGTGTGCGGCGTGACATCCTTTTGAATATCAGCCAACGCCACGTACTGCTTAATTTTCTGCCAAATGGACTGCCGTGAAAGGCCCCCACCATGCGCATTTAGAAACAAATACGGACTCGTACGCTGTTTCAATAGGACTGGTCGACTGTGCGTCAAATACTGGTTAATCCAATCACTAGCCACGTCACCAATGGGAATGATCCGTTCCTTATCACCCTTTCCCAAGGTTTGAATCAACCCCATCTCCAGGTGCAAGTCAGCCAATTTCAAATGGACCAGCTCACTGACCCGGAGCCCAGTAGCGTACATAACTTCCAGAATGGCCCGATCACGCAACCCGTACTTGTTGCCAGTATCCGGTGCCGCCAGCAAACGGTCGACCTCGGCCACCGTCAGCACAGCTGGTAAATGCTGGGCGTGTTTAGGTGCCGCCACGTTTGCCAGCGGATTATCCGTCAGCTGGTGGGTCTGGACCAAGTACCGATAAAACTTACGTAGAGCCGATACCGCGTGAATCACCGAATTACGAGACTTGCCACTGGCGGTCAGCGCACTCAAGTATGCCATGACCTGGAGCCGGTCTACCCGTTTAAAATCGGTGACTTTTTTTGGCGTTAAATACTGTGCGAAATTTCGTAGTTCCTGCGTATAGCTCGTGACTGAATTTTCGGCAAGCCCCTGTTCGACCCGTAGGTAGTGGGCAAAGTCCGCCGCCTGATTCTCCAGCTCAGTCATCTAACGCGCCTCCTAGTCAGTCGTCGATTCATCTTCTTCAGCGACCAACCACAATTGACCATCGTGTTGCGTAATTTTCCGAGCTTTCAGGAGGTGACCAATGGCTCGCTTGAACTGCCCCTTACTAATACCAAAGTAAGCCTTAATAGCAGCTGGATCACTCTTGTCGCTGAATTCCAAATGACCGTCTTCACTATGTTCCAACGCAGCCAACAACATTGCCGCGTCATCATCAATAGCTTCATAGGTTCGTGGACGTAAGGACAGGTTCAACGTGCCATCTTCGTGCACACCAATGACCCGGGCGTGTAATTCTTCACCTAAGCGTGGTTCCTTTTCTCGTTCGGATGGGTGAATGAAGCCCAATTCATTATTCTCAGTCATAACTCGAGTACCAACTAATTTCAACTGGTAAGCGGTAGCAACCACGTTGGCATTTTGCATGTGTTTTTTAGCTGGTTGTGCGATGGCTTGGTAAATTTCACCGTCAGCCAACACCCCCCAGAGGCGCTGCTTAGCATCCTCACGCAAAGCAATCATTAACCGGTCGCCCTGTTGAGGCCACAGTTCCATGATGTCTGGGAGGTCATCCAGAGAAACAACGATGTCCTTGTTAGGTAAACCGATGTTGACGAAGACCCCCAAGGTCCGTTGACTTCGTACGACAGTCCCCATGCCATAGTGGTCGACCTGGACGGCCGGGGCGTCCCGGGTAATCTGCATGTCATGATCTTCATTCTCATAGGCAAACCCTTTAAAGGTTGAGCCTAACTTCAATGGTTTCTTAATTTCATATTTGTCCAGCCGAAAGGTCGTCCCGGCAACCTGGACGTAGTAATCTTTTTCGTTTTCATCGGTAACTTTTCCCGCGATGATGCGGCCTAATAGTTCTTCCATAATCTCCTCAATTCTACTGGTTTCCCAGTCTACCGTTCAAAAGTGTCTACCCCTTATTTTACACGGAAACCGTCCAACTAGCGAGCTTTAATCCCACTAAAATCCGAAAGAATTATTGGTTAAAATAATGATAGTAAATTCAGTAAAATATTGCACTCTGGTGGTCAGGGACAGGACCGCTGTGGGGACGTTTCAGCCCAGGCTCGGGCTTCTCGCTCGATTTCAAGCCACGAGCCCCCATGTCTTGAACTTCGCCCATGGCCTAAGCTAGCACAAAATGCTAGCTAACGCCATTTTCACGGCTGGTCCCGCCCCTGACCGCCTCCGGCTTTGACCATATGTTTCTGGCATCATTGGGGTACCCCAACGTAAATTTGGTTGGACGTCCTTTTAAACTATTGCTTCAAAAAAGTTCTCATTCGTCATCCATGATAAGGACACAAATTACCAGATACTTCTGTCCACCATTTTCCGTTCTACAGTCGCCCACCCACGACACCAAATAATAATTATCGCATACTAAGAGCTAGGGCATGACGCACCAACGCAAAGTACACTGCATCGCAGATAATTTCTAATTTCAAAGACGTTTGAAGCAATACTTTTACTCGTTTTCACCGACAGCAATCAACAGTCGTTAACCGCCATAGCCACAAGTCTGAAAACTAATGCTAAAGTTATCGACAATGTCAGTGACCAGAGATGGGGCGGCATCAATCGGCTGTGTCGATGCTCTTAGCTGGGAACCAGCTTAGAGCATGGGACGAGCTTTAAGACTTGTGTTTTTCAAGGCTTAAAGTCGAGCCGGAGGACCGCTTCTCAGGCCGCAGGCGGTCCCCATAGCTGATTGATGCCGCCCCATCGTCGGAAACGGCAATCGTTGAGTCTTTAATACCTGTGTTTTTCGAGACTTAAAGTCGAACCGGAGGACCGCTTCTCAGGCCGCAGGCGGTCCCCATAGCTGATTGATGCCGCCCCATCGTCGGAAACGACAATCGCCGTAATTTTCAAAAATTTCCGAATTTAGTGCAGCAAAAAACGGGCCCCCGACAGAGGGTCCGTTTTTAATAACAGGTTTATCTCAAATTAAAGCGCGTTGGAAGCACCGTGGTAAACGATACCGCGACGTGAGTCAACGGTGATCAATTCGCCATCGGAGATCTTGTCACTGGCACCAGTAGCACCAACGATAACAGGAATCCCCATGGAAATCCCAACAACCGCTGCGTGAGAAGTCAACCCACCGTTTTCAACGATAACGGCGCTAGACTTTTCAATAGCTGGCAAGTAGTCTTTGTCAGTGTTCTTGGCAATCAAGATACCACCTTCAACGACTTTAGCATTTGCATCAGCGGCAGTGTTAGCAATGATTGCTTTACCAATCACAGTGTCGTCACCGACGCCTTGGCCTTGAACCAACTTTGAACCGATCAATTGGATCTTCATCAAGTTAGTCGTTCCACGTTCGCCAACTGGCACACCAGCGGTGATTAAGATTAAGTCGCCTTCCTTAGCTAAGCCCGTTTCAACGGCCTTGGCTGCAGCCAGATCAAACATTTCATCAGTGTTTGAAGGCTTTTCGGTAACGATTGGGTAAACACCCCAGTTGACCATCAAACCACGACGGGTCCGGTCGTCAAAGGTAACAGCTAAGATATCAGCATTTGGCCGGTACTTAGAAATCATCTTGGCAGTGTAGCCACTTTCAGTTGCAGCAACGATGGTCTTAACGCCCAATTCGTTTGCAACCCGAGCAACGGAAGCACCGATTGATTCAGTAACGTCACCGTTGTCGAAGTTCAAGTTGTCACGACCAAAGTCCTTCAAAGCATTTTCAGCTTTGATGTCGATCCGGTTCATCGTAGCAACGGATTCTACTGGGTATTCACCGTTAGCACTTTCACCAGAAAGCATGGTTGCGTCAGTACCATCAAAGACAGCGTTGGCAACGTCAGAAGCTTCGGCACGCGTAGGACGTGGGTTTTCTTGCATAGAGTCTAACATTTGGGTAGCCGTGATAACTGGCTTACCTAAGAAGTTACACTTCTTGATCAAAGCTTTTTGTACCAAAGGTACGTTTTCCGTTGGAATTTCAACACCCATGTCACCACGAGCAACCATCAAACCATCGGAAACCTTGATGATATCATCAAAGTTGTTGATACCTTCTTGGGATTCGATCTTAGGGAAGATTTGCACGTGTTCCATGTGCTTTTCTTCAAGAAGTTCACGGATGTCCATAACATCTTGAGGCTTCCGAACGAATGAAGCAGCGATGAAGTTGATTTCATGATCCAAACCAAAACGAATATCATCGGAGTCCTTTTCAGTGATCCCAGGTAAGTTGATGGAAACGCCGGGAGCGTTAACACCCTTACGGGAACCCAGAACACCATCGTTTTGAGCAACAACAACTAATTCCTTAGCTGCGTCATCCTTACTTTCAACAACTGAGTCCAGTAAACCATCATCGAATAAGACGTGGCCACCTTCGTTAACATCATCGAATAAACCAGGGTAAGTAACAGCAATCTTTTCCTTGGTTCCTTCAAGTGAGGCGTCCATTGAAATACGGAATTTGTCGCCAGTATTGAATTGGAGCTTACCGCCCTTTTCAACAGTGGTCCGGATTTCAGCACCCTTAGTATCCAACATGATACCAACGGTCTTACCAGTGATCTTTTCAGCCTTGTGGACGTTTTCCAAACGGCCCAAGTGTTCTTCATGGTCACCATGTGAGAAGTTGAACCGGAAGATGTTGGCGCCTGATTCAATCAACTTAACAATCGTATCAACGTCAGTACTTGCGGGGCCAAGGGTACTTACGATCTTGGTTTTCTTCATTAGAAAAATCTCTCCTTTAGAATTGGCACGAACGGCTCGGCAATTTTAAACAAAATTAACGGGCCGAAACATTCGGCACAAATTTGTTTCCAAAATTATTCTATCACTTTTGAAATTTATTGTCGCCTTTGTTTACCGAATTTTCGCCCGATTGTACACAAATTCTCAAAGTAAACGTTTTCACCGTCGTGACGGGCCTCATGATACTTAAAAACCTACTGATTATATAATCGGCAGGTTATCAAGTGAATAATTTTTAATTTACTTTAAGACGTCAGCTTCGACTGGAATCGTGAAACCTAATTCGGCAATATCTTGATCAAACGTTTTCACTGTGTCCACGGAAACGGTCAAGGCATCCTTACCAAACTTGTTTAACTTGCCCAAAATCTTGGGTGGCACAGTAATGATGTCACAGCCAGTTTGATCAGCCTGAACGATGTTAAAGGCTTCCCGGGTGCTGGCCCACAGTAACTCGACGTTTTCCTTGGTATGGCAGAGGTCTGCTGATTGCCGCATCAGTGGCAATGGATCAACGCCAGTATCAGCAATCCGCCCAGCAAAGACGGAAACGATGCCGCCCACAGCTTCATCTAAGCTAGCAACGGCTAACTTCACTTGGTCTAACGTGGTAATCGCTGTCACGTTCACCCGCACACCCGCAGCTGAGAGCTCACTGATCACATCGCCATTGTCTTCTCCGTTGGCCCGGATAACTGGAATCTTAACGGCCACGTGATTACCGAGTGACGAAAGTAATTTGGCTTCAGCTAACATACGTTCTGGCGTATTGCCAAAAACTTCGAAACTAATCGATTGGTCTGGGAAGGTCGCAACTGCCTCCTTCGCGAATGACAGGTAATCGGTAATTCCCGCCGCCTTCATCAAACTAGGATTCGTAGTGAACCCTTCAACGAGCCCCTTAGCAGCTACAGCCTTCATTGCGGATAATTCGGCACCATCTGAATATACTTTTACGGATAATTGCATGAAAAAATACCTCCCGAAATATTTGTTATCAATCATTGGTATAAGCATACTAAAGCCTACACAAATAGTCCAGAGGTATTTTTCACAAAATTGGTCTATCCATTCTTAAAAACAACATTACCACTGCCCATCAATTCTTCTAGGGTACTAACCAGCGTTGCATCCCCCACTAACCACTGATTCCGCGGTAAGACCCGCTTTTGGTCCGTTTGGGGTTGGTAGACAATCACCGGCACATCCCCGTGATGGGTGGTCAAAAATTGGCCTAATTTCGCCGCAATAGTCCGTTCGTCGTGTTGGGCATCTACCCGAACAAACCACCGGGCCCCAGTCGGCAACTTAGGTGCCAGCTGGGCTTGCATGGTCTCCGCTAACGAGATCTGGTCCGCCACAATCTGCAACCCTCGTTGCTGTTCGACCTTGCCCTTAACGACGATGACTTGATCGGTCTTCAACCACTCACTGGCCTGCCGATACTGATTGGGAAAGACCGTGATGCTTACATCGGCCGTCTCATCACTCGCCGTCAGAAAGGCCATCGGTTCACCCCGTTTGGTCCGAATCGTCCGAATCTTGGTCACGTAGACCACTACCGCGACCCGCGCATTCTCCGCTAGTTCGGTGACGGAAACCGCGTGGATTTTCGCCGCTAAGGCCTGGTACTGAGCAACCGGATGACCGGATAGATAGGCTCCGAGCACGGCTTCTTCCTGCGTTAACTTTGTCATCAATTCGAGGTCTGGTAATGGTTTGACCTTCGGCGCTAACGCCGCAAAAAGCTCCACGTTATCCCCAGACAGCTCCACGCTACTGATAAACTCCGGTAACGCCGCCAACAGCTCCGCGCGGTTGTGACCAAAACCATCAAATGCACCCGCATAGACCAGTGCGTTTAACAAGTCCGCCTTCCGATACTTACCATCGATTCGTTGTAGAAACTGGTGAAGGTCGCGGTACGGACCATTCTCATGCCGGTCGGCTAAGACCTCTCTGAGAAAGTCCTTCCGTACCCCTTTGATACTGCTCAAGCCAAAGATGATGTCTGACCCTTGCAAATTAAAGTAAGCCGTCGACCGATTAATGTCTGGTGGTTGAATGCCGACGCCGTGGCGCTTGGCTTCTGTCAGGTACATCTTTGTCTTGACTGGCACGTTGACCACCGAATTTAAGAGCGCCGCGTAGAAAGGTCCCGGATAGTGGGCCTTCAGGTACGCTAATTGAAAGGCCAACTTACTATAAGCCACGGCATGGGACCGGTTAAAACCGTAGTTCGCAAACCGATCGATATAGGCAAAGACCTTTTGGGCTACGGCCTCGTCATAGCCCAATTGACGGGCTCCGCTGACAAATTTCTTTTGCATGGCATCCATGGTCTGTTTCTTTTTCTTACTCATCGCCCGCCGCAGCAAGTCGGCTTCCCCCAGCGTGAAGCCCCCCATGACGGAGGCAACCTGCATGACCTGTTCTTGATAGACTAGGACACCGTACGTCGGTCCCAGGATAGGAGCCAACGCATCAGCTGGATAAGTGACCGGTTCCTGACCGTGTTTCCGTCGAATAAAACTATCAATGTTTTCCATGGGACCCGGTCGGTACAGGGCATTAACGGCAGCCACTAGTTCAAAGCTATCCGGCTGAAGCTGTCGCAGTACGCGTTTGATTCCCGAAGATTCAAACTGAAAGACACCGTTTGTCTCGCCCTGGGCAAAGAGCTTGAGGGTGGCCGCATCATTTAAATCAATTTGATTGATATCGAGCGCCTGCCCCGTCTGTTTTCTAACCAACGCCAACGCATTTGCTAAAATGCTGAGGTTCCGCAGGCCTAGGAAGTCCATCTTGAGCAGACCCACCGCTTCCACGGTGTCCTTGGGATACTGCGTCATCAAGAGGTCTTCACTCCCCGGCTGTAGGGGCACGAGATCAGTCAATGGCCCCTGACTCAACACAATCCCCGCCGCATGGGTTGAGTAATGACGGGGCAAGCCCTCTAGCTTCTGGGCTGTCGCAAACAGCAACTGATTCTTGGAACTATCCGCTACCAGGTTGCGCAGTTTCTGAGACTGGTCGTAGGCCGCTTGCAAAGTAATGTGTAATTGATTGGGAATCGCCGCACTCCAATCGCTCAACGTATATGGTGGCATCCCCAGGACCCGTCCAACGTCACGCAACGCCGCCTTAGTTGCCAACGTCCCAAAGGTAATGATCTGCGCCACCCGGGAATGACCGTACTTATCATGAACGTACTGCAAAACCTGTTCCCGTTTATCATCCGGAATATCCAAATCGATATCGGGCATCTGGGCCCGTTCCTCGTTCAAGAAACGTTCAAATAACAGGTTATACGCTAACGGATCAACCTCGGTAATCGCTAACACGTATGCCACCAACGAACCCGCCGCGGACCCCCGCCCTGGACCCGTTTGAATGTGAGCGCGGTGGGCGTAATTCATGACGTCCCAGATAATGAGAAAATAGTCGTCAAACCCCATCCGGTGAATGACCCCTAGTTCTCGTTCTAAGCGTTGCTGATAGGACTTAGGGGCAGTAATCCCGTCTGCCTGTAACCGTCGCTGCAGCCCCTGTTGACAGAGCTCACGCAAATAATCTTGTGAGGGCTGGTGGTTAGGTGTCGGGTACTCGGGCAATTGCGGTTGCTTAAATTGTAACGTCACGTGACTCTTGGCAGCTAGGTCGGCCGTGGCTTGAACCGCTGTTTGCAGTCCGGCCGCATTGAACTGCTCCGCCTGTTCCTGAGCTGGACGTAACCAATGCTCACCCATTTTCTGTTGTTCATCCTCGGGGTCACTAATTGTGGCACCAGCATCGATGGCCCGTAAGACCGTCACGGCAAAGTGATCATCGGCATTAAGGTAATCTACGGGCGCTAACGCAACTAATGCCGCCTGAGCGTTCGTGGCCACCCGTTGTAACGCTGCCTGCAAGGGCGCATCGGCACGCGCCCCGATTCCCACTGCTAAAGCACCCACGTGCCAATCTTGAAACTGCTGTAAGACCCGACTAGCCGCCGTCTCATCCCCAGCCACTAGGAGTTGATGGGCCTCACTGTCTAAGGGCGCAATCACACTGAGATGACTCAGATTAGCCACCTGTTCGTGCAGATCAACGGCCCCCTGGGCCACCTGATAAGCCGTCGACAACTGCATCAACTGCTGATACCCGGTAAAGTCTTGGGCGATGAACAACCACTCCTGATCTTCCTCAGTACCACTCAGACTCTGAGTAGTCAAGGACAGTCCGAGTAAGGGCTGAATTCCCACTCGTTGACAGGCATTATAGAAGGCAACTTCCCCGTACATCACGTTCTTATCCGTCAACGCTAACGCCGTATAACCGCGATCTTTCGCCGTTTCTACCAGTTGGTCGATACGGTTCGTGCTCTGTAATAAGCTATAAGTACTCAGAACCTGTAACGGAACAAACATGGTCAATTCTCCTCTCTGTACATCTCATTATCGCTATTATACCAGAAAAAGGGGGGATTTTATCCGCGCTGAACATTTGTTCGCTAGCGGTTAAACCCACTTTCTTGGATAATCAGGTCACTACTTTTAAACTGTGGTGCTGGCTGCTTTCGGCTGACCAAGCGGGCGCCAACCACGACTGGGCCAAATTAGAGTCATAGCCCTTTGTGGCAGACTCTGCGTACAAGCCCGGTTACCATCCCTTTATGCTCCAGTAAAAAAGAGCCCAGCGCTAGGCCAGACTCTTTCGGACAGCTTCAATTTTGATTAATCCTTAGCCGGTTTTACTTGGGGCTGATGGGTAAACGTCAACTGGTCGTCCACCACATCAATGGTAATCAGACTATCTGCCGGAATCTTCCCCGCAATCAATTCTTTCGCCAGTGGCGTTTCCACGTGCGTGGTAATGAAACGTTGTAGTGGTCGTGCCCCAAAGGCTGGCAGGTATCCCTTCTGGGCGATCCAGGCCTGAGCAGCTGACGTACTGGTTAAGTCTAGTGACTGTTCGTGAAGCCGCATGGCCAGATGACCGATCAATTTGATCACAATTTGTTGCACGTCGGCTAACGTCAGGGGCGTAAACATAATTGTTTCATCGATTCGATTCAAGAACTCTGGCCGGAAATGACTCTGTAAGAGCTGGGCCACTTGTTGCTGAGCCTCCGGTTGAATGTTACCCTGCTCGTCGGTCCCTTTCAACAGGATGTCCGATCCCAGGTTAGAAGTCATGATCAAGATGGTGTTCTTGAAGTCCACGGTCCGACCCTGACTATCGGTCAAGCGGCCATCATCCAAGACTTGGAGCAGCAGATTAAAGACGTCCGGATGAGCTTTCTCAACTTCATCAAACAACACGATGGTGTACGGGTTCCGCCGGACGGCCTCGGTCAGTTGGCCACCTTCCTCGTAACCCACGTAACCGGGAGCGGCCCCGACTAACCGTGAAACGGATTCCTTTTCCATATATTCAGACATATCAATACGGACCATGTGATCTTCACTATCAAACAGGTTCGCCGCTAACGCTTTGGCTAGTTCGGTCTTCCCGACCCCGGTTGGCCCCAGGAAGAGGAACGAACCCAGTGGTTTCGTCGGGTCCTGTAACCCCGCTCGGGAACGCAGAACGGCATCAGCCACTGCCGAAACGGCTTGGTCCTGACCCACGACCCGGTCATGTAACCGGTCGGCGAGCTTCAATAGTTTTTCCCGTTCACCCTGCACCAGCTTGGTGACGGGGATGCCAGTCATGCGACTGACTACCGCGGCAATCTCATTTTCCGTGACGGATTCCGAAACTAACCAATCCTGCTGGTGCTCTTCTTGTTGTTCCATGGCAGCCAATTCCTTTTCCAACTTAGGAATCGTCCCATGTTGCAATTCAGCCGCCTTATTCAGGTCGTACTGGGCCTCGGCATTCTCTAAGTCCCGCTTAGCTGTATCCAGCTCCGTCTTCTTGTCACCGACACGCTTAATGGCCGTCTTTTCTTGGTTCCACCGCGCACTCAGCTGATCGACCTTCTCCTTGGTGTTGGCGAGGTCCTTCTGCAATTCGGTCAGGCGTTCCTTAGAAGCATCGTCCGTTTCTTGCTTCAGCGCGGTCTGTTCGACCTGCATCCGCATCAATTGTCGCCGAGCCTGATCCAGTTCTGTGGGGGCCGAATTCATTTCCACCCGAATAGAAGCGGAGGCCTCGTCGACCAAGTCAATTGCCTTATCGGGCAGAAAACGGTCCGTCAAGTAGCGGTCGGACAGTTTAGCCGCCGCAATCAACGCATTGTCGTGAATCTTGACCCCGTGGTGAATTTCAAAGCGTTCACGCAAGCCCCGTAAGATGGTGACGGTATCGTCAACGCTGGGTTCGTTGACCAGTACCCGCTGGAACCGCCGCGCGAGGGCCTTGTCCTTTTCCAAATACTCGCGGTACTCGTCTAAAGTCGTCGCCCCGATCAAATGCAGTTCGCCCCGAGCCAGCATTGGCTTCAAGAGGTTCCCAGCATCCATACTACCTTCGGCCTTACCGGCCCCTACAATGTTATGAATCTCATCAATAAACATGATGATCTGGCCGTCACTCTTGGTGACTTCCTTCAAGACGGCTTTCAGCCGTTCCTCAAACTCTCCACGGTACTTGGCACCCGCAATCAGTGAACCCATATCCAGGGAAAAAATTGTCTTATCCTTCAGGTTGTCGGGCACATCCCCCCGCACGATCCGTTGGGCCAGTCCTTCGACGATCGCCGTCTTACCAACTCCGGCTTCCCCGATCAACACAGGATTGTTTTTAGTCTTCCGTGAGAGGATGCGAATCACCGAAAGAATCTCGTCATCCCGACCAATGATGGGATCAATCTTCCCACTGCGCATGGCCTTGACCAGGTCAGTCCCGTACTTCTCCAGGGCCTGGTACTGATCTTCCTGGTTCTTCGAGGTGACGCGTTCGCCGCCTCGTAACTTATCCACGGCGTTGCGCACCATCTGTTCAGTAATTCCCTGGCTCTTCAGGTAATCCGTCAGGTTCTCACCACCCAGCTTCATCAGCGCAATAACGACAACATCGATTGCCATAAACTCATCGTGGTAGCGTTCACGAATGCTGTCGGCTTTCTGTAAGAGATCGGTCAGGTTACGGGAAAATTCTTGGCCATACTGGACACCACTACCGGAGACGGTACTGATCCCATCCAATTCCCGATCTAACTCACTGTCTAAGGCATTGATGTCCACACCAGCGTTAGATAAGATTTCACGACCAAGTTCTCCGGGTTGGACCAAGTATTTAAATAGATGGGCGACCGTGACTGCTTGGTGCTTACGCGTCATCGCAATGCGTTGGGCCTCACCTAAGGCCGCGGTTAAGGCCTCCGTCATTTTATCTGGATTCATGCAAACTCCTCCTCAATTAAAATTAGCAAATTTAAGTGGGTCTAAAAAAGAGGCCACCCTTAGGCTAACCTCCATTTTTCACTCATATTCTAACTGATATTGGCCGAAAATCAAAATAATTTGACCAATTTTGACTAATTAAATTAAGCCTGTTGTTCTGCAAGTTGCGCAATCTTGATCACCACGTCGGTTGCTTGTTCCATAGTTTGTTCGGAAACGTACTCGAAGCGGCCGTGCATGTTCTCACCACCGGCAAACAGGTTAGGCGTGGGCAAGCCCATGAAGGAAATCTTAGAACCATCAGTGCCCCCACGAACAGGGAAAATCAGTGGCTTAATATTCAAGTCTTCCATAGCTTCCTTAGCCAGGTCGACCACCGTCATGTCCTTCTCAATCACTTCACGCATGTTGTAGTACTGGTCCTTAATGGTGACGTGGACCCGGTCAGAACCGTATTGTTGGTTCAACTGGTCGGCAACCCCTTGGAACAGTTTCTTCCGGTCTTCGAAGATGGCCCGGTCGTGGTCCCGAATGATGTAACTCAGATGAGCCGTATCAACGGTCCCGTTCATGCTGTACAGGTGGAAGAAACCCTCGCGACCCTCGGTGTTTTCTGGCCGATCATGTTCTGGCAAAGCGGCGTGGAAATCCATGGCCACCTGCGAAGCATTGACCATGACGCCCTTGGCTTCGGCCGGGTGCACGTTCGTCCCGGTAACTTCTACCTGAGCATCGGCGGCGTTAAAGGTTTCGTATTCCAACTGACCTAACGGACCACCATCGACGGTGTACGCAATGTCCGCCCCAAAGTCAGCAACGTCAAAGTTGTCAGCACCGGTACCGATCTCTTCATCGGGTCCCAGGCCAACTTCGATTTCGCCGTGCTTGATTTCTGGATGAGCCAACAGATATTCCATGGCCGCCATAATTTCAGCAACCCCGGACTTGTCATCGGCTCCCAGCAAGGTGCTCCCGTCTGACGTAATCAGAGTGTGGCCCCGGTAGTTCTTCAGGTTAGGGAAAACGGCTGGATCTAGCGTGTACTTCCCGGCAGCGTCCAGCTTAATGACAGACTTGCCGTCGTAGTTTTCAACGATTTGTGGCTCAATGTTTTCACTATTGAAATCAGCCGTATCAAAGTGGGAAATGAACCCCAACTTCTTGACCTGCTTGTCGGTGTTGGCCGGCAAGGTCGCGTAGACGTAAGCGGATTGCGCGTTGATGTGAACATTCTCTAACCCAATGGCCGCTAAATCCTTAACCAGGCCCTCAGCGAACGCCGTCAAACGGGGCGTTGAGGGAACCGTGGTCGAGCTAGGGTCAGACCGCGTATTGATCTTGACGTATTTCAAGAAACGGGGAATCAAGTTTTCATACTTTGCCAAAATAAATCACTCCTCAATCAAATTCGATACTAATTTTAGTTTACCCGTTTTCAAAATTAAATAAAAGTAAACGGGTCAGTGTTTAATTGTGAGGCCACCACGGTAATTGGCCACTGGTTTTCAGCCGCCCAGTCCTGAAAGAGCTGAGTCAGATGTGACTTACAGATACTTTCGATGTGATGACCGGGATCAATGACATTCAATCCCGCCGCAATCATGTCGTGGCCAGGATGATACGAGATATCCCCGGTCACGTAAACATCGGCTCCGTGGTCGATGGCTGCCTGATAGAACGGGCCACCACTGCCACCAAGGACGGCAACGCGCTTCACCTCGGCGTTGGGCGTGTGACTGATCAGCCGCAATCCGGGGACGTTGAAAACCGCCTTGCAGTGTTCAGCAAACGCCATGACCGTTGTCGGTTCCGCAAGGTCACCCACGCGACCCATGGTAATGGCCGGCGTGGCGGTGCTACCGCCACTGGGCACCAACCCACTAACATTTTGCAGGTCAAGCGCTGCAGCCAGCCAATCGTTCATGCCACCTGGAGCACTATCTAAGTTGGTATGCGCGCCGTAGACCGTGATGTCGTGTTTTAATAGCGTCGCGTACATCTGATTCTGCGGTACAGCCAGGTCCAAATTCTTTGCCGGATGGAAGACCATGGGATGGTGAGCAAAGATAAAGTCCGCTCCCACCTGAATCGCCTCTTCAACCACCTCAGGCCGGACGTCCAGGGTGACCAGTACCTTGTGAACTTCAGCGTCAAGACTACCGAGTTGCAGGCCAACGGGATCACCGGGTTCCGCCCACGTCTTCGGAGCAAACTTTTCAAACCGATCAACTAACTCACGCACCAACACGTTGCAAGACCTCCTCGATTTCACTGATTTTCGTGTGTAATTCTGCGACCTTCGCTGCAGGAACCGCCTTCGCCGATTGAACCTGTTGCAGCACTTCTTTGGTACGACTCAGCTCCCGTTGCCATTTGGCAATGAAGGTTGCATTGTGGGCTGCCAACAAGTACGGCCCGAACCGCAGTTGTTCCTCAGTATATTGCTCAAGATGGTCGGCGCGGTCAGCCACCAGGATTTCATAATCGTGACCGTCTTCACTCACGATTTCTTCTGTTTGAAGCTGAAAACCGTGGGTCATCAGGAACGTGCGGAGCGTCATTTCCCCTACGTTAGGTTGTAAAATCAACCGGTTAACCCCGGCCAAGCGGTCGAAGTCCTGTGTCAAAATTTGAGTGATCAACGCACCACCCATCCCCGCAATAACGACTGTGTCGATGTTATCACCGGGCTCCATGGCTTTTAACCCGTTTGCCAGCCGGGCGGTAATCTTGTCGGTCAGCTGAGTCTGTTCAATTTCGTGTTGGGCATTCTTAAAGGGACCGGGTACAACCTCGCCAGCGACCCCGCCGGCGATGACGCCGCGCTTAGCTAAATTAACGGGTAAATAGGCGTGATCCGTGCCGATATCAGCGATGCGGCTCCCCGGTAATACGTATTTGGCCACGGTAGCTAACCGGACCGAAAGATGATCTGCGTCCATAGAATGACTCTTCCTTTCTACTGTTGGTGCTGACTGGCAATGCTACCCGCCAACACACGTCTCATCTCTCAAGTATAAGGCACTCAGCAACAATTGAATAGCGGGAAATTCTGGCAGTGTGCTACATGGGTGATCACCATACTGAATCGATTGCGTTCCGGTGGCCAAGGATTGAGCCTCTGTGGGGACGCTTCAGACTGGAAGAACACCAGTCTTATCGCTCGCTTTGAAGCCACGAAAATCCCATGTCTCCAAAGTCGTCCGTGCTGTAAGCTGGAAATTCACCAGCAAGCACCACCTTCACGGCTGGCTCCATCCCTGACCGCCTCCGGCTCTGATTGTGGTCTATCATGATCTCTGCCTTTGCGAGCCAATCTGGTAAAAGATTTTGTAGCTAGCCTTTTAAACTTCTCACTCTTCCGATCTAAAACGACTAAATTCAGGTTGTGGCATTAAGTGGCTTATATCATTACGAAAAAAGATACCAGCGTACCCACATTTGTGCATGGAATACGCTGGTATCTTAAGTTAGTACGCATTTACTAAACTGAAAACTAGTGACGTTGTACCCACTGCCTAATAATACACCGGCATGGACCACATAAATCCATCATAGCCGAAGGTTGCTGGAAAGCCGTCAGCAGCGAAAGTGTTCGTGGCTCGGAACTACCGAGTGACTAAAACTTCACTTCCGCCGTCGTGAGGGTGTTTCTTGTCCAGAATCAGTGTCATTGACCGGCGCATCTCGCATATTGGAATAAGGATACGGGTACGTGATCTTCATGACAGCTGGCATCACGATTGGTAACAGGATGACCAGCAAGATGATCCCAATGATGACAGCTAACGCAATCTGAATCAGCGTCATGACCCCAGACGGAATCAGAGCAGCAAACGTCCCACTCAGGATAATCCCTGCAGAAATGACAACCGTCCCAATCACCGTGGCCGCCCGCAACATCTTATCACTGGTTGCGCCCGGCTCATGTAGGAACTCACGATACTTTCGCATCAGGAAGATCGAGTAATCAACCCCCAGTGAGATCAACATGACGAACGTGAAGAATGGTGTATTCCACGTCAACATGTCGGCGCCCAGAACTGGTTTGACCAACCAATGAACAATGGTCAAAGCCCCGGAGTATGCGACTAACAGAATTCCTTCGATCACAATTGGCTGAACCAGTGAGCGCGTAACCACCATCAATGCGATAAAGATTCCGGCTAACATGATAATAACCGTCCGCGTAAAGTCGCTGGAAGCCATGTCGTTGATGTCGTTGGTCTGTGAGGTATTCCCCCCAAAGGCAATCTTGGCACCACTCAAACTCGTACCGGCCAGTGACCCGTTAACGACCTTTTCCAATTTCGGCAACCGCGCCATCGCAGCAGCGGAACTTGGATCATCATTTAGGACCACCGTCAGCTTGGTGAGCTTCCTGTTAGGCGACATATAAGTCGTTAGTGCTGGTTTAAACGAACTCCCATGTAACTGCTTCGTTGGCATGTAGAACGTCTTGGTAGCAGCGGACTTTTGCAACCCTTTCAGGTAGGTGTTAGCAGTACCGACCCCACCGGAGACTTGCGTCAAACCAGTCGTTGCTGAACCTAAGCCCTTGCGCAGTGCCGTCAATTGCTTACTCATCGCAGCTAACTTCTCCGCCATCGTTTGGTTCCCACTGGCCACTTGATTGGCCCCGGAAACCAGCGAAGGCATCTTCCCGTTGATGGTAAACATGGCACTGGACAACTGACTCGTTGCACTCGCTAGCTGACTACTCTGTGAACCAGCTGCTTGTAAAGCTGTTTGCGCCCCTGGTAAGACCACGTTCGATTTTTGCGCCAATGTGGCCACCGCGGTCTGTAGTTGATTGGTTGAACTTTGCAGGTTGGTCAGCTGACTAGCAACACTCTGATCCGCAGCGCCAATGGACGTGGCGTCCGACTTGATCTTTGGCAAAGCCGTGCTCAACGCTGACTTCAAAGCACTTTGCGCCGTCGATTGCTGCTGCAGCAACCCAGCTAATACTTTCTTCTGTTCTGCAGACAGTGGCACCCCGTTAGAACTGAAGGCACTGGCCACCGTACTCGTGCTCATGGTTGGCAAATTAGCCGTCGCACTCTGCAGAGTTGCCAGTTGCTTGCCAATGTCTTGAGTGCTGGTCTTGATAGTCGTCAGCGAACTCGTAACCCCACTGGTGCTGGCCGAATTACCTGAGACTTGCTGGTTTAATTGTTGAATGGCGTTGTTCAGCTGTGGCAAAGCCGCTTCCAGCTGAGCAAGTTGGGCCGCCTGTTTGCCACCAGACGCCGAAGACACTTGGCTGTTCAAGGAATTGACCCCAGTTGAAACTTGGGAGATAGCAGACTGTAACTGGTTCGTTCCGGTGCTGACCTGTTTAGCCCCACTGGCCAACTTATTAGCGTCCTGAACTGTCCCCGAAACATTTTGCTTGCTCAATTGGTTATCAGCAGACTTCAGTCCCTTGTTGACCTGGTCGACACCCTTTTGGGCTTTGACTAAACCACTCGTAACTGAACTCATTTGATTCCTGACGTACAGTTCTTTGATGACCTTCCCACCAGGTTGCGTCACCGAAGCTACCGTCTTGACTCCGTCGGAAGCCTGTAGTTGCTTCGTTAACCGATCGATCAGGAGCAGGGACTTTTCGTTGTCTAATTTATGATCACTCTGAATATAAATGGTGGTTGGTTCAGCAGTTCCCTTGGAGAAATGCTGTTGCACCACCTTAAACCCTTGCTTGGCGGGAACATTGTCCCCAATTTCCACCAAGTTGTCAAAGTCCAACGTCCCGTGAGACGACAGGGCTAACGGAATAAACACGATGCCGGTGACAATCAACGTGATAATGGGCCGGATCATAGCGTGTTTGGCCATGCCGTGCCACAGACGACTGTCACCCTCACCGGAGAACTTCTTGATTGGCCAGAACATCTTGCGACCACAGATAACCATGAAGAATGGGTTCAGCGTCAGGAGTACGGCCAATAGCACCACGACCCCAACGGCAATACCCACCGCTGACTTGTAAAGTGAAAAATTGGCAAAACCCAGCACACTCATCCCGATTAAGACGGATAGACCGGAATACAGAACGGTCCGACCACCAATTTTAATGGCTTCTTTCGTGGCCGTATACCGATCTTTTCCTTTGGCTAAGCGCTCGCGGAACTCATTATAAAGCAGGATATTGTAGTCGGTCCCAATCCCAAACAGCACAATGACGATGAAGACTTCCGTGAAGTTGGAGAACGGAAAGTTGAACCGGTCAACCAGGTTAGCCACCACAGAAATTGACGTGATTACGGAGACCCCGACGGTCAACAATGAGAATAACGGGGTAACTGGCGAACGGAAGACCAACCACAACACTAGAAAAATGAAGATAGCAGCAATGATTTCGGTCTTTTGGACTCCGGCCTGCGTGGCGTCGGAGAAGTCTTGGTTCAAGACGTCAGCCCCGGTGACGTAGGTTTTTACGCCACTGGTCTGGGCCAAGTTAGTAATTTCTGAGCGCACCTTCGTAATTGAATGGCTGGACGATTTATGCACGTTCAGTTGGAGTAGTTGGGTACTCTTATCCTTTGAAATCAGTTGTGACGCAGCGGTGGAACTATCACTCGCAGCGGTCACTGACCGAATTTCATACTGATCTTCGTGGTTCTTGATTCGTTGAATCGTGTTCTCAATCTGGGTGTTCTGCGCATTGGTTAACGCAGAATCACCATTGCTAAAAACGACCACGACGGCAGTGGTACCGCGTTGGGAACGACCCCACTGCTTTTGCATATTGGTTGCACGCGTACTTTGATAGCTGCTGGGAACCGTAATCTGTCCCTTATCAGCCACCAATTTGCTCATGTTGGGAATCGTCACGACGGCCAAGAGGACAATGACCAGCCAGCCGATAACGTTCCAGATGTAGTGCTTATTCATCCAGCGCAAGGGAAAACCTCCTAAAACAATTCTCTTAATTTTATGAACGACTGATTGAAACGGGCCTTGCTGATTGCTGATGTGAAGGGAGCTTGCCTATTTCAATCCTTCGTTAATTAAACTTACTTCTATTCTGTTGATTGGTGCAGGAGCCACTTAGTCCAATCGAGCTGCAGAGGTTGGTTCTCTGTGATCGGCAAGATCTCGCCGATGGTCAGTGTGGCTAACTGCTCGCGGTAGCGCTGTTCAGCCTCACCGAACACGGCAAGAACGTTGGCGACCGGTTGCTGATCCTTTAAGTCTTTTAACGCGTAAGTCTTCATAAAGGCTTCTTTTTGATCGAATCCAAAAACACGTTTGACTAATCCTGTGTTCCTAATGAACGGGTTGGCCCCTTCGATGGCGTCAAAGACGTCTAGTAAGGTAATCTTGTGGGGGTCGCGAGTTAACACAATTCCACCGTCCCGGCCGGAGACCGTTTTAACGATGTCGGCACCGGCCAATTTCTGGACGATTTTTTTCAAATAACTAGTGGAGATTCCCAGACGCTCCGCAACTAAACGGCTATGTAAGGGAATTTGGCGATCCTGAATCCCAAGTAACGCAACGATACAGAGCGCCTGCTCCAAACTTGGCTTGGCTTTCACAGTGCACCTCCTTTCACCTAAGCCACTAAACAAGTGATGGGCTTTTCTAAACGAGATACATTATATCCCCTTATCTCGATTTTTCAAGACTTTTGACTCAATAAATTACCTCAACGTTGATTAGTCCTTTATGTAAACGATTTCAGACTAGTAATGGGGTTAATGATTATTAGCCGCAGTAATAATCCCGTCACGGCTGTCAATTGCCGGCTAAACGGCCATAATTTCAGGACAACCAACATAGTCTCAATCCACATTGTCTGCTAAACCACCAAAACAAGCAGAAACCCCATTCTGTGGCTGAAGCATCCTCACGGCTGGTTCCTTGCCCGGTCGCCGGAGCGCCATCACCAGATAAGCAAAAAAAAAGACCAAATCCATTAAGATTTGGTCCCCAATATCTAAGTTTATTCCAGGAAATCTTTGAGTTGCTTACTACGTGATGGATGACGTAACTTACGTAACGCCTTGGCTTCGATTTGACGAATCCGTTCACGCGTAACCCCGAAGACTTTCCCAACTTCTTCCAAAGTCCGGGTCCGACCATCGTCTAAACCAAACCGCAACCGCAGGACATTTTCTTCACGATCAGTCAGCGTGTCCAAGACACTTTCCAACTGTTCCTTCAGTAATTCATAAGCAGCGTGATCAGCAGGACTCGTCGCATCTTGGTCTTCAATGAAGTCACCCAAGTGAGAGTCGTCCTCTTCACCGATTGGTGTTTCCAAAGAAACTGGTTCTTGTGCAATCTTCAAGATTTCACGAACCTTTTCCGTTGGCATATCCATTTCGGCCCCAATTTCTTCAGGCGTTGGTTCCCGCCCTAAATCTTGGAGAAGTTGACGTTGAATCCGAATCAATTTGTTAATGGTTTCAACCATATGCACCGGAATCCGAATCGTCCGTGCTTGGTCAGCAATCGCCCGTGTAATCGCCTGACGAATCCACCAAGTAGCGTACGTTGAGAACTTGAACCCTTTCCGGTAGTCGAATTTTTCGACGGCCTTCATCAGACCCATGTTCCCTTCTTGAATCAAGTCCAGGAATTGCATTCCCCGACCCACGTACCGCTTAGCAATGGAAACAACCAGCCGCAAGTTAGCTTCAGCTAACTCTTGCTTGGCTTCTTCCTCACCATTTTCGATTCGTAAAGCTAAGGCGACTTCTTCGTCCGCCGTTAACAGGTTGACCCGACCAATTTCCTTCAGGTACATCCGAACGGGATCGTTGATCTTGACCCCAGTGGTGGTAGAGGCGTCTTTTAATTCCTTCTTTGAAACGGCCTTTTGGGCTTTGACGGCCCGTGGGTCTGGCTCACCCTTAGCATCAACCACGCTGATCCCAGCATCGGAAATCGTTTCGAGTAACTTATCCATCTGCTTAGCATCCAGCGTGTAAGGCGTTGCAACCTTGTCAGACAGGTCATCATACGAGATGTGACCGGCCTTCTTGTTGTCTTTGATCAAAGCGCGCACCGTTTTGTTGTATGCTTTCTGGTCAAACATTGGTTGATCCGTGGTTTTTTTTGCCATTAAAATACCCCCTAGACTAAAGTTGCTTGTTCGCCTGGCGTCGTTGCTCCAGTTGAACAATTTCAATGACTAATTGTCGTTGTTGAGCGGCATCTCCGAGTCGTGAAGCCTCTGCCAGTTGATTCTTTTTCAACCGGAGTTGCTCATCGACCGGAGCCTCATCCATAATGACCGCTAAATAATCATCGATCTCACGTGGGGTGACCGCCGCGTAAGTTGCCGTTTCCAAGTCGATGACCAATTGCTGCAGCCGGTCTTCTTGAATGAAGTCCGTAAACTGCGCGGTCTGATAAGTCTGATGTGTTTGAAAATAACCTTGGGCCAAGGTGTAGATCATTTGATAATCGTCGTGAACGAAGCTAAAGTCAGCAATACTGCTGATCTTCGCCCAGACATTCCGGTCGTGCAGCAACCGGTACAGCAATCCTCGCTCAGCGCGTTCCAACCGGGTAAGCGGTCGTTGTTGCTGATACACCGTCACCGGCGGTTCAGCTGGTGCGGGAGCCGCGTTGGTCGCTGGACGTGACCGTTCCTGTTTAGCGGCCGTGTCGCGTTGGACCTGTTTCAACTGAGCCGTTAGTGCGGATTTATCGATTTTAAATTCCGTCGCTAACTGGTTGAGGTATAAATCTAACTCGACGGGTTCCTGAACCTGAGCAAGCATCGGCATAATCTGGTTTAAGTAGTCTAGCCGTTCGCTGTCAGTGTCCAAAGATCGGTTACGTCGCAGGTACCGCAGGTGAAACTGAATGGGCGTTTCGCGAGCAGTGGTCAACATTTGTTTCAACGCTGGCTCACCGTGCGCCTGCCGGTACTCATCAGGATCTTGCCCCTCTGGCAACTGAATCACACTCAGTTGCAGATGACTGTGCTGATTGAGTAGGTCCAGTGCTCGCGCAATTGCTCGCTGACCAGGCTCATCCCCGTCATAACAAACGTTCAACTTATCCGTCGTCCGTTCGATGGCGTAGATTTGCTCGGTCGTTAAGCTGGTCCCCATGGAGGCAATCCCATTTTCCACCCCCGATTGGGCAGCCGAGATAACGTCCATGTACCCTTCAAATAGGGTGACCTCCCCAGCCGCCCGAATAGCGGACCGGGCTTGGTCAAAGTTGAATAACAACCGACTTTTATTAAACAGTTGTGTTTCTGGACTGTTTAAATATTTAGGCTGATCATCCGCCTTTTTTAGGAGTCGCCCGGAAAAGGCCGCTACGTGACCACTAGCATTCCGCAGTGGGAACATCACCCGTTCCGAAAAACGGTCGCGCAGTTCACCCTCAGCGTTTTCGATAAACAGACCAGATTGCCGCAATAACTGGTAATCACTTTGGTGTTGGTCAAAAAATGGCTTGAGGAGCCGCTGACTGGGAGCAAACCCCAACTGATAAGCCTCAATCGTATCGTCAGTCAAGCCCCGGTCGTGCAGGTAATCCAAGGCCGGTTGCCCACCCTCGGTATTCACCAAGATATGGTGATACAACTTGGCTGCTTGTTCTTGGAGGTCGATCAGTTGACTCGTTTTAGAATCAACTGCTGGTCCCGCCGCATCCTGCCGGTATTCACTGGCTAGATCAACGTGACTAAAATCAGCAACCTTAACCACGGCCTCAGGGAAAGTCACGTGTTCCAATTCCATCAGGAACTTGAAGACGTTCCCCCCGCGACCACAACTAAAGCAGTGGAAAATTTGTTTATCCTCGGTCACGGAAAACGAGGGCGTCCGTTCTTCATGGAACGGACAGAGACCAAACAGGTTCTTACCAGACTTTTTGAGCTGAACGTACTGGCCAACCACATCCGCGATGTTGGTGGCCGAACGGACAGTCTCAATCACGTCCTCGGGTATTTTCGCCAAACCATCACTCCCTTACCGTGAGTCCATCGCACCCGTAGCCTTGAAAAGTCGCACCCCGGGAACCCGAAAAGTGCGACTCTTTAATTAGAATTCGTGCGCAAAAATACACTATACATATTACTCCTATTATAGCCTATGTCAACTTATAGACTCTTTTCTGGTCAAGCTGAATCTAGTATACCCTACTCCGGTCAACCTGTCGCTTAAAAAGCTTGATAGCTCAATCCATTACCCGGTGGCTAAGGGTGACGGAGCACCCACAAAGAATATGGAATCACCGCGATACACATCCCAATCAATCCAACCAAGAACATCCCGATTCCCCACTTAAACCCGCCTAGACCATTGGCTAAAATGGTTAGACAGCCAGTCCCAAGAATGAGACGAGCACCCAGGAGATTCGTTTGCCGCCACACCCGATCTGAGGCGTACGTCCAAGGTAGCCGAATGCCAATCAGATGATTGCGGGGAGCGTATGCTAGAGCAACCGCCAAAATGAGCCATATCAGACCCAAAGCGCTGGGATTACTAATGTCCGTTAGCCTAGTCAGGGCGTGTGGGAGCAGCAGTAATATCAGGCCAATCAAGCCCACAACCAAACTCAAATCAGCCACAATTTTTTGACTCTTCGACAGAACTTTCGTTTTATTCAACCAAAAAAACTCGCCTAAACTGAGGCCGACCAGTGTACCAGTCAGAATTAGCAGTAATGGGTAAGTCTGACTAGCGTGACCCGGTCCCCATTGTAATGGACCCAACATCCCCAGCCAGAGTATCCCAACCACAATCCAATCACCCGCAAACGGGCCGATGATTTTTTTCATTGTCATCTTTGGTAGCAACATTGCTACCATCTCCCCCCTTAACCGATAATCACACCACTGATCAGGGTGACCGCAATACCAATAATCACCAATGGTCGATTTATGTCTTCTATACTAGAGCAACCGTAGCAATCCAGCTATCAGAATACCCAGGTAAGTAAAAACGCAGCCCTTTCCTCAGAGAGAAAAGAACTGCGTTATTAACGTTGATTTTACACTTTGGTGAGTAATTTGATTCACAGTGACAGCCTAGTCTAAAAGCTGATGTGAAACCACCATCTCGGTCGACCGGCAAGGCGGCAATGACTCATCAATTTCCGTAACTATTTAACGATCAGTTGATCCAAGTCACCCAATTGCAGGGCCAAGGTAGCCAACCGGCTCAACTCAGTTAACCGGTTGTTCCGGACATCGTCGTTCTTGTCCATCACCATCGTTGCTTCAAAGTAAGCCGCAATTGCTGGTTGAATGTCGGCTAGTGCAGCGTACAAGTCAGCCAGTGATTTACCAGCGGCCGTTGCCACCTCTGCCACTCCTTTATCCAAAGCACCTTCACTGTCGTTTTCAAACAGATCGGCGCTGACCGTGGCAGTAGCTAATTCAGCCGGTGCCTTTTGAGCTAAGCGAATGACCCGCGTCAAGGATTCAATCACGTCCTTGAAGTTCGCGTCATCAGCGTGACTGGCCAAGATATCAGCGGCCGTAAAGATTTGTAAGACGTCGTTGCTGGAACCAGTCGTCACGGCATCAATGATGTCATGGCGTTGCTTAGCAGAACGTAAGATCTTCCGAATCCGGTCTTTAACGAACCCGATAACGGCTTCGATTTGACTAGCTTGGTCCAAATCAGGTGCGACGTTAGCTTGCGTTTCCGCTGCAATAAAGTCTTGGGCTAAGCGATCAATTGGCAGGGACCATTCTTGGTCCGTGGCAATCCGCACGATTCCAGTAGCTTGACGTCGTAAAGCGTATGGGTCATTGGACCCGCTAGGAATCATCCCAGCAGCGAAGAAGGTCAGGATACTGTCAAACTTGTCGGCCAGGGCCAAGACAGCCCCTGGTACGGAAGTTGGTAAGGCACCATCGGCTGAAATCGGTTCGTAATGTTCGCGAACAGCTTGCGCAACAGCTGGGTCCTCACCCTGCAGTAAGGCGTACTTTTCACCCATGACCCCTTGTAATTCAGCGAATTCGCCGACCATACCAGTCACCAGGTCAAACTTGTAAATTTCGCTTGCCCGTAAGGCAGCCTTAGTCTGCGCATCGTTTAAGTTTAAATGCTTAGCTAAGACACCAACGATGGAAGTGACTCGGTTCATCTTTTCAGCCATGGTACTGATCTTGTCGTGGAAGCTAACGGACTTCAACCGGTCAACGTAGTCGGCAATCGTCTTCTTTTGATCTTCCGTGTAGAAGAACATGGCATCTTCCAAACGAGCCGTCAGAACCTTTTCGTTCCCAGCCGCCACGTTTTGGATATCGTGGTCGTTTCCATTCCGAACGGAGACGAAGTTAGGCAACAACTTGCCTTCTGCATCTCGTACGTAGAAGAACCGTTGGTGGTCTCGCATGGACGTGATCAACACTTCCTCGGGGATGGTTAGGTACTTCTCGTCGAACTTCCCGGCAAAGGCAGTTGGCCATTCAACCAAATTGTTGACTTCTTCCAGCAAACCAGCGTCGACGTTGATGGTCCAAGCATTGTCGCTAGCCAGTTTGTCGATCTGTTGCTTGATCAAGGCCTTGCGCTTGTCAGCGTCGGCAATCACAAATTCGTGGGTCAGGTCTTCCTCGTAGTCCGCTGCCGTGGCAATTTCAACTTCCTTGCCCAAGAAACGGTGACCACGAGTCGTCCGACCAGTCGTTACGTTTAAGATGCTGAACGGGATCACATCGCTATCCAACAGCGCCACGAGCCAACGAATTGGCCGGATGTATTGGAAATGGTGCGTGCTCCATTTCATCATGGTTGGGAAAGTCATCGCCGTGATGACTTCCTTTAAACCAGCTAAAATGGTTGCCACGTCTTCACCGGCAATGAACTTGTCGACGTAAACGTACTCAGTCCCTTTAATTTCCTTAAAAGTAATATCGTCGGGGGTCAGGCCTTGGCCGCGGGTAAAGCCAATGGCTGCCTTGGTCCAGTTACCATCGGCGTCTTGCGCAATCTTCTTAGCGGGACCCTTGACGGATTCACTCACGTCTTCTTGCTTGTCGGCCAAGCCCGTGATCAACAGGGCTAAGCGCCGGGGCGTTGAAAACGGCTTAATGGCCGTATAGTCAACGCGTTGTTCCTTTAAATAATCCGCAGTCCGCTTGACCAATTGCTTAATGGCTGGTGTCACCACGTGGGCTGGCATTTCTTCCAAACCAATTTCAAGTAAAAATGTGTGTGCCATTATTTTGCCTCCTCTGGATCCGCTAATAATTGTTCACGCAGTTTTTCATCCTTAACCAGTGGGAAACCACGCTTCTTCCGTTCAGCCACGAAGGCCCGAGCAATGGCCCGAGCCATGTTCCGGATACGGGAGAGGTAGCCAGCCCGTTCAGTAACGGAGACGGCACCACGGGCGTCCAACAAGTTAAAGGTGTGGCTACACTTCAATACGTAGTCGTACGCTGGATGAACTAGGCCATTCGCGATTTGTTTCTTAGCTTCGGTTTCATATTCATCGAAGTGCCGCAGCAACATGGCTTGGTCACTTTCTTCAAAGCTGTACTTAGAATGTTCATATTCGGGTTCCTTGAAGATGTCCCCGTACTTCACGCCATCGGCCCATTCCAGGTCAAAGACGGAATTGACGTCTTGGACATAAGAAGCCAGTCGTTCCAAACCATAAGTGATTTCAGAAGTCACGGGATCAACTTCCATTCCCCCAACAACTTGGAAGTAGGTGAATTGACTGATTTCCATACCGTCCAACCAAACTTCCCAACCAACACCGGCACAACCCATGGATGGGTTTTCCCAGTTATCTTCTACGAACCGAATGTCGTGTTCGAGTGGGTCAATCCCTAACTCCTGCAAACTATTCAAGTAGAGTTCTTGAATGTTGTCTGGTGATGGCTTCATAACAACTTGGAATTGATGGTGTTGATACAACCGGTTAGGGTTTTCACCGTAACGACCATCGGCTGGTCGACGGGAAGGTTCCACATACGCGGCGTTCCAGGGTTCTGGCCCGATAGCCCGCAGGAACGTGTAAGGGCTCATGGTACCGGCCCCTTTTTCTGTATCGTAAGCTTGCATCAGCATGCAGCCCTGCGCGGACCAATACTGTTGTAACTTTAAAATAATTGCTTGCATGGACAGTTTTTCTGTCATGGGTGCAGTTCCTCCTTAAATTTAAGCTCCGTGAGAGACACCAGGAAACTTGGTTGAACAAATAAGCGCAAAAAAATCCCTACGAGAATTCACCGAGGCAAATTCACGTAGGGACGAATTTTTATTTTCGCGGTTCCACCCTACTTCTAGTCAATGACTAGCAGCTTTCTTGGAAACGACTCCGAATGTGCCAACCCACAGGACGCGCTACCCGGCTAACACTGGCCCGGACTCGCTGAAAACGCACGCTGTGTTTTTCATTCATCATAATCGACTTATTTAACTAATTTTCATGATAGTCGTCTGACTAAAGGTTGTCAATAATTTTAGTGGAAATGCTGACAGCTCTGCTGGGGTCTGAGCGCTACGCCAGCCCTCGCCGATTTCGCCAGTATACCAACACAATTAGTGGGAACGTGATCATCATGACTGGATAAAGCCAGACCCACGGGAGGAAGGTCGTGATGACCCCCGCCAGCATTGGTCCCAAGGTCATCCCCAGATCAATGCCTATGTAAAACGTGCTATTAGCCAGCCCACGGTCCGCCTGTGGCACCAACGTTAACGACTTTGCCTGACAGATGGAAAACATCAAGCCATAACCAGCCGCAAGTCCCACGGCCCCGACCACCAACATCAGCCAATTACGCATCTCAGTCAAACCAATCAGGCCAATGAAATTACAGCCGAGACAGATCCAAAAGAATTTTCTGAAGGGCACGTGGTCAAACGCATCCCGCAGGCCCAGCCGCATGGCCAGCAATACCAACGCATAGACTGGAAAGAACGCGCCGGCGGGAATCGCAAACCCCCGGTGGTCGACGTAGCTCACGAGGTAGGTCATCGTCGCAAAGTATGGCAAAGAAAACAGCAACAAAATCGTCGCGACTGGAACCACTTTCGGCTGAACCAATCGTAGCTTCGGCTGTTTTTCCTTAGTATTCCGATAGTCTGGATGGGGCACGCTGCGGTCTCCCACGAACTGAATTGTGATGAGCAGTAACGTGATGAAGCCAGCCGCGACCCAGAAAATACTCCGATACCCATAGTGGTGGTACAGGTAGACACTGACGGCCGGACCAACTGCCATGCCCAGGGCATTAGCAATTCCATAGATTCCCATCCCCGAACCAATTCGATCCGGTGGCAATAGGCTAGCCATCCAGGTGGCCATGCAAACTGAGCACAGCGTGTACCCCACCCCGTTGACAACTCGCCAAAACATGATCAATGGGACAGCAGTGGTTAACCCGTAACCGACACACGCCACGAGAATCAGACTGCCGCCAATCAACGTGAGTCGATACTTAGAGAAGCGGTCAGTCAGGTTACCTGCGACCGGTCGCAACACTAGCGACGTCAGGTTCATCATCCCAGCGACGACCCCCGCCAAAACGCTATTCGCGCCCACATTACTGGAAAATCCCGCAATGATGGGATTGACCAACATGGGACTCATGAGAAAGAAGAAGCTGGCCGCTAACACTAAGACAACATCTTTGGTATATAAACGAGTTTTCAAACAACTTCAGCTCCTTTCCAAGTTTTGATCAATTCGGGCAAGCATCTTGAGTAACGCCTGCTGCTCAACCTGTGAAAAACCAACAAATGATTCCTGACTCGTGGCCTTAATATGGTCATCAAGCTGTTGACACTTGGCCAGACCAGCGGCGGTAAACCCCACTAGTTTAGCACGCCCATCGTTCGGATTAGGGTCAAGAACTAGTAGGCCCCGGTCGACTAACCGTTTTACAATGAGCCTGGCCGTTTGGTGAGTAATTTGTTGTTGGTCTTTAAAATCCGTAATCGTATGCTGCGGGTGATCCTCAAAGAATCGGAGGGCGTCCGCCTGTTCACTAGTTAGATCTAATTGGCGGACAAATAGATTTCGCTTATGTCGAATCTTTCTTCCCAGTAAGACCAGCTTCCAGGTTACCAGTCCTTCACTTTCCATGTTGATCACCTCTTATGCTTATTATACAGCTAGCTGTATAATTTTGAAAGGCCGGGTTAGCTTTCAAAATATTAAGGTTCACTGAAACTCATTTATTTTTGCAAAGTAACTCCGAGTAGTGTTGAAGTGTCTACCAATATAACTGCTATATGGCACAAAAATAGCCGTCAGAATAATCTGACGACCACTTGAATCTACCACTTTATCCAAGATATTTTACAAGTACTTGTGAACATCCTAATAACGCCGCCGACGTTTGCCTAATCCTAGCCAACTCAATGCGCCTAATAATGTCGCACCAATTACTGACCAGTAGCTCGTCCGCTCACTGGTTTGCGGTAATTGCGGTTGCGACTGATTCTGGTTATCTAGGTGCTCTAGCCCACTGATTGTAGAACTAGCATTTAAGCTAGACGCTTGTTGGCCATACGACCACGCAGCAGTCTTCAGCCCACGTTGCGTTCCGTTACCTCCAACGGAACGCGTGTAGGTAAAGACTTGTCGCTGACCCGCTCGCTCCGTATCCCCTGCTCGGTGTTGATGCGCCTTAGGGGTCGTCGGTTTCTGAGACTTCTTACCTGGTTTATGCTGCTTAGTCGGTTTCTTAGGCGTGGTTGGTGTCGTTGGCGTGACCGGATCAGTTGGCTCCGTCGGTGTAGATGGCGTCGTCGGATCCGTTCCACTGCCCGGTACGGACCAACTCAACGTTAGGGCATCCACCCCATAGTTTCCGGAATGGTCTGTCGCTTCACCAGTTGTTCCACTCGATAGTGACAGCGTTAAACTATTTCCAATAACACCCGCCGGCAACGTTAATGAATCAGTTTTGAAATCATACGTAACTGGCGTATCGCCCAGTTTAAAAATCATGGGATCCGTTAAATTAAAGTTCTGCAATTGTAGTTGCTTGGCAATTGCGGCACGAACTCCAGTTAGTTGATTACCGGACTTGTTCACGGTAACGGCTAACGTCTTTTGACCAGCTAAGGCGTAGTCACCGAGATTAGTCACCGGTTGGACCGCCTGAATCTTTTGCAAATCGTTGCCCGCAAAGGTACCAATTCCAACACTATTTACAGTGCCGTCCAGTTGAAGTGCTCGTAACTTGTTGCTGGCAAAGGCTGAGTCCCCAATACTCTTTACGCTATTAGGTATTTCCAGTGCTCCCGCCAATTGATTCTCAGCGAAGGCAGACGACCCAATGGAATCCACTTTTTGACCCAAAATAAGCCCCGTGAGCCTACCATTAGTAAAGGCATAGTCTCCAATACTCGTCACTAAATCTGGAATGGTCAACGTTCCTGTCAGCTGGTTGTTTGCTGCGAAAGCGGATGCCCCAATCGTAAGTAAATCGGTTCCGAGCTTGACCCCAGTCAGCTGATTACCAGCAAAAGTAGCCGCCCCAATGTGTTGAATGCCATCCGCCAGGGTCAGTGTTCCAGTCAAATGGTTGCCAGAAAAGGCACTATCACCAATTGTAGCCTCACCATTTGGCCCTTTCTGCCACTTACCAAAGTCAATCGACGTCAGAGAATCACCGACAAAAGCATTACTGCCGATAAAGGACATCCTATCTGAGAGAATCAAGGCACCTGTCAACGTTGGATTACCAAGAAAAGCCTGGTTATCAATTGTCACCAGTTTAGATGCCCCATCACCAATAGTTAGTCCGGGTATTTGGTTTGCCATAAAAGCTGACTGACTAATAGTCTCCACCGAGTCAGGAATAAATAGATTACCAGTAATCGCATCCCCAGCGAAAGCGGTTGCTCCAATCGTATTAACCATTTTTCCTAAAGTTAGGTTAGTTAACGTTTCATTACTGGTAAATGCTGATTCACCAATTGTCGTAACACTGTCAGGAATCACGATACTGACTAATTGATTGTCCTCAAAGGACCCCGCCCCAATCGTTATCAACGCATCGTCCAAATGAATACTGGTCAATTGATTATGATAAAAAGCATTCGAGCCAACAGTTGTCACGAGGTCAGGTAAATTGACCGTGGTCAAGAGATTTGAATTAAAGGCACTAGCGCCAATTGTCGTCAATTGGGTACCCAAAGACACTGATGCTAATTGGTTATTGGCAAAAGCCATTTCACCAATAGTAGTCGTGCCCACAGGAAGTACCAGGTTCTTCAAACTATTATACGCAAAAGCACTATTCCCAATCTGAACGATCTTCAAATTGTCACCGAAATCAACACCGGTCAATTGGTTCCCAGACCCATCGTTAGCATCACTACCAGCAAAGGCGTTCTCACCAATCTGAGTAATGGAAGCAGGTAACGTCAACGTTCCGGTTAATTTGTTATCTGCAAAAGCATTCGCACTAATTCCCCAAAGATCACTTTTATTTTTAGAAAAATCAATGGTCGTCAGTAAATTATCTTCAAACGCCGCCTGACCAATCGTGGCGACGTGCGCGCCCATGACTAGGCTCTTCAATTTGCGCCCTTTAAAAACGTTGTCGGCAATTGCCGATACATTGATTGCTTTTCCTTCATCGTTGAGGTGGGTATCCGGAATGACAATAGCCGTCGCGCTACCCGTATAACCAGTAATGGTATACCCATCACCTTTTGCGTTTAACGCATAGGTAAACCCATCATCCGTCATGGCCTCATCAGTGGTATCACTGGGTGCCGTCACATCAGCCATGGCCGGCACTGCCAGCATTCGCGGCATTACTCGTGGACGACTAAATTTAGTCAAATTTGCAGCTGAGCTTTCCTGCTCACCCGCACCTGCATCAGCAGCCTTCACTGGCTGTGGCGATACGGACGATGGCTTAGGCTTTGCCGGGGTCTCCGTCACACCGGAATCCGCTGGCTGTTCCACGTTACTTGCAGGCCGAGCTGCTTGGCTCACCGGCGCCGCAGCACTCTGCTTGGGGGCTACACGACTGCTGGCGGCCTGCTTTTGGCCAGCTTGACTGCCAGTCTGATTACCCTCAGAACCTGGCTGCTCCTCGCTCGACTGTTCCTTAATCTCCTGATTAGTTGTATTTTTCTGCGCCACTAAGCTCGAATCCTCGGCAACCGTGGCCGCTTGAGCTGAATGTGCACTGACCATCAGCCCAGTACTCAAGGCGGCCAAAGTCACGCCGGCGCACAGCAACTGTTGACGCATCCCATGTTCATGTCGTTGTTCTTGCTGATTATTGGTCTGCATACTTAACTCTTCCCTTTACCTTTTTCTCTACTTCAAAAGCTCCTGAACTAAAGGTTAATTTTTCTAACAAGTTGTGACCCTATATTTTCCATAGTAGCACGATTGATTTGAAATTTCAGGCAAGGGATTATCCAACGGGGGAAACCGTCCGCCCTATGTCGTAACCGACCACGACAATGAGATTAGGGGCCGCTTGACTGTCAATCGCTAGGCATACAACTATTAGAATGGTCTAATATTAATCGGACAAAACTCACAATTTGTGAAAGTTTTATCGCCAAAATATCGTCGCTAAAAAAAGCTCTGTAAAACCAAAGCGGTTTTACAGAGCTAACTCTAATTTTAACTTGCCACAACGCCTGTCAAACGACAGCTAGTCTGTCGAATCGTCCGGCGAGTCCTGCGGCGGCATCGTCAAGCGTGCCGACCAGGATTGCATCTGATCCAAGAACCGTTTGCTCTTGGGATGCACCCCAATCTGACTGTCATAAATTTCATTCATTAACTGCCGCATGGCGTGTTCCGTTTGAGGCTTTACATCAATGGTGTGTAACTTATCCAAGTCCAACACCGAGAATTGCCGCAGATAGTAGATGGTTCGCTGGGCCAGATGCAACCGCCGCGGGTCCATCTGCCAATGTTGCTGACAGAGCAAGCCCCCGTAACTTTCGGAGTAATCGAACGGCAAATCATTACGACCACAGATGGCACAACCCTGCAATTGTGGGGCCACCCCAAACGCCGGCATCAGCTGAATCTCCATGATATTGGTGATAATCGATGCGTTAACGCCATCGTCAATCAGCGTCAGTGCCCGCTGCACCCGATGATACCAGGTAGGTAGCGGCTCACCATCCGGAAAAGCCTGATCAACCAGACTCATGATATACGTCGCATAGGCATTTTTAAAAATGTCCGCGCTGATATTTTGAAACTGGGTAGTCTCACGGGCCGTGCGGATATAGGACAAACCATCGTCAGCAATATCACCAACGTAACTCCCCGTGGTAAACGGCAAGATATCCGCTACCATTTTAAATCCCCGTTTTTTAGCGCCCCGCACCAAAAACATCTTTTTACCAAACTCCTGCGTGAGGAACTTAATTAAGAAATCACGCTCAGCATAGTCCCGCCGAAAAAGGAGGATGCCGTGAAAATCAGTTACATTTCGCGCCACGAATCCTCCCCACTTTCTAACTTAAATTTGAATGTACCGTGCCAGGTTAACCCGCTTTTTATAAATCATCCTTACGATAACCGTAAGACTTCAAGAGAGTCGCTTTATCCCGCCAGTTTGGTTGAACTTTGACCCAGAGTTCCAGATAAACCTTGCTACCCAGCAAATGTTCAATATCCTGGCGCGCCATGGTCCCAATCTTCTTCAGCATGCTACCGCCCTTGCCGATCATGATTCCCTTTTGGGTAGGGCGCTCGACGATGATGGTGGCTTCAATGCGGACGTGATCTTCGTCCTTTTGCTTCATACTCTCGATTTCGACGGCCACTGAATGGGGCACCTCTTCACGCGTTAACATAAAGATTTTTTCCCGAATCAGTTCACTTACCACGAAACGCTCTGGATGGTCGGTCACTTGGTCGGCTGGATAGTATTGTGGCCCATTAGGCATCTGGTCGACTAATCCCGTCAACAGTTCGTCAACGTTATTCCCCTCCAACGCAGAAATTGGGTAAACTGCCTTCCAAGGCAACGCCTTTTGGTACTGTTCCATGACTGGCAGTAAATCGTCTGGCTTTACTTGATCGATCTTGTTGATCAACAGGTAAATCGGGGCCTTCACGTTCTTCAGCCGGTCGATAATAAAGTTGTCCCCAGCTCCCCGCTTTTCAGCAGCGTTGACCATGAACAAAACGGCATCGACTTCGTTTAACGCTGACATGGCCGACTGCACCATGTAGTCACCCAACTTACTCTTAGGTTTATGAACCCCCGGCGTATCGATGAACACGATTTGGGCTTCATCAGTCGTATAGATTCCTTGAATCTTGTTCCGAGTCGTCTGTGCCGTGTTCGACATGATAGCAATTTTCTGCCCAATCACCCGGTTTAAAAAGGTTGATTTCCCAACGTTTGGCCGCCCAACAATAGCGACGAAACCTGATTTGTAATCTGGATTATCCATATTTTCCTCCAATTAGAACCAGCGGCCTAGCGCTGGCAACATGACTAACGCCCCAACAATGACGGCAAAAATGGCCGCCATTAAGACGCCACCCGCAGCAACGTCCTTCGCGCGTTTCGCTAAATCGTGGTAGGTTTGACCCACTACCAAATCAACGACTGCTTCCACAATTGTGTTCAACGTCTCGGCAATCAAGACCAAGAAAATGGCCAATACCAACCACAGCCACTCATTCAGCGTCAGTCGCAAGAGCAACCCGGCAATGATGGCCAAGCTACCGACCGCCAAATGTTTACGAAAGTTTCGTTCATAGTGAAACAGGGCCCGGAGACCATCCCACGCGTGGCCTAACGATTGCTTAAAGGCCCGATTCTTCCCGGTTTGCTTATCGCTTGAGGCCATAGGCATCTAGAATGTCGGCCTGCAACTTGAACATGACCTTTTCATCTTCAGGCTTCATGTGGTCGTAGCCGTTCAGGTGTAAGAAACCATGGACCACGAGAAAACCTAATTCCCGTTCGTAGGAATGGCCCAGGTACTCCGCTTGTTCTTCGACTTTATCCATTGAGACAAAGATATCACCAATGTTTTCAGGAATTTCGGCAGCCATTTCCTCATCCATGACCAGTGGGAACTCTTCATCCTCGTCATCGGCGTCTTCAATCGCAAAACTGATGACGTCGGTCGCGCGGTCAACGCCCCGGTATTCCTTGTTAATTTGATGAATGTCTTCGTTATTCATCAACGTCACGGACATCTCCGTGTTTTCTGCCAATTTAATGTACTTGCCAGCAAATTCCAGTACCTCACGAATCATCGTGACGTGCTTGTCTGGAACACCGTTAGCAGTTTTATCAAAAATCTCTAAATCCATTATTTTTTAGCTCCATTTGGTTTAGTATCGTGGGCCTCATAAGCATTAATGATGCGGGCAACCACTGGGTGTCGGACAACATCGTCCGCGTTAAAGGTCACAAAGTTAATGTGCGACACGTTTTGTAAAATGTTTTGGGCCTGAATCAACCCCGACTTAGCATTATGTGGTAAGTCAATTTGTGAAATATCCCCGTTGACGATCATCTTAGATCCAAACCCCAACCGTGTCAGGAACATCTTCATTTGCATGTTGGTCGTATTTTGAGCTTCATCCAAGATAACGAACGCAGATTCCAGCGTCCGCCCACGCATGTAAGCCAGCGGCGCAATTTCGATGACCCCACGGTCCATCAACCGAGTCGTGTGCTCGGCCCCCAGGATAGCGTAAAGCGCATCGTAAATTGGCCGCAGGTAAGGATCAACTTTTTCCTTCAAGTCACCAGGTAAGAACCCCAGACTTTCACCGGCTTCAACGGCTGGCCGAGTGATGATCAGCTTTTCCACATCCCCGTGTTTCAACGCGGATACCGCCATCACCACGGCCAAATACGTTTTCCCTGTCCCAGCGGGTCCAATCCCAAAGGTAATGTCGTTGTGCTTGATGGAATCAATGTACTGGCGTTGGCCAAAATTCTTGACCCGCACAGCCCGACCCTTGGCATCCTTGATCAAGGTCTCGGTGTAAAAGTCTTTAAAGTAAGTCAGTGTCCCCTTGTCCGCCATCTTCATGGCACTGATGACATCGGCACTATTTAATTTGATCCCCTTAGCCAGGAGATCACTCATGTTGCGTAAGATAGCCAACGTGTGGTCAACCGCTTCAGCGGCCCCAGCAACTTTGATTGAATTTCCAAAGGGCTTGATGGTGACGTTCAGTCCCTCTTCAAGCAAGGTCACAAATTGATCCTGAGCCCCCAACAGGGCAGCTTCGTCCTCTGGTCGCTCCAAAATATATTCTTTTTCAATCGTCGCGTTCTCAGTCAAATACGGTGGCTCCTTTGTCTTTATTTTGGCGTTACTGATACTCAAATTTTAGCATAACACCGGGGATTGTAAAAGGATTGCGCGTGAAAACTCGTTCGGTAATCATTCAATAACACCTCGGCGACGTGCCCTACTGCTCATTAATGGGTAATTGCGGCAAGGTAATTGGTAATTCTAGGACTAATCGATCTTGTAATACCAAGCCATTTTCCACGATTGGTTGGCTATAATTAGCGGTGAAATAATCCCGCTCAACCGCCACGACCCGAAAACCACACTGTTGATAAAGATAGAGTTGCACCAGACTCGTCGTTCCGGTAGCAATTCGAACTGTCCGGTAACTCCGGTCAATCGCCCACTGCTGGGCAAACATGAGTAATACTCGCCCATAACCCTGATGTTGCTTAGGTGGTGTCACAACGACATTCATAATTTCTACAACCTGCTGAGACCGCGGTTGGAGCACCAACATCCCAACTAGCCCCGACCGATCGTTAGCCGCATAGACGTGACTTTTGGAAATGTACGCCGCCACCAATCGTTGACTTGGGTCCGCCAATAACAGTAAGGCGTTTTGGTCCTCGGTGGGCGTCTGAACCTGCTGATAGGTTAACGTCATAATCTCTCCTCCCACTTGGCAAAAAAATCGCTACGAAACTAATTCGCAGCGATCAAAAAAATTACTTGTTTAATTGCGCTTTGACGGTCTGGTTAACCAGGGCGCCATCGGCTTTCCCCTTAACCTGAGGCATCACGACACCCATGACCTTACCAAAGTCCCCCATACCACTAGCGGAGACCTTAGCAATGCCGTCGGCAACGATCTTCGCGATTTCATCGGCGCTTAATTGCTTAGGCGCATATTTTTCAACGATCGCAATTTCTGCCTTCACACCTTCAACCAAATCATCCCGGTTACCCTTGGCAAACTCTGTCATGGATTCTTTCCGTTGCTTCAATTCGCGGGAAACCACCGTTAGCTCTTCCTCAGATGTCAAGTCATGGCCAGCCTTAACCTTTTCGTTCGTCAAAGCCGCCTTCATCATGCGGATAACGTTCAAGGAAAGTTTGTCGTGGGCCTTCATGGCCGTCTTTAAATCAGTGTTGAGTTGGGTCTCTAAACTCATTATAGTTCCTCCTAAAATTTCATCATTAAAGATAAGTTTACACCTTATCCGCGCTAGCGTCAGGTAAAGTTATCCTACTCAATTGAATTGTCCCAGTTTTCATCTCAGTGACCATTTTAAGCCACAACGATTGCTCAAAGCTTACGAATAACAATATCCAACTCTGACTGTTACAATAGGGCCAATAAGAATTTAATTTTTCCAGGTGAGAGTGATCTAGCTTTAATAACAAATTGGCCTTAGACCGATTAGAATGGCAATGCTTTCACCCTCCAACCAAAACGAAAGGAAGTTTTGTTATGTCAGATATGCGGGCCATTGGGTTCACCCAGAATTTACCAATCACGGACGAAAAAAGTTTTATTGAATTTTTTGAACCCAAGCCAACCCCCACTGGTCACGATATCCTAGTCAAAGTCATTGCGACGTCTGTCAATCCCGTAGACGCTGGTGTGCGCCGGGGAACCACAGAGCCTCTTGACCACCCCAAAGTCATCGGCTGGGACGCCTATGGCACTGTAGAAGCGGTTGGCTCGGCGGTCAGCCTCTTTGAACCCGGTGACCGGGTCTTTTACGCTGGCTCATTCAAACGGCCAGGAACGGACAGCGAGTACCACCTCGTGGACGAACGAATCGTTGGCCACGCGCCCAGACAATTGACCCCCGCAGAAATCGCGGCGGTGCCCCTAACTTCATTGACGGCTTGGGAGGCCCTCTTTGAACAAATGCATCTGAACTTCGATACCCCTCAGGCCAATGCCGGTAAAACTTTGCTGATCATCAATGGTGCTGGTGGGGTGGGCTCCATGGCCACCCAATTGGCTCATTTAGCCGGACTAACAGTCATTGCAACGGCCTCACGCCCCGAAACCATTGCCTGGACCAAGGCGCACGGTACAGATGCGGTCGTCAACCATCGCCAAGACTTAGTTCCGCAAGTTCATGCCCTAGGTTACCCAACCGTAGACTACATTTTGGAACTGAGTAATTTAAACCAGCACTGGTCAGAAATCGTGTCACTGATTCGGCCCAGTGGTACCATCGTCTCCATCACAGGGAAGACCGATAGTCCGCTTGACCTGCAAGCGTTGAAATCCAAACGAGCGACCTTCGCCTGGGAATGGATGTACACCAAGTCCTATTTCGAAACCCCGGACATGATCAGTCAACACCAAATTTTAGAGCGCGTTGCCCAACTGCTAGACGCCGGCACCTTAGTCTCGACCCTCAACCAAACATTCACCCCCATCAATCCGGCTAACATGCGGGCTGCTCACGCCCTGGTGGAAGCTAACCGAATGATTGGTAAAGTTGTCTTAACTAACGCGGATTAGTTCTGCATATATATCCGTAACCTGTTTATTAAAAATAGCAAAAATGACGACAAAAAAACCTCAGAGTCCGAAGACCTTGAGGATTTTTCGTTAATTTGCAAAAAGAGCTATTAGAAACGCTTCTTCTTGGCTTTACGCTTACGCGCAGCTTCTGATTTTAACTTTTTCTTCACACTTGGTTTTTCGTAAAATTCACGTTTACGGTATTCTTGTAAAGTACCGCTACGGGAAACCGTACGTTTGAAGCGCCGAAGAGCGTCGTCAAAAGACTCGTTTTTGCGAACGACTGTCTTTGCCATATAAAATTCCCTCCCTCCGAGCACAAGTAATAACGTCGGTTGGAATCTCTCCACCGGCGTAACGGTTCTTAACTATTATACATAAACAGCCAAACCGCGTCAATAACGCTGGCAATAAAATTTGAACCGATTTCGTAGACGGGTTAAACTAGAGGAAAATGTTTAGAGGAGTTGCTCGCCATGCCACAGATAAATATCTTCATCGTTTCCGATTCTTCAGGTGAAACGGCCCTGACCGTCGCACAAACTGCTATCTCCCAGTTTCCCACGATCAAAGCTAGCTATCAACGTTTCCCGTTCATTCAGACGGACTCGATTCTCGATGGTATCCTCAACCTCGCTAAGAAGCAGCGGGCCATGATTTTCCACACCCTGGTCAACGCCAAGCTCAGTAAGCGCGTCCGTGAATTCGCCGCCGCCAATCAATTACAGCAATTTGATTGTATTCAGCCAGCCATGGCCGTGATGCGTCAGGCCACCAATTTGGAACCTGAAGGCGTTCCCGGACTGGTCCATAACCTAAATGATACGTATTTCGACCGGATTGCTGCCATGGAGTTCGCCGTAACCTACGATGATGGTAAGGACCCCACTGGCCTACTCAAGGCTGACATCGTGATCCTCGGGGTCTCACGGACGTCTAAGACCCCACTCTCACTGTTCCTAGCCAATCGGAAATTACGGGTTGCAAACTTGCCGTTAGGCCCTACTACACAGCTTCCAGACGAACTGTGGCAGGTCGACCCCAAGCGGATCTTCGGCCTGACTAACAAGCCGGAATCGCTCAGAAAGATTCGTCAAGAACGCATGTTGTCTTACGGCCTCCCGGCAGACAGCGCCTACTCCGATACTAAGAAGATCAGCGAGGAATTGGATTACGCTCAGAAGATCTACAAAAAGATTGGGTGCCTAGTGATCGACGTCTCAAACAAGTCGATTGAAGAGACTGCCACGCTAATTATGGAGAGTGTGGACTACGATTTGATTCCCCATCCCTTAGCCGATTAACCAGTAAAAAAGGAAAAGTGCTTGTGACCGAAACTGATCACAAGCACTTTTCCTTTTTTGTTATCACTAATTAATTAGAATCGACGTATCCCCGATTTCACTCACTTCTCAGCTACTAAGATTCTCGTACTCAGCAACGCGTACATGCCATTGAGACCAGCATGTCGGACACTAACTTCCTTCACGCCAAGTTGTTTCAATTGATTCCGATATTCACCGACGTGTTCAATATCCAAAATAACCAGGTGACCGTTCGGCTTCAAAACCCGGTAGGCCTCAGCGATTGCTTGTTGGCGACTAGCCTTGGGCTTCACATTGTGGATTGAAAGACTCGCCACCACTGCATCAAAATAATTATCCTCGAAAGGCAGCTGGGTCATATCTCCGGTCACCAACTCACTGACGTCACTAACACCAATCTGGTCAATGTTCTGCTGCGTTTCCTCCATTGAGTTGCCTGATTGGTCGCCCCGCTTCCAAATATCTAAGCCAGTCACTTTCCCTGGGATGCTTAACTGCCCCGCAACTTCCAGTAAAAAGGCCCCATGGCCCGTCCCAAGATCCAACACCCGTTCGTGACCGTCAAGCTGCATTTCTGCAACTACGCGTTTGATAAGGTGGTATTTCCCCCACAGTGATGTATACAAATACATGCCCGCAAACAGGAACAGGGCACCTGGGAAAACGTAATTGGTCCACTCCCCAGAAGTAATTGCCATCACCATCCCCACGATACCAACTAGTAAAAACATGATTGGCACTAATGGTGCATCGACACCTTTTTTCATATTCAATTTCTCCCCCCATGATTTCTACTCCTACTAATCTGAATAAATAAGTTGAACGCTTATATCACCTGATTATTGCCGCATCAAAAATTCATCGACCGGCTTCGCAGCTAAAACGTCGGCCGCTAAATCCGGATTGAACCGTTGGGCCTTTAACATAGCAACCTCATAACCATGAGGATTGACCCCGTGCTTGCGATCTGGCCCAATTACGGGCGTCTCCATGATCTTCGGTACCGCCGTCAATTGGGGATGATGGGCCACACCATTCAAGACGTCAAACCCTAACGTTCCCAATCCGATGTTGGTGTGTCGGTCCTTGTGACTCCCCTGAGGATTCTTAGAATCGTTCAGGTGAATCACCTTGAGCTTGTCAACACCAATGACGTGGTCGAATTCATTAAGGACGCCGTCAAAATCTGTTGCGATAGCGTAGCCAGCGTCACTGGTATGACAGGTGTCAAAGCAGACTGACAGCCGATCATTGGCAGCAGTGGCGTCCATAATGGCAGCTAACTCCTCAAAGGTTCGGCCCACTTCAGTCCCCTTGCCCGCCATTGTTTCTAAGGCAATCTGGACTGGCTCCGTGGCCGCACCCAGAATTTCATCCAAGCCCTTCGCAATTTGGGCAATGGCTGCATCAGCTCCAGCACCCACGTGGGCGCCGGGATGTAAGACAATTTGAGTAGCACCGAGAGCCGCCGCCCGTTTGACTTCGGCCGTTAAAAATTCTACAGCAAAACCGTAATTTTGCGGTTTAGTCGTATTGCCTAAGTTGACCACGTAAGGCGCATGAACCACGACCGCACGTTGCTGATGATCCGCCATAAACGCCTTTCCAGCTTCAATGTTCAACTCCTCGATGGGTTTGCGCCGGGTATTCTGAGGTGCCCCGGTATAAACCATGAAGACATTCTCACCGAAGCTGGCTGCCTCTTGTGCCGACCCCAACAACATGTCTTTCCCCTTCATACTAACGTGTGACCCAATTAAAAATTCAGTCATTACTCTGCATCCCTTTCGTGAAGAATAACTTGTGCCACTCGCTGACTAGCTGTCCCGTCCTCCCACTCACAAAATTTGTGATAGAAGGCGGCTTGACGATCCGCAAAACCTGGAAACTCACCAGCCGTCGTCCAGTCATCTAATCGCCGATAAAAAGCGGTTGCCGTTGTCACCAAGGGGCCTGGAATTTCCTTTTCATAATCAAAGTAAAATCCGCGTAGTTGGTCACGATAGTGCTCCAAGTCATAGGCAAAAAACAACTCGGGCCGTTTTAAATTAGCGAAATCAAACATAACCGACGAGTAGTCCGTAATCAACAAATCTGAAATCAAATACAATTGGGCAATATCCGTATCCGCCAACACCGTGACGCGGTCCTCAAACCCATGAATATCGATGGCATCCTTTACCAGGTAATGGGGCCGAATAACCAAGTGAGTCCCCGTGGGAACGTGCTGGAAAAATTCACCCAAGTCAAATGGTAAATCAAATTGATAGACGCCTGGCCGAACTGCCATGTCATCACGCCAGGTTGGTGCGTAGGTGACCACTGGCCCAGTAACTGGCCCGAGGAGTGCTGCCTTTATCGCCGTGATTTGTTGGTCACTGGTCGCGTATAGCACGTCGTTACGGGGATAGCCGATTACCAAGGAGTGGTTGCGAAACCCAAAAGCCGATTTGAAAATATCTTGTGAATATCGATTAGGCGCAATGAGGTAATCCCACCGTTGCGCCGCCGTCACAAATTCTTGATGGTAAGCTGCTGTAGTGGTTCCAGGAATTGCGACGTGCTCGATGTCGGCGCCCAACTTTTTCAAGGGCGTTCCGTGCCAAGTCTGAATCGTCGTGGTCCGCCGGTTTTTATGCCACCAGTTGGGTAACCGTGAATTCAATACCCAGAATTCTGCCCGAGCCATCAGTGCGACCCAACCCGGTGTAAAGCGCTTGACCAACTTAATCTCAGGATACTTAGCGTGTAGGCTCGCATATTCACTGGGCTTCACACTAAAATACGCCGTCTGTGCGTACGCGGGATTTTCTCGCACCAGTTCACGATAAATTGCGGCCGGATTGTCATTGACGTCCTTCCCATTGAAACTTTCAAAGATGACTTGTTGCCGTTTGATTGGTAAACAAATAAGCCCATCGTTCAATACGATGAGCCCACAGCGAGCAACAAGCTTCAATGACCGAATGATACCTTGTAAACCTTTAGCCATTTGAGGTTGCTCCTTTCAATTAAATTAAGTCGACGAACCGTGATCGGAACTTGTAGTGCAAGTGTGACCCAATCAACAGCACGAAGAAAACGAAGGACCAAAATTCTAGCGTCAACATTGGATGTTGCCAGAACCAACCAGTCCCAATGAAGGATTCCCGGAACCCGTTAACAATGTAATAATACGGGTTTAATTCTAATAAGTGCACGAATGGTGCTGGGAAAGACGTGGTTACAAAGTTAAACAGCACACCGGATACGTAGAATAACATCCGCATTACTGATTGTAACAGGATGTGATAATCACGAACCAAGACACTGATACAAGAATTCAACACCCCTAACGCCACTAACAAACAAATCATGGCGAAGAAGTAGTAGATCCACTGTAACCAAGAAACTTGTGGGTAAACCCCGTTCAGTAACCCGATGAAGATGGAGAAGACCATCATTGTCCAGAAGGAACTCAGGTTGCTGACCACTTTAATCGTGGGCAACGCTGAGACTGGAAACTTCATCTTAGCAACCATGTTGACCCGTTGATAGATACTCTTAGAGGCATCCAACGTTGCCCGGTTCATGAAGAACCAGGGGGTAATCCCAATCACCATCCAAGGTAGGTATCCCACCCCGTTCAATGGTTGACCATGCTTCAACCCAACACCGAAGACTAACCAGTAAATCCCGATTTGAATCAGTGGGTATAAGTATTCCCAAGCTAAACCTAAGTAATGGCTTTGGTAACTTGCTTGATCCTCATAACGAGAAATCCGAAAGATAATCCCGATACTTGAAATCTGTTCTTTAAATAAGGTCATGACCTCTTTCAAGGCACTGCACTCCTTTAGTTTAATCGGATAATAGTGCCACGTAACGGTCAATCACCCGTTGTGTGGCAACACCGTCATTAGCACTATTCCAATGAAGATTAAATTCAGTTAAATCTGTTGGTTGATCCGCGCGAATCGCCGTGGCTAGTTGCTCGCAGGTCCGTAACTCGGGCCCCGGTAACCAATCCTGTAAATCCGCCTGCACCCCCGGATTACGCGTATACTCTTCCAAATCATATAGAAAAAATAACAGGCTGTGAGCATTTGGCAATAAACTGTAGTCAAACGCTACGGACGAATAATCCGTAACAAGCGTGTCCGCCACGGTCAATAGGTCCGTTGTACTCAGATGCTGAGCCACCACTACCTGATCGCCCAGTTCCTGCTGCAAAGCGGTTGCCTTAGCGCGCAAAGCCGGGTGTAATTTGACGACCACGCGTGAGTCCGGATCAGCGGCCAAAGCCGCGCCCAACCCCGTTGGTGGTGTGAACGTGACGCCCTCGCGGTACGTTGGGGCGTACAAGATTACTCGGTGGCCAGCTAATTCCGGTGCCAACCGGGCAACCCGTGCCCTGGTACGGGTGATCCAACCGGCGTCTTGCAATCGGTCAGACCGCGGATACCCAAGCTCCTGCATGCGTTCAGGGGCTACCCGATAACTCCGCGCAAACACCTCACCCATGGCAGCAGAGCCCACCACGAATTCATCAAATTGATCATAAACCGCCTGGAACCGTCGTTGATCACTCTTGGACCGTTCGGCGGTCGTGGGATCATCCCACCCAAACCGTTTGATGGCACCAGCGGCATGCCAGACCTGTACGATACGCATACCTTTGGGGTGCCTCAAGCCCCCCAAGAAGGCGTAGTAATTATCGCAAAACAGGACTCGTGCTCGCATGATCTGGGGAATTCCCTTCACGACAAATTGCAGGTTATCCCGCAACGGCCGCGTAACAATGCCTCCCGCTGCCAAGTTGGTCGCCGAGGCCTCGTGTTCTGGCCGATAATAGACTACCAACCGTTGTCCGGCGGGAAGTGCCGCCGCAAGTGCCTTAATGAACGGCAAATTATCCGTAAAGCTCATTAAGTAGACCACATCGGTTTGCCGACGGCCCGCACTCAGAAACGACATTAGCCGGATCAACCATAAATAAATCTCTTTCACGTTAATCACCAATATCACTTATTTTCGCTGCCCATAACACCGAGAATTATACCACATCTACCCTGTGAACCTAGGGATTTTTAAGAACCTTTAAGGATTCAACCCAAATTTCTTTGAAAATCTTGCCAGTTGCCAACCATAGTTACTGCCACCCCTTCTAAATTGGTCGCATTTCGGCGGCTAGGAATTCCGCCTGCTACAGAACGCTTCAGCCCAAAGACGGGCTTCTCACTCGATTTGAAGCCATGAAAAACCCGTATCTCCCAGGTTGCCCGTGCTATAAACCGGATGGAAATATGCGATTACACAACCTCCGTACCACTATCTTTGCTACGACCAGCTTGGCTAACCTTTAACAGTTCTCAACCTCCAGGTTTATTGTCAAAAAAAATCGACCAGTCTCCGTGAGGAAGACCAGTCGACTGGTGAATAAGCTCACCATTTTGGTTCGTAGAAATGTCCTAAAATCTTAACCGTGTCTGAAATGCTGACAAACGCCTTCGGATCCGCCTCAGTCATGGCAGCCTCCAGTTCATCCATTTCGTAGCGGGTAATGACCGTAAACAAAATGGTCTTTTCATCATGATGGTAGGCCCCCTCGGCCCCGTGGACAATGGTAATGCCCCGTCGAAGATGATTTTGAATACTATCAATTACCGTCTTCGGCCGGTCAGTAATGACCATGACCTGCATCCGTTGCTGACGTGTGAAGGTCATGTCGATTACCTTAGCATTGACGAACAGTCCTAGCGCAGAATATAGTGCGTAAGGCCAGCCATAAACAAAACCGGCACTCAACACAATTAAACTGTTGAATGCAATGTTAATGGTCCCCATACTACGACCAGTCTTGCGTCGTAGGACGATGCCGATGATATCCAAACCACCCGTAGAAATACTATTCTTTAGCGCAAAACCAGTTCCAAACCCGTTGACAGCTCCCCCAAAGATGGCACAAATAATAGGATCACTAGTCAAATGAATCGGTTGAATCACCCGAATCATGACCGAAGCAAAGAGCACACAAATAAACGTAAAAACCGTGAAGGACTTCCCAATTTGTTTCCATGCCAAGAAGAACATAGGAATATTAATCAGAAATAACCCTAACCCCGTATTAATGTGAAAGGTGCCTAATCCGGCGGTTAAAGTGTTAACCAGCTGTGCCAGTCCGGTAACCCCGGAAGAATAAATATGACCCGGTGTCCAAAAAAAGTTCACCGCAATGGAGACCAACACCCCATAGAAGAAGGCAACCGAAAACTTTGCCATATATGTGTGTCGTTTTAACAACTGCTGAACATCATCCATGATTTAAAAACAGACCTCACTTATTTTTGATGTCACGTCTTGCTAGACCAATTTCGGCCATCACACACACGAAACATTTTCCTTAGTAGACGCTTTGCTCGGCCTAGTATAGCATTTTATTAGCATCACGGCCACGGCAACTCGCAGGCTCTTAGTGACTTTTAATCTTTAGACCAAATGATGACCGAAGATTGAAACCCCCCGAGAACAATCTCATGACCAATTGGTAGCAATAAATGCTGCCCGGCCGCCAGCTTCTTCCTGTTCGAAGCGCTCCGGCTGCTTCCGGTAAAACTGCTGGTGTCGTTTCTCTGCCACAAAGAACGGTTGAACCACTTGAATTTTTGTCACGATGGGCTTGCTAAACTGTTCACGCGCCTGCAAAGCCGCCCGGGACTCCTGAGCCACCGCCAACTGGGCCGTACTGTTCACGAAGATCACTGGCCGATAGTTTGAGCCCCGGTCTTGGAACTGACCGCCATCGTCGGTCGGATCTGTTTGTTGCCAATATAAATCAACCAACTGCCGGTAGCTAACCACCGCGGGGTCAAACCAGATCTTAACCGCTTCAGTGTGTCCCGTATGTTGGGCCTTAACCTGCTCATAGGTCGGATCAGTTACCGTACCACCACTGTATCCGGACAAAACTTTTTTGATTCCGGGGAACGTGTCAAAGGGCCGGACCATGCACCAAAAACAGCCGCCCGCAAACGTTGCCGTTTCAATTTCATTCATCATAATCACTCCATTTTCTAATGATTCTATTAAACGGCTTTTTTCAAGTGCCGTCAAGACCCGAATGACGCTGTCAATTATGACAAATGCCATAAAAAAAGATTCATAACACCCTTAATTTCACAGAATTAAGGTCTGTTACGAATCTTCTTTTACCAACGTCGAACCGTGCTAAGACGTTTCGACCATGGCTATTTTAAAGAGCTAACTTATTCCTTCGTTTTTTCAGGGTCAGCAACTCTTAAGTAAAGTTCACTTAATTGTTCTTCACTAACTTCACTTGGTGCCTTAGTCATTGGTTCCGTTGCCTTAGAGTTCTTAGGGAACGCGATAACATCACGAATGTTTTCACGCTTAGCTAAGAGCCGGACAAAACGGTCCAACCCAATGGCGATACCACCATGAGGTGGGAAACCGTAATCCAGGGCATTTAGTAGGAACCCAAATTGCTTGTCAGCACGTTCTGGCGTGAAGCCTAAGGCTCTCAACATCTTCATTTGCAGTTCGTGTGAGTGGATCCGGATTGAACCCCCACCTAATTCCAAACCGTTCAAGATAATGTCGTAACTTTGAGCGTAGGCTTGAGTTGGGTCTTCGCCTTCGTCCAAGAAGTGTTCGTCACCAATTGCAGGTGCCGTGAATGGGTGATGGGCTGGAACCCAACGCTTAGCGTCAACATCGTATTCAAACAATGGCCAGTTAACAACCCACAAGAAGGCCCACTTGTTTTCATCAATCATACCTTGTTCCTTGGCAATTGCCTTACGCAAGTATCCAAGGGAAGCAGCAACGACCCGTTTGGAGTCAGCAACGAAGAGTAACAAGTCACCACTCTTGGCGCCAGTCTTTTCGTTGATTTGCTTGAACCAGTCGCCCTCGTTGAAGAACTTAGCGATTGGACCGCTGTAACCATCATCCGTAACCTTCATCCAAGCTAAGCCCTTAGCACCGAAACGTTCGATGTATTGTTCATACTTGTCGATTTCTTTACGGCTGTACTTGTCAGCACCACCAGGTACGGCGATTGCTTTAACTTGGCCATCGGCAGCAGCATCAGCAAAGACTTTGAATTCTGACTTGCCCATGATGTCGGTCAAGTCTTTCAGTTCCATACCAAACCGAACATCGGGTTGGTCGGTACCGAAGCGAGCCATGGAGTCGTCCCAGTCGAGACGTTCGAATGGTAACTTCACGTCAACGCCCAGAGCATCCTTCATAACCTTCTTGATCAAACCTTCGGTCATGTCTTGGATTTCTGCAGAAGTTAAGAATGACGTTTCCACGTCAATTTGCGTAAATTCTGGTTGACGGTCACCACGCAAGTCTTCGTCACGGAAGCAACGGGCGATTTGGTAGTAACGGTCAAAGCCGGAACCCATCAATAATTGCTTAAATAATTGTGGTGATTGAGGCAATGCGTAGAAGTGACCAGGGTAAATCCGTGAAGGAACTAAGTAGTCCCGAGCACCTTCAGGCGTTGACTTGGTCAGGTTAGGCGTTTCGATATCAATGAAGCCATTGTTGTCAAAGTAACTATGTACGGAATGAAGAATCCGACTACGTAGTCTAATAGCCTTTTGCATTTCTGGACGACGTAAGTCTAAGTAACGGTACTTCAACCGCACTTCGTCGGAAACGTTGATGCCATCTTGGATGTAGAATGGTGGCGTCTTGGCTTTGTTTAACAGGTTGATACCTGTAACCCGAACTTCGACTTTCCCGGTCTTCATGTCAGGATTGATTTCCTTGGCAGAACGGGCAACGACAGTCCCTTGGATTTCAATGACGTACTCACTCCGTAGTTGATCAGCTACAGCCAAAGCATCCTTGCCATATTCATCACTGAATACTAATTGGACAATTCCTTCACGGTCACGTAAATCAATAAAGATCAAGTTCCCGAGGTCACGACGCTTTTGTACCCAACCCTTCAATACAACTGTTTGGTCGAGATATTTTTCATCAACCAATCCAGCATAAGTGGTTCGTTTCAAGTTCTGTTCCATTGTAATCCCCTCTTACCTTTTTTATTTTGTCGCAAAATGGGTATTTACGACATCCTGAAAACTTGTATAAATGTCAGCTAATGGTACGCTAACCTCTTCACCCGTGGCCATTGATTTCAAGTTAGCCGTTTGGTCGGCTAATTCTTGATTCCCAATGGTCAGTGTGTAGGCTGCCGACAGGCGGTTAGCAGTTTTGAACTGTGCTTTAGGCTTTCGCGCCAGGTAGTCACGGTCGGCAGACAATCCTGCACGACGAATCGCTTGCACTAATTTAAGCGTTTCAAGCGACGTTTCATCACCAATCCCAACTACGTAAACGTCTAACGAATTCACATCAGGAATGGCGACTTTCTCTGCTTGCATCAGCAGAACCAATCGTTCAACTCCCAATCCAAACCCAACACCGGGCATCTCAGGTCCACCCAGTTCCTCGACCAGTCCGTTGTAACGACCACCGGCAAGGACAGTCGTGTAACCCTCACCCAATGCGGGCGAGTCTGCCATGATTTCGAAAATGGTGTGATTGTAGTAATCCAATCCCCGAACCATCGTGGCATCAACATCGTAGTCAATTCCCAAAGTGTCCAAGCTAGCTTTGACCCGGTCAAAGTGAGCCGTTGCTTCTGGCGTTAAGAAATCGAGGATTGAAGGGGCATCAGCAACGATCTCTTGATCATGCTGATCCTTACTATCAAGTACCCGCAATGGGTTCTTGTGTAACCGGACCTTCGAGTCTTCACTTAATTCGTCAAAATGCGGTTCAAGAAAGTCAATCAAGGCTTGCCGGTAAGCATCTCGGGATGCTTTGTCGCCGAGAGTGTTCAGAGCTAAACGTAAATGTGTCAACCCTAACTTCGACAACAGGTTCATGCCCAGGGCAATCACTTCAACGTCTAACTCCGGAGCATCGCTACCAAAAGCTTCGACTCCAATTTGATGGAATTGACGTTGCCGTCCTGATTGAGGACGCTCATACCGAAACATTGGTCCCATGTAGTAGACCTTGTAGGGTTTCGTGGTTTCAGGCCCGTACAATTTGTTTTCAACAAATGCCCGAACCACGCCGGCAGTTCCTTCTGGCCGTAAAGATAAATGCCGATCGCCTTTATCTTTAAAATCGTACATTTCCTTGGTCACGATGTCTGAAGTATCTCCAGACGTTCGTGAGAAGACTTCGAAGTTTTCGAACATTGGTGTTCGAATCTCAGCGAAGCGGTAGTTAGCAAACAACTGGCGCGCAGTAGCTTCGACGAACTGCCAAGTTTCTGAATCTCCTGGTAAAATGTCCGCCGTGCCCTTTGGTCGTTGGTAACGCATGAGCATTCTCCCTTTCTGCGCCTGTAGAAAATAAAAAGCGCCCCTGTCTTTTGACAAGGGCGCAAAAGTATGCACGGTACCACCTTTTATATTCTCTGCAGGATAACGTTGCAAACGAATGACGACTAGCGTCATTAGCCTCAAAAGTGTCTTCGGAATCACACCGTTAACCGTTCCCATCAACACGGTCTCTCTACAAACGTGATTTTTCCTACTAGTCTCTCTCACTGGCAAATATTTAATTCTCGTTAAGCATAATTAAAATCTCCTGAAAAGTCAACCCCCTTTCTCACAGAATCTGCAGGAGATGAAAGTAATCGTGGTATAATGAAACCTAATTTGAATAAGGAGACACAGTATGCACTTTAAACCTAAAAACTGGACGGGACTGATTACCAGTCTCGCCATTCTCTTAGTGGCTGGCGGTTTATTACTAGCCTTCACCCACCACAATTCTGTCACCGCGACCCTCACTAATCTTAATCTGCGGGACGGTCCGGGCCTGACCTATAAGGTGACCCACAAGGTCAAAAAAAATACCCGCTTAACAATTTTAGGCGAAAAGGATAATTGGTACCACGTTCGGGACAGTCAGAACCATTTCGGTTGGGTTGCCAGTTGGCTGGTCGATCATCCTGGCAGTCTTAAACGAGTTACTAATCTGTCTGAAGCAACGATTGTCCTTGATCCTGGCCACGGGGGCAGCGACTCGGGGGCGCTTTCCATTGATCAAAATCACGAGGAAAAGACCTATACCCTCCAATTAGCCAATCGCGTTGCCAAGAAGCTCCGCGCCCGGGGAACGCACGTCATCATGACACGGTCAACGGACAAGACGGTCAGCCTGGCTGATCGTCCAGCTTTGGCCAACACCGACGACGCGAGTGCCTTTATTAGTTTTCACTTTGACTCCGCCCCTTCAGACAATCTCGGGTCTGGTACAACCACTTACTACTACCATCGGAACTCATCCTATGAATTAGCAACAGATGTAAACAGCGAGATGAACGATCTACCTCTCAGCAATCGGGGCGTAAAGTACGGCAACTTTGAAGTTATCCGTGATAATAGCCGGCCAGCCCTGCTGTTAGAAATGGGGTATATCAACACCAAGAAAGATTTCAACAATATCAGTAGTGCCCAGTATCAAGAACAGGTAGCCGACCGCGTTGTCGCTGGACTCAGTAAATACTTCTCATCAGCCGGCTAACTGGCTTCGTATTAAATTATTCAGAAAGAAGGAGTTTTCGTGACGCTTGCACAGAATTGGCTCACTCAACTACCGCTACCCCAACCGTTGACAGCCACCCCCGTCAGTGGCGGCGACATTAACGAGGCCTTTCAGCTCGATTCACCGGAGGGACCTTACTTTTTACTGGTTCAGCCGCAGACGCCAGCCTCTTTTTACGCCCACGAGGTCGCTGGATTGCGTGCTCTAAGCCAGGCAGCCAACGTTCCCGACGTCATTGCCACTGGTGTCATCAACGGTGATGCCTACCTGATTTTAGAATTTTTAACAACTGGTCACGGGAGTCAATACGCCCTGGGACAAATGGTTGCCCGCGTTCATCACGTAACTGCTAAGCAGTTTGGCTTTGATCAGGACAATTTGGTGGCCAAGTTACCGAAAAACAATCACTGGGAACCAGATTGGTCGACATTCTACCTCAACCAACGCCTTGATCCGCTGGTCGAACGGGCCAAGCAACATCAGCTTTGGAATCCGCAGCGGCAGACTGCCTACGAACGTGTTCGTCAAAACATCATCACCGAGAACCAGGACCGAAAGATTGTCCCTTCGCTCCTTCACGGTGATTTATGGTCCGGCAACTACCTATTCACGGCTGACGGGACGCCGACCTTAATCGATCCCGATGTCCTTTACGGAGACCGCGAGTTTGACTTGGCAATGACCACGATTTTTGGTGGCTTCTCGGCAGACTTTTACCGTGGCTACCAGGAACTCTACCCATTGGCTGAGGGCTATGCCGAACGATTGCCCCACTACCAATTGTATTATCTGTTGGCTCACCTTAATCTGTTTGGTGAGACTTACGGTGGTGCCGTTAATGAAATCTTAGCTCGCGGGTAATTATTCCGCTCCTGACCTTCATAGTGTGGTCCTTCGGCTGCCGGTTGCCAGATATGGGCTAGAACGGTGCGGACACGCCTGAGACCATATCTGACCACCTCTCGGCTTATACAGTATTCAACCAATCCATTATCAATTAATCCCGTAAATGGGGTGTATAACAACTTAATCGTTGATCGTGCCAAAGCACAACCGTAACTGGCCGCATCCCTGATTTTTGAAAGGCAATCAATTTACGTTAATTTACCAGTACCAAGACTGGTTAATAAAAAGTCCTCACAAGCCGCTTTTAATAGCTGTTCGTGAGGACTTTTTCTATACCAATAACCAAGCTTGAAGTTCGGCCAATGCCGCTGTCCGAAACTCCGGCTGGCTATCCGCCACGATTAAATGGTCTAGGTCAAACAAGGCGCCAGCCATGCCAGCTCGATGCCCTGCCGTGACGTCTAGGGTGCGATCACCCACCATTAACGCCGATTGTGGATCAACGTCAAATTGGCGACACAACGCCTGTAGGCTGGTTGGATCTGGCTTACGCGGATAATTATCAGAAGCCGTCACGAAGCCCGTAAAATACCGCTTTAGGTTTAATTCATCCAATCGGTCTAAAGCCTGGGCATCCCGGTGAGTGAGCAGAAAGTTGCGCCCACCAGCTGCAACCACGCCAGCCAAAACATTGACAGCCCCTTTGAACGGGTGCGCAGACGAAAGCTTTGGCGCCACTTCACGCTGATAAATTTTAGCCAAGCGGTCCTGATCTAACTGATACTCCGCGGAGAACCGTTGCAGAGCTGTCCCTAAACTATGTTGCCGCATGGTTCGATAGACATCGTCGTCATCAATTTCAAAATCATTGACCCGACTGGCAACTAGGGCCTGATGAAAGGCCGCCACCATCCCCGGATATGTGTCGACCAACGTGCCATCAAAATCCCAAAATATTTGTTGATACCGCAAACTAAGTTCCTCCTCGGGTTATTAAAATTCTTACACTGCAAATGATATCTTCCAGAGGCTCAAAACGACAACTTTTTAATTATCGACTCGTGACCTTTGCAGCTTCAAGTTGGACCCACACCGTTCCAGCTCATGCCTGTGAGTTGTAGCCTACAAAAAGGGGTGAGATCAACATCTCGCCCCCTGGTATTTATCCGTTAGCTTGACAATGAACAACCTAAGGCCGATCCGTATCGAACCAAATCGTGACGGGGCCATCATTGATTAAAGACACTTGCATATCCGCACCAAAGACTCCCGTTTCAACGGTCAAACCGGTTGCCGCCAATTTTTGATTGAATTCCTCATACATTTGATTGGCATGCTTCGGGTCACCTGCCGCCACGAAGCTCGGCCGGTTACCCTTCTTGGTATTTGCATACAGTGTGAACTGGGAGACAGAGAGCACACTGCCCCCCACGTCTGAAATACTCAAGTTCATCTTCCCAGCATCGTCTTCAAAAACCCGCAATTTACTAATTTTGTGTACTAAGTAATCTACTTGTTCACTCGTATCGCTGTCTTCAGCCCCCACTAACAATAAGAAACCTTGTTGAATGGCCCCGTGGACGTCACCATCAATGGCAACTTGAGCTTCACTGACCCGCTGTAATAGAATTCGCATCGTCAACCGTCCTTCTAGTGGAACGCCCGCTTAACCACGTAAACGTCCGCAATGTTCTTAATATTATCCAAAATCCGTTGCAATTCCAGGGTGCTCCGCGTACCCACACTCACAGAGATGGTCGCCATCTTATTGTGGTCAACTTTCCCGTTGATGGAAGTGAGATACTTCGTATTGTTGTTGATTGTCCTTAAGACATCATTCAACAACCCGTTACGGTTATAGCCCTGTACTTCGATATCGGCATTGTAATTGGTCTTATCGCCGGCCATATTTCCCCAGCGAACCGCCACGATCCGCTCACCATTTTCCTCAGCGTTCTTCACGTTCGGGCAATCCTTCCGGTGAACGGAGACTCCCCGGCCCTTGGTAATGTAACCCACAATGTCATCCCCAGGGACGGGCGAACAACAATGACTCAGCCGAATCAGCAAGTTATCAACACCCTCAATGACCACGCCATCGGAGTCCTTATCCTTGTCCTTACGAACTTTTTTATCCGTGTCAGCGTCATTTTTGAGCGTCTGGTGTTCTTCCAGTAATTCCTTTTCTTCCTGACGCCGCCGCTTATCCTCTTCAGCCTGACGCACGCCATCGGTCAACCGATTGGCGACCCCTCGTGGTTGAATGTCACCAAAACCAACGGCAGCCAGTAAATCATCGCCATGTTGGTAATGGAGCTTAGCAGTGACTTTATCCATATTCTCTTTGGTCATTAACTGCTTCGGATCATAGCCCAATTCACGAATCGTACGCTCAATCGTTTCTTGACCTGCCACAATATTCTGTTCCCGGTCAGTCTGCCGGAAGAATTGCTTAATTTTATTACGGGCACGCCGCGTGGAAACCAATTTCATCCAGTCACGACTTGGTCCAGCTGAACTAGAGGACGTCCGAATATCCACAATGTCTCCATTCTTGATTTCGTAATTCAACGGCACAATCTTGCCATTGATAGTCGCCCCCGTGGTGTGGTGACCGACCTCGGTGTGAATTGCGTAGGCCATATCAAGTGGCCCGGCACCTTTAGGCAATTCCAAGACGTCGCCCTTCGGCGTGAAGGCGTAAACATGATCGCCAAAGAGTTCACCTTTAACACTGTCCATAAAGTCGGACGCGTCATCGGTATCCTCCTGCAATTCAATAATGTGCTTAAACAGATTCAGTTTGTCACCAGAATTGGTCTCCTGAACTTTGTCCTTGACACCTTCCTTATAGGCCCAGTGCGCAGCAACCCCATATTCAGCGACCGCGTGCATTTCCTTAGTTCGAATCTGAACTTCGAGCGGCTTGCCTTCTGGACCAATCACCGTGGTATGCAGAGACTGGTACATGTTAGCCTTAGGCATCGCAATGTAATCCTTGAACCGACCAGGCATTGGCTTCCACTGTGAGTGAATTGCTCCCAACACGGCATAACAATCCTTAATAGTATCGACAATGACCCGGATAGCCAGGAGATCGTAGATTTGACTAAACTGTTTATGTTGATCTTTCATTTTCCGGTAAACAGAGTAAATATGTTTAGGCCGACCGTAAATGTCAGGGGTAATCTTCAAATCACTAATTGATTCCTGAATGACTTTGATGGCTGCTGCAATGTATTCTTCCCGTTGGTCACGCCGTGAATTCATCAGGTGAACGATGCGGTAGTACTGCTGTGGATTTAGGTACCGCAGTGAGATATCTTCCAGTTCCCACTTGATCGTGCTAATCCCTAAACGATCAGCCAGTGGTGCATAAATTTCCAAAGTTTCGTTAGCGATTCGCCGTTGCTTGTCGGGCCGCAAATGCTCTAGAGTCCGCATGTTGTGCAGGCGGTCGGCCAGCTTCACAATCATGACGCGAATATCCTTGGACATTGCCAGCAGTAGTTTACGGTGATTTTCAGCCAGTTGCTCTCTGTTCGACTTGTACTTAATTTTACCAAGCTTGGTGACGCCATCAACGATCAAAGCCACGTCGTCGCCAAAAAGTTCTCGAACATCACTCAGAGTGGCACCAGTATCCTCAACAATATCGTGGAGAAAACCGGCGGAAACCGTTTCTGGGTCCATGTTTAAGTCTGCCAGAATCCCTGCAACCTGAATCGGATGCATAATATAGGGTTCACCAGATTGGCGGTGTTGATCCTTGTGAGCAATCGTCGCAAATTGGCAGGCCTGCACCACCATTTTAACGTGCTCTGCATTCATATATTCATTGACTCTGGCAATTACTTCATCAGCCGTCCAGACACGTTCTTTGGTCATTGGACGCCACCACCCTTAGTTTTTTAAATTATGATTCCTTTTCAATCTTGTTTTGCGTCAATCCATATGCGAGATAGGACAGACAAAGATAAACAATTGCAAAATACCACGTGTACTTTGGGAGGAACCAAACGGCTCCCAATAAATAGATCACCGGCCAAATCAATAACCACCAGCCCGGTTGTGTGCGCCGATAGATACCGCGCCCCAGCACAATCGCTAAACAGCCATTGATAATGACCAGCAGGCCCCCAAAACGCCAGACGGGACTCAAACCGATTCCCATCGCTAATGCTGGCAACCCCAATCCCATAATTAAGGCGACAACCCAATACCGCCACCCAATGCGTTCCAAAAACGCCATCCAACTCACCCATCTCTCTTAATAATTGCAACTATTTTAGCATGTTTCAGGGGAGATTTCACCTGGTTGTCTTGATTACTGTAGTTCCATAACCACTGAAACTGCTGATAGTAAATATAGCGGCGCCGTCTCTGTCCGTAATATCCGGGGACCTAACCCGGCCAATATCGCTTGATTGGCTTGTGCCAGTTGAACCTCAGCGGGACTGATCCCGCCCTCGGGGCCAAAGATGGCTAGTAGACTTTGATCTGATTTTAACGCCTGTAACTGCCGATTCAACGCACTTTGTTCACCTTGCTTGGCCGATTCTTCATAGGCTAATAACCGTACGTCCGCCGGTGCCGCTTGAAACACCGCCCGCAAGTTAGGGGCATAGCTCACCATTGGTCGCCGTAAACGGTGCGACTGTTCAGCAGCACCGTGAGCGATTTTGGTTAAGCGAGCTAACTTTTTAGCAACCTTGTTGGGCTGCCACTTAGCCACCGACCAATCGCCACCGAAGAAAATAATCTGGTCAACACCCAATTCGGTAGCTTTCTGCGTAATCCACTCGGCCTTCTCCTGCTTGGGTAAGCCACAGGCAATCGTGACCTTCACGGGTAGTTCCACTGCGGGTGTCACCACAGCCGTCAATTTGACCGTCGCCTTGTCGCCCGCTAATGTCTGCAGTTCACCATGGAACAGATGAGCCGTCTGGTCGACAAACTCCGCCACAGCCCCGGTCTGTGCCCGGAGAACGGTAACCCAATGATGGGCAATATCTGTTGGTAACGTTAAGACATCCTGATCCTCGTGGACATCCTCAAGAAAATACCGTTGCATGCCTATTCATCCTCCGTCGGTTTGTGGGCAATGACGCCACGCCAATCTTTCATTTGTAAGACATTGTCGATGATAAAACCTTGCTTGACTTGCGCAGCTACGACTTCATCTAACTTGTCGGCAATAATTCCAGACGTCAGGAAGTAGCCCCCTTCATTGAGGTTTTCCCAAGCTTGAGGAACTAATGGCAGAATGATTTCCGCCAAAATATTGGCTACCACTAAGTCAACTGGTTGATGGATTCCCTTCAAAAGGTCGTTGGGCTTAGCAATAATGTCCTTGGCCACGGGGTTCAAATCCAGATTGGTCTTAGCTGAACGAACAGCCACGTCGTCTAAATCGAACGCTGTGATCTTATCAACACCCATGTACTTGGCAGCAATACTCAAAACACCAGAACCGGTCCCGACGTCGTACATAGATTCGCCGCCGCGGACAACCATTTCCAGCGCCGTCATGGATAGCCGCGTCGTTGGGTGGGTTCCGGTCCCAAACGCCATCCCTGGATCCAAACGAATGACGTGTTCACCATCTTGAACTGGTTGATAATTTTCCCAACTAGGACTCACCGTCAGGTAGCGGGTCACTCGTACTGGATGATAATATTTTTGCCAAGCCGTAGCCCAACTTTCATCATCAACAGCCTGACTCGTAACTGTTCCTGGTGCGGCATCTAATCCAAATTTTGCAAGTTCCTGAACCCGCTGCCGAATAGTTGGCAAGATTTCTGGAACAAATACCGTTTCGGGATAGTACGCCGTAATCTCAGCACCGGTGGTTCTGTGCGGAATCGTCTTTAAATCGACAATTTCACCGTATTTACCTGGCTTGAGGTTAGCAAAATCTAGGGCGTCGTCGATCTTAACGCCACTAGCCCCGGCTTCCTGTAAAATATTGCTGACCGCTTCAACGGCCTCATTGGTCGTCAAAACGCTGACTTCGGTCCACTGCATGGATAGATTTCCTCCTATTATCTTAAAAATATTAAAAAAAGAGCTGGTAACAACCAAACATTGTCACCAGCTCACCGCTAAACATTAAATAATTGATGGAACAGCCTTAGACTTTCTCGGCATCGTTAGGATGTTTGGCATTGCGCTGCTCACGCTTAGCCAAGTTGACTTCTAAATAGTCTAACATATCCGCTTCATTTTGAAACACCCGTGGATGCTTTTGCTTGTGCAGTCGCAAATCAATCTCGTTGATTCGCTGACGCCCGGTCCAGGTGTGACCATAACGAATGATTACCCGGTTATTGAGCGAATCTTGACCGAATTTAAAGACGTAGACGCTCTCTGGCGCCATCAGTGGCCGAATATACGACTTTTCGTAACGATAGTTATGTTGCCGTAAAAACTCCTTGGTTCGACTCAGCATGGTAATCACCTCCTAAATGACAATCTACTCGGTTCTCAAAACATTTTAAGGCCTCTTCGGTTGCCCAAACCCATTAAAATGTATCAATAATTGATAATAGTTGATTTCCGCGAGGAATGCAAGCAAAAAGTCCACGCTGCCAAGACTTTTATGCGACCTCTGAAACCAACTTTCAGCTATCCGTTATCGTTTGTGAAACCACTTACATTATAACATAGCTGCTACGCAATTTCCGCCCAATTCGCCGGATAACTTGAAAAACTAGCCCTAGCATTTCTGTTGCAATTTCACACAAAATCGTTAAGAATGGACGTTACAGAGAATTTTATATGGGAGGACATTTATTTTGTTAAAGGAATTCAAAGAGTTCATTGCCCGCGGCAATGTTATGGACCTAGCCGTTGGGGTTATTGTTGGGGCTGCATTCACGGCTATCGTCAATTCTTTGGTCAATAACCTGATCAATCCCCTTATTGGCTTATTCGTTGGTAGCATTGACTTCTCCAATCTAGTCTTCACCGTTGGGGACGCCCACTTCAAATATGGGGCGTTTATCAACGCCATCATTAACTTTCTGATTATTGCCTTTGTCGTCTTCATCCTAGTCAAAGTTTTAAACAAGGTCGCCCCTGCCAAGGCAGATGAAGAACCGGCGGAACCAGAGCCAACCAACGAAGAGAAGTACTTAAAGGAAATCGTCACGCTGCTCAAACATGATGATCAGCACAAATAATTAGTGGGTCACGTTTCAGCAAAGTAGAATTAGTAGAAGAAGGGTTGAGAATTTTTTCTCAACCCTTCTTTGCTGCTCTAAAACTCGGATGGCCAGAGTAAACGGCGAAAATTAATCCTAACGAACCGCTAGTTGCCCCTATCTTATTAAGATTAAAGCCCGGTACGCAAAAGTATCGGCTTTTTTTGTTCAGTCCACCAATCTTTAAGAAATTATTCTTTTTTTCGTTGAAATCTACGACTAAACCCCATAAACTTAGAGAAGCCCCTTCGCTACTTTTGACTAAGTCACACTAAACCGGGAATTGTCGGGGCGTACATAATAATGGGAGTGATTGTTATCTTTACCGTATTCTGGCTGCTTCTATGGGGTGCCGCAACCTATTGGGCCTTCAAGGGGCCTCGTAAACGTAAGATTCTGGGAAGTATTTTTGCTTGTCTGCTAGTCTTTGGGGCACTGGGAAGTTTGGCCACTGCTAAACCTGCGCCCAAGACGAAGACCATTGCCATCGGCACACACCGTTTAGCCAAGGCCAAAGCAGAATCACGCAAGTTGGCGACCTCTTCTAGTAAACAGGCCGCTGCCGTTTTAGCCCTGGATGAAGCTGATAGTTCTTCTAAAGCAGCGGTATCTTCCGCTTCTACTGCCAAAGCTGACAAAGCTAGTAGTGCTGCTCAGGCTAGTCGCCGCGCAGCGTCCAAGGCTGCGGCCAGCAGCACCGCCACTAGTCATGCCACGCAAACCAGTCGGGCCAAACCCAAGGGTGACTTGGAAACCGACAAGGCCGGGACCATCGTTGGCAACAAAAATTCGAAAATCTACCATACTCCTGATCAAGCTGGTTACCATATGAACAGTGCCAACGCCGTCTACTTCAAGTCGGAAGCGGCGGCTCAGGCTGCCGGCTATAGAAAGGCGCTAAGATAAATGAAGAAAAAACAGTTTTTATGGATTGCCGTTAGTCTCTTACTGCTCGTGTTGGGTGGCTGCTCAAATTCTAGTGATGCCGCCAAAACCAAGACCGTTTACAATCACACGCCCGAAAAGCAGGCCGTCAAACTGGAAAAAGCCAACTCGGCAGAAAAGCAGCGTTTAGACGCTGTCCAAGTAAAGTTAGATCACCGGCAAGCCACCAGTAAAACTACCCAAAAGCCATCAAAGACGCCAACCAAAAAGAAAACAACCACTAAGCAGAAATTGGCTGACCGCACCTACCAGGGAGAACAAGAAATTACAATCAATCAGAATGATCCTGATTTCAGTAAAAAACAACTAGCCACCAAGTCGGGCGCTTGGCAAACGTACCACCAATTGGATGGCCTGAACCGCGTTACCGGAGCCGAAGCCCTCTTGAACCAATCCCTCATGCCCACTGCTAAGCGCGAGCCCCTGACGGTCGATCCAACTGGTTGGCATAACAAACGTACGAGTCATGGCTGGCTTTACAATCGGAGCCATTTAATCGGCTATCAATTTACGGGTGGCAAATTCTATAATTAATCCGAACAGAAATTAAAAAGCCCAAAGCAATCACTTACAATGGTAGTAGCTAATTCCAACCAATATAGGGAGTGATTACTTTGGGTACATCTACTTTATCACGTTTTCAACGTGGCGCACTAGCACAACTGGTCAATGAGGGGAATAAATCTTACCAAGTAATGGCTGACGCCTTAGGCGTCGCCAAAGCTACGATTAGCTATGAGTTGGACCGGGTTAAACCTTATGATCCAGAATTAGCTCAGCAAGATGCAGATCGCAAAAGGCGGAATTGCGGCCGTCGTTCGATGCTGACGGCAGCATTAGCGACTTTAATTACCAATCACTTACGATTAACCTGGTCACCAGAAACCATTGCGGCCGCTTATAACTTGAGCACTGCGTCAATTTATAATTGGCTTAATCGTGGCTGGCTCCCCTTCAAATTGACTGATCTACCCAATCGGAATGTCCGCCAGCACCGAGTGAGCGAAAATCGTGGGAAATTTACAAGTGGGACTTCCATCGAACAACGGCCAACAACTGTTAATCAACGGTTAGCTTTTGGTCATTGGGAAGTAGATACGGTGCTTTCTAGTCGAAGTGAGCCACGATCATGTCTGGTTACATTCGTAGAACGTAAGACCCGACTTCTATGGGCCATCAAAGCCCCTAATAGAACGGCTAAGGCTCTAAACACCGCCTTTGGCAAGTTTATGGGGGCCTTCGGTCCCCAAGTAAAATCCATTACTGTTGATCATGGTAAAGAGTTTGCCAATTATCAGGCCTTAGAACAGGATTATCAGATCAAAGTTTATTTTTGCCATCCATATTCACCATGGGAGCGAGGTTCCAATGAATATTTTAATAGACGGTTACGCTGGTTCTTCCCGAAAAAGACCAATTTTAGCCAAGTAACGACTGATGAGATCCTAGCAGCACTTGAACTAATTAATCAACGACCATTAAAAATACATCATCAACAGACTGCCATTGAAAGATTCCGGGCTTGTTCGGATTAAACTTGTAATTTGCCGGGTCAAAATAATAATTTGAAGAACCTAATGACTGGGACCCGGTCGCTCAACAATCCCGCCATGTTGCACAATGAAATGGACGTTGCCACCTACCTCAAGCAGAGTCGTCACAATTACGTCCGTTATGCCGTGACTCCCATTTTCAAGGGGCAAGAACTAGTCGCCCGAGGCGTTCAGATGCGGGCCCAGTCTGTTGGCTCCAATGCCATCCATTTCAACGTCTACATTTTTAACGTTGAATCTGGCTATAAGATTGATTACAGCACTGGTTATAGTCAGGCTAGCTAACTGATTCGTCCAAGTTCTGATGACATAAAAAGCTGATTTATTCCTAGGAGGAGACTCATGAAAACACTACGCAAAGCTGCCATGCTACTGGCCATTACCTTTACGCTAGGTGGTGCCGTGCAACCGTTGGCCGCACCAATCACCACCGCAGAAGCCAAAACACAGAAGATCTGGATTGCCCCGAATCATGGAAAGAAGTACCACTACGACAAGCATTGTCGGGGACTGAATCACGCGAAAAAATTAAAACGTGTGTCCCTTAAGTGGGCTAAGCACCATCATTACAAACTGTGTGGCTGGGAAAAATAATGCCATGAACTTTAAAACGAGGTTAGGAGAAAATTCCTAACCTCGTTTTAAAGTTACAGTTCCTGGGCCACCCACTTTTCCGTAAAGAATCCGCTTACTATTAGCGCCGAAAATGATATACTGATAATTGATACGATTTCTTAATCGATAACGTTCAAGATTTAGCCAAGCTTTAAGATGTTATTCTAACGAAACAAAGAGGTCGACGAAGATGAAAGAAAAGGAATTTGAAAAAACAGATTGGCGACGGGCACAACTGGCCGTCTTCAATGAGTACGATCGGTTTGTTAAGCGCCTTCACGATGAAGGCGTCGAATACACGATTAACCAAGCCCGGCGTATCGTCATCTACCAAGACCTGGTCGAAGAATGGCGCCACAACGTTCCCACGTTGATGGCCGACCTTGAGGATAATGCGCAGGCGCTAAGTGTCTTTGAAGACTTAGCCGTTGATGGACAGAGCACGTTGCTCTCTCGTTGTGCTAAAAAGATGGAGGCTTGGCCGGACTACATCCCCTCCCCGCTCACCATTTGGTTGGAACTAGCCGAAGACGCTGAGCGAGAATAATCGTGGTATCACCCTAACCCTCGCGAGCATCCAACTAACCACAACAACGAACGACTTAGGAGGAATTCGTCATGAGCTACTATCAGTACATTATTAATGGTATTTTTCTACTTGCCGTTGGCATCTTTCTGATGAGCCAAGCACATAAAGCCAAGACCGAAACGACTCACAAATGGGTCATCATCATTGGTATCTGCTTTGCCATTGTTGGCATGGGCGTCGGTGGCGTCGGCATTATGGGTATCAGTTAAAATTAATGACTAAACGTAGGAAAGGGTTTGAGACCAAAGTCTCAAACCCTTTTTGCGCTCCGAACGTATACGTTCAACAAGAGAGTGCTAGCTTAACCAGCAGCTTTGACCGCACTGGTTGGTACCCAAGCAATCAAGTCCCAGGCCACCAGCTCACGAAAGCTCATTGCTAAATCAGCTGGCGTCACGCCTAACTGCTGCTGAAGTTCCCCCATAGTCACTGGTTGATCCGGTTCCACCGCCACACGGAGCAACTTCTCTACCAGTGCCACCTCGGTGGGCTTTAGGTAGTCCAGCACCTCATTCAATCGCCGAACAAAAGCCTCAACTCCACCTTTAAACATAAACTCCGCCATTATTATTCCCCCAGAAAGAAAATTTGTGCATCTTTTCACAGCTCAATACTGGTAGCCTACCACATTTAAGGGTGAAACCCTTAAACGAACAGTCTGTATGAAAAAACGTTTTATAAACTAAGTAGTTATGAACAACAAGCATCCGATAACCTAACAATTAGACCCGTTTGGTTAAAAGGTGCATTTACTATCATACTTTCGAATAGTAAACTGAATACATAATCGCTGACTGTGAGATAGAGAACGACATCTCCGGTTAAGGATGATCATTATTTTAGAATAGGAGCTGTTCACTTTGAACAAAGTTATGACAATCTCAGCTACGCTATTAGCCAGTTTAACGTTGGGGGCCACCCTGCCAACGGTTAATGCCAGTGCGAAGACGTACAAGACAACACCGAAAAGCTTACGAGGATACTATATTGGTAAGGGCGACCTCGTTCAGTTCACTGCCCACCAAGTTATTCTGGGTGCGCCTCAAGCGGGACTACTCCCACAGAAAATCAAGCGGATCCACCGTACTGGCAAAACTTACCGGATTCATGCTATCAGTGAGATGGACAAGGAAGCCGTTACCATTAAATTTCAAAAACAGTCGCACCATCACCTCCACTTCTACAGTCACAAGAAAGTATTTCTGTTTAGCAGTAACGTCACTAAGGTTAGCCACCATACTTACCGGGCCTACCAGAGCAACCCCTTTCACGGCCTGCCTAAGGGTGTCAAGTAAGATTCTGAGAAAACATGCCTACTTTCACTTTATTGGTTAAATAGTTACGAAGGGATTTTTATCATGAGAAAAATATTGAAATTAATTTTAATTGTACTCGTTTGTTTTTTTGCAGTCGGTGCTTTAACCACGACCGCATCAGCCCATAAAGCGGGCTATTCATATAGTAAGCTACCCAAGGGGATGCGTGGCACCTGGTACACCTATACCAACTTTGGTTATGGTAAAAAGAAAATCTATAAACTACATATGAGTAATAAAAACCTGCGTAAATACAAAAAGCACAAAGTCTACTACAACAAAAAAGCCATGAAAACCGTGAAGTATTGGACGGCCACCCAAACTAGTAAACTTGCCGGCTATCGCTGGATTCATGAATATGGTTGGCAACAGTCTGCCGGTGATGGTGAGTATTATAATTTACACAAGTTTGGCAAGCATAAAGTGCTAACTATTGCTGAGGGCGCGGGTATCTGGGTCAGTGCCCATTACTACCGAAGTAAAAAAGTTGCTAAAAAAATGGGACAAAAGCATTTTCCTAAATTCTCGTATCAGAATTTTTGACTTTAGGAAGTCTTAATTGCTTCAAAGATCAGCGGTAAATAATTAATTTTAGGGAGTCAATGTTACGAGTTAAACATCTCCCAACATCAAAAAACTACCAAGGTAAAAATTCCCTGGTAGTTTTTATTGTCCGTTCAAGAAAAGGCCCAACGTCAGTAAGAGCTGACGATGAACCCCTTGGAAATAAAATTCGGATTTTACTACAAAACAAATACTTATAACGTATAACCATACCTGAACCTGATGACAACTAGAAGAGTCGTTTACTTTAGCACAAATTTCTAGTCGCTTTCATCCTCGTCAGTCTTCAGAACAGCCATAAATGCTTCCTGAGGAATATCAACTTTCCCCACAGCCTTCATCCGCTTCTTACCAACCTTTTGCTTTTCCAACAACTTCATCCGCCGGGTTCGGTCACCACCGTACAGTTTGGCAGTAACGTCCTTCCGGTAAGCCTTGATGGTCGTCCGGGCAATAATCTTTGCCCCAATGGCCGCTTGCACGGGAATTTCAAAGTTTTGTCGTGGAATAATTTTCTTCAAGCGAGACGCAATTTCCCGACCCCGTTGTGGGGCGAAGGTTCTATGCGCAATAAAACTCAACGCATCGACCTTGTCGCCGTTCAACAGAATATCGATCTTCACCAAGTCCGCAGCTTGATAGCCGTTCATTTCGTAGTCCAATGAGGCATAGCCCCGCGTGCTGGACTTCAACTTATCAAAGAAATCAAAGATGATTTCGGACAGTGGCATGTTGTAGATAATGTTGACCCGGTAATCATCCAAATACTCCATCGTCAGGAACTGACCGCGACGGTGTTGGCAAAGTTCCATGACTGCCCCAACATAATCATTAGGTGCCATAATTGTAGCCTTAACAATAGGTTCCTCGACACTCTTAATCGAAGAAGCTTCTGGCATTTCTGCTGGGTTCTCGACTTCCTTCATCGTCCCATCCGTCAGATATGCGTGATACGTAACGGATGGTGCCGTGGTGATCAAATCAAGGTTAAACTCACGCTCCAGTCGCTCCTGGATGACATCCATGTGCAGCATCCCCAAGAACCCACACCGGAACCCAAAGCCCAACGCCTGGGAGGATTCTGGTTCAAATTCCAACGCAGCATCGTTCAGCTTTAATTTTTCCAGAGCTTCCCGTAAGTCATTCAGCTTAGCGTTGTCCGTTGGGTAAAGTCCGGCGTAAACCATGGGACTCATTTCCCGGTAACCTGGCAACGCCTTGTCAGCAGGCATGGCAGCGTTCGTCACTGTATCACCCACTCGGGTATCCGTGATGTCCTTAATGCTGGCCGTGATGTAACCCACGTCACCGGCGATCAAGTTGTCCCGTGAAATTGGCTTCGGTGAGTTAACCCCCACCTCAGTAACCTCATATTCACTCCCACTGTTCATTAAACGAATCTTATCGCCTGGTTGAACGGTCCCTTCAAAGACCCGAATGCTCAACACAACGCCTCGATAGTCATCGTAGACGGAGTCAAAGACCAACGCCTTCAATGGTGCGTCTAAATCACCAGCTGGTGCCGGCACCTTAGCCACAACTTGCTCGAGAAGTTCTTCGATCCCGATACCCTGCTTGGCACTCGCCAAGACGGCATCAGAAGCATCGAGCCCAATGACATCTTCGATTTCTTTTTTGACTTTCTCTGGATCAGCCGCTGGTAAATCAATCTTGTTGACGACCGGCACGATTTCCAGATTGTCATCCAGAGCTAAATAGACGTTTGCTAACGTCTGAGCTTCGACCCCCTGCGCAGCGTCGACGACCAGTACGGCCCCTTCACACGCTGCCAGACTCCGTGAGACCTCATAGGAGAAGTCGACGTGTCCTGGTGTATCGATCAAATGAAATTCGTAATCGTGGCCGTCCTTGGCGTGATAGGTCAGCTCCACCGCGTTCAACTTGATGGTAATTCCCCGTTCACGTTCAAGGTCCATGTTATCCAACACCTGATCTTGCATATCGCGCTTGGAGATGGTATCAGTCAATTCCAAGATGCGGTCCGCTAACGTAGATTTCCCGTGGTCAATATGGGCCACAATGGAAAAATTGCGAATATATTTTTGATGTGCTTTTAATTTTTCAAGATCCATGTTGATTTCCTACTTTCTTAAACGCCATGTCTAAACAATTATACCATAGACCCAGCATTTGCCTAATTTTAAGGCAGTTAAATCCGCTAAAATCAAGGCTTTCTTCCCAATCTGGCAGACCAGCCACAATCACTGTTATGGACTCGGTTTCTGAAAGCTTTCAGCTCAACCGAAAAAAATGAAACTATCACACCACTTCCAAGCTGATTTATAGTAAAATAAACATAGTTTGTTTTAATATAAATTAGGCAGAATTCCCTTGCTTTCAAGCAAGGGATGAATGCCACTATACCTTTCGTCGATCAGCGATACTCATATGGTACCTCCATAAATATTATTGTAAGACGCTTTGCTATGGATACAGTATGCTCATATGGTACGCTGGTTATCAAGCAAAGGGAGGTGGCAGTTTATGGCGAAAACGATGGCCCAATTACCTTATCATTATGGGGTTAAAGTTAGAGTCTTTCCTTCAACCGAACAGAAACGTCTGATCAAACGTAACAGTGACGCTAGTCGGTTTATTTATAATCAGATGAACGGGATGAATAATGATCTATTCTGGTTAAAGCAAGTGAAGATTCCAATTACAATTGTCTTGGATCGAATCGCTGATCTGACTGAACGTCTAAAGAAGCCATCAACTGCCATTTCCAATATTCATGGATGGTTAAATCACCCGGATTTTGACAGCTTGATGAAAGCCAACGCTATCAAGAATTATAGGACTGCTTGGAAGCTATTCCGGCAGGTTCATCGGGCGGGGACCCCTAAGTTTCACAAGCGTGGTTACACACAGACTTATCAAACATCGTGTCTTTACAGTGTTAAAGTAACGGTCCCAACCATGGAGAATGGTAGTGTTAGACTAACTGACAACCGCCACCTACAACTACCCAAGCTGGGACGTCTCCGATTCAAGGGACTTCCACTAAAGATTTTAGAACGAGCTAATGACATTAGAATTGGAACAACAACGGTCTCAATGGACACTGCGGGTCATTACCTTGTGTCTCTACAGATTGGGTCAGAACAACCCTTCGTTGCCAAACAACCCGCGATTGAATCTAAAGTCGGCATTGATTTGAATCTCGACAATTTTCTGACGGACTCCAATGGACAGGTGATTGATAATCCACGTTACTACCGAACTATTAGAGGGAAACTAGCTAAAGCCCAACGAAAACTGTCGCGGCGGGCCAGACGAGCTAAAAAGAGTCAGCGACGTTTATCAGAAGCAAAGGATTATCAAAGACAACGGTTATTAGTGGCTAAATTACAACTTAAAGTTGCCAATCAACGTAAGAACTTTTTGCACCACGTCTCTACGACCTTGATCAAAAACCACGATTTAGTCGTAGCTGAAGAACTGCGGAGTAAAAATATGTTGCGGAATCACGCCTTGGCAATGAGCATCTCGGACGTCGGCTGGCGAACACTATTGAACATGTTGTCCTACAAAGCTGATTTGTATGGCCGGAATTTTTTGACGGTCAATCCCCAAAATACAACGCAAACTTGTAGCCATTGTGGGCACCTCATGACCGGGAAGAATAAGTTGACGTTGGCTGACCGCGAGTGGACATGCCCTAGTTGTGGGACGTTTCATGTGCGTGATCATAATGCAGCTAAGAATATTCTAGCTAAGGGGTTAGCTGCTTTGTAGGAAACGAGTCCGTCTGGCAACCTGCGGACCTAAAAGGCTTTGGTAATTAGCGGATAAGTCCTATTCGTAGGCTAGCGCTGTATCTAAGCAAATTGTGGTCACCATGCCAAAGGGTGTGGTTCTCACAAGCGTCCGTTTTTAAAAGGGCGTGGTTGACGCAACTGACTAAATATTTATTCGTTAATTATTATCGGGGCTTTTCGCAGCAACTTAACCGTCCAAAACTGACCGACGCTAAAAGCTGTTTTTTCCAGGGAGGAAAACATTTATGCAAGAGAACGGTAAAACTGTCCCACAAGAGGTCAAAGGCTGGAACTGGGGCGCCTTTATGTACAACATTTTCTGGGGACTTGGTAACAAGACCTATCTCCCCCTCCTCATGCTCATTCCCATCTTCAACATCGTATGGATCTTTGTGGTCGGCTTCAAGGGGAACGAATGGGCTTGGCAAAAGGGTGACTACCAAGACGTGGAAACCTTCAAGGCTGTTCAAAAAACTTGGAACCGCGCCGGGTTGATCAACTTCATCGTGGCGGTAGCCAGTGTCGTCCTTTACTGGATCTTCTTCGCGACTGTCTTGGCCAGCTTGTTCGGAAACAACTATTAGTCTTTCGCTATTTTTGACCATTATTTTTAAAGACAACGGTCGTTATTCCTTATACTTGGGAATAGCGATTTTTTATCACCATCAATAAAAATGGTCTCCAACCTTGCGATTGTGAAGTGAACCCCCAAGGTTGGACAGAAAGTCCAACCTTGGGGGTTTTACTATGGTTAAGTTTGATTTAGATTTTAGAATTAAGGTCGTCACTGAATATTTGAGTGGAGTTGGATCAACCTCATTGGCCAGAAAACATGGTATCAGCAAGGAAGAAACTATCCTTCTTTGGGTTAGTCGCTTCCAGAAATACGGTATAGCTGGATTGAAGCTGAAGGATCAGAAGCCAGAATATTCTAGTCAGTTCAAGGTTGATGTATTAAACTGGAGAAAACAACATCAGGCCTCGCTTCCGGTAACGGCTCTGCACTTCAATCTATCTTCGCCAAGCACCATCTGGCAATGGGAGAAGCGCTTTGAGGAGCAAGGAATCGCTGGCCTTGAACGGAAGCGAGGAAAGCCTAAAATCATGGCTAAACATAAGCAAACGAAGCCTTCAAAGAGTCGCAATAACTCCAGTACCGCCGATGAATTGAAGCAATTAAAACAAGAAAACTTGATGTTAAAGATTGAGAATGAATACCTAAAAAAACTCGATGCCTTAGCTCAGAAGAAGTCAGCAGACAAGAAATCTCGCAAATAGTGACCGAGTTAAGGCAGGTCTTTCAAGTGCCCATCAAGCTCCTACTCAAGGTCGTCAAAGTACCAAGAAGTACGTATTATTACGCACGCTCACATCGTCAGCGTGAAAAGCTGGATGATTCTCCAATCATTCAGGCAATCGATGAGATCCGGCAGGAAGATTCTAAGTACACCAAGAAGTATGGTTACCGGCGACTAACTAAAGCTTTACAGGAGCATGGATTCACGGTGAATCATAAACGAGTCTTGCGTCTAATGCATGAGCATGATTGGCTTTGTTTAGCGTACAATCGGCAAAAACGTAAATATAATTCATACAAAGGATCCGTTGGTAAAATTGCGCCTAATCGGTTGAACCGACGATTCAAAACGGACCGACCCTATCAAAAACTCGTTACAGATGTCAGTGAATTTCGATACGGTGGTATGAGCCAAAGTGAACGGGTCTATTTAGAACCAGTGATTGACCTCTTCTCAGGCGAAGTCTTAGCCTTCAACATCAGTGACCATCCAACAGTAGAATTTGCCCTAAAGCCGCTTAGAGAAGCATTGGAAGGACTGCCAAAGTTAGGTTATCGAACAACAGTCCACACGGATCAGGGATTCCAGTATCAACATAAATTCTGGCGAGAAACACTCAAAGAACATCGCGTATTTCAAAGCATGTCACGCAAAGCAACTTGTCTAGATAATGCGGCAGTTGAATCATTCTTCCACATCATGAAGGTCGAAGTTATGGATGAGCATTTTGAGAACAAGGAAGACTTGACTCAAGCTATGACTGACTGGATTAACTTTTACAATAAACGTCGGATCAAAACAAAACTGGATGGCAAGTCCCCGGAAAAATACCGGGAACTCGCCATCCAGAAGGCAGCGTAAATTCTGTGTCCAACTTTAAGGGTTCACTTCATTGGAGACCATTTTTTATTTTGCTTCATTTTCATACTGCTTTAAATCCGATGGGGCCAACTGTTGCCACTTCTTCGAGTAGAACTTGTCGTTGATGCTGTATTTTGGTTGTTCCTGCTGCTTCGTCAAGAACGGGTTGACCCGTTGATCGACGGCCAGCCAACCGCGCCAGCCCAAGTGAATCGTGTCAGTCATAAAGTACGGCACGTTCCCCTTGTCACTCAAGTCGACAATGTTGTTAAACCCTTGCGACTGAAGTTGGTAATGAATCTTTTCATCAAACTGCTTGAGCATGCTTGCCGAAAGCCCCGTGTACTTCTGCCACTTAGCATTGACTGGCGGAATAATAAACAACACGTTGGTATTCAGACGGGCAAACTGATCCAAGCACAGTTGGAAGTCCGCAAATTCTGGTGACTTCGTGTAAGACAGATTCTTTTGGAAGCCTTTCAGCTTCCCGTGCTTTAATTCTTTCTTCAAACCTTGATGGTAAAATTTGTTACTAATACCGAACCGGTTATCATTCGTTGCCGCTTTCCCTAACCGGCCTCCCAAGGCATCCAGCGCCGAGTATGAGTAATGAGTGGGTAACTTCTTGGCTTGCTGGTTAACCTTGTTCAAGTTTTGCGATGGCAAGTCAATGCCGGAGAAGAATTGATCTTCTTGCGTCAGCATATTCTTCCGCGTCTGCAGGTAGAAGCGCTGGTAATCCGTTAACTTCTTCCCACTAGCAACCCGTTGGAGCGCCGCGTAAATAAAATGATCTGATTGGGCAGCAGGCATCTGCAGCAACCGTTGGGCCGCATATTGATCAATTGCATCACTCCGGAAATGCGTCAACCACTCCGCCGTCTGCAATTGTGAGTAGTAGAACCCAAAGGCATCCTTCCGCGTTCCGCCCTTCACAAACCATTGTGGCGAAATCACAAAGACTGCTTTCTTATTCCGCAATTGGCCTTGGATGTTTTGCATCACGAAGTACTGCGTCAAAGATTGTGAGCCCCGGGCACCTAATAGAAATGGCCGGTAATCCCGGTGATATTTCTGTGCTAGGACCGAAGGGTGCATGGGATCAAATCGGGACCATTCAGAGGACCCAAAGAATGGCACAAATCCATCCTTCAAGGCTTCCTCTTTAATGTGCTTCCCCCGCAGAACGTTGGGCGACAGCGAAACCGCTGCCTGTCGCTCGTGCGACTTGCTAACGTGACTAAAACCTAACTTGACTGGCATCGCCAGTACCGCAAAAACAAGAACAGCCGCGAGAATTAACGGACCAAAGATCCGTAGAAGTCGCTTTGCCATTGGCTAAGCCAGGCTTTCGACTTTCGCAACAATTTTGTTGGGCGTGTCCCACTCTGACCGCTCAAATTCAGAAACTGGCACGTTAACCCCTAATTCACTTTGTAATTGTAATAACAGTTGAACTGAACCCATGGAGTCCATTAACCCACTGTCAAACAGGTTGTCGTCCATTGCGCCACTAACATCGTTCCCCGTTAAGTCACTTAAAATTGCTAAAACCGTTGCTTTGATATCCATTTTAATTTCCCCCTATATGAAATTTAAACCTGAGTTTTATTGGAACCATAACTTATCCAGTAATCCTGAGAAAATCAGGAAACTGAAGCAGACCATGTTTGCCGTCAGGAAGATGGCAAACCACTGCGTAAAGCGGTTGTGTGGCACGCTCGCCCGGTGCTTCTTTTTGTACCGGAGCCAGGTGTCATTCACCACCAAAGCCACCCCATGAAACAGGCCGTAGGTGATGTAGTACCAAGTTACCCCGTGCCAGAACCCCATGACTAACATGTTGATAATGTAAGTCACGTTGGCTGTGGTCGTTGGTTTCTTGAAGACCTTATGCTTCATGAACCAGAAAACCAGTCGCATGTAGATAAAGTCACGGAACCAGAATGACAACGTGATGTGCCAACGATTCCAGAAATCCTTGATGTTTGGTGAACGCCAAGGTTGATTAAAGTTCATTGGTGTCTCAATCCCCATAATGTAGGACGTCCCCACCGCAAACAGTGAATACCCAGCGAAGTCAAAGAACAAGTCCGCACTGTAACAGTACATGTAGCCGATTACCGGCCATGACATGTCCAAGAACCCACCTCGTGAATTCATTGCCATCAGCTGTAACTTCGGCATCAACATTGTTCCGAAGTAGTAAGCCAGAATGAACTTGTACAGGAATCCTACAAAGATATAACGGATCCCTTTTTGCACCATTCCCAGATATTTCTCCCGGTCTGGTACTGACCGATAGTCGGCTTCAAACCGTCGATAACGGTCAATTGGTCCGGAAGAAATGGTTGGGAAGAACAGCATAAATTGTAAAAATGTCATGATGTTGTAGTCTTTTAACGTTCCATCCCGTGTTTCCATCATGGTCTGCACGGCTCTAAACGTTAAATAACTGACACCCAAGAAACCAATCAGGGACGACTGACCATTTTCAACTGCCGGTGTCACCTTAACAATGGTTAACGGCAGAATGGCCAAAATCACCATGACGTAGAAGAACGGCCCCGAATTCTTATGTCTTCGGTAAATGGCATACCCCCAGGTGAGCGCCACTTCGTACAAAATGTAGATAATCAAGGCTACCCCTTGGGTCCACTTAGGACCACCAAAGGTCAGGACCAGGAAGAAGATTGAAATCAGTGTTTCGTACAAACGTGACCGCTTGCCGTATAGAAGACCAATCATTAGTGGCAACAGTGCCACCCCCAACAGGGCAAAATACGTTGGGTTACCGTATGGTTCAAATGACAGCATTAGTGATTGACCTCGGCAATGATAGATTTAATATCGACCTTGCCGTTGGGGGTCATCGGTAGGCTATCTTTATAAACGAAGCGTTGTGGGATCATGTATTCCATCATATCTCCGCCTTGTAAATTGTCTTTAATTGCTTTCGTCAGATCCAGTTCACTGGCAAAGTCGTGCACTTGAGGCACCACCCAGGCAATCAATTGGCTGACCTTATGATTCCGATCGTAGCGAGGTACCGCCACACCGACCTGAATATGGTCTTCCTGAGACAGGTAATGATTGACCTCTTCCAGTTCGATGCGGTACCCGTGAAGCTTAATTTGAAAGTCGGTTCGACCCCGATACATGACCAGACCATTGTCCAGCTGAACACCCAAGTCACCAGAACGATAAACACGCCAACCATCAACGTCCAAGAACGCTTTTTCCGTCTTGTCTGGATTGTTCAAGTAGCCCTTGGACATGGATGGACCACAAATCAAAATCTCACCTTCAACACCAGCAGCCACTGGATGGAGTTGTTCATCAACGACCAACATCTCAGTGTCAGCCTTGGCATAGCCAATCGGCAGTCGTGGGTAATCTGCTAAGATTTTATCGGTGATTTCAACTTGGGTGACCGCCACGGTTGTCTCCGTTGGGCCATACGTGTTAAAGATGCGGGCGTGTGGGAACCGTTGCCGGAGCATCTGGGCAGTGGCGTGGGTTAACTCTTCACCACAGAATAAGAACCGGGTCAAGTTAGGATACCGCTCCTCACTAAACGTGGGTTCCATCAGACAAATATCCACGAACGATGGCGTTGAGACCCAAACGTTCAGGGCCATCTTAGGCAATGTCGTAAATAATTCCCTGAAGTTATCCGTTACCGTCTTCGGTAAGGCAACTAGCGTGCCCCCCGCAGCCAACGTTGGTCCCCAGTCCATCACGGATAGGTCAAACGAGTAAGGCGCCTGAGACAACGTTCTAGGTGTCTCTGGTAACGTGAAGTCCGAACTCAGCATCCAGTTCACATAACTTAATAAGTTGGCGTGTGAAATTTGAACCCCTTTAGGCTTTCCGGTTGTTCCTGACGTAAAGATGATGTAGTAGGTCTCATCCCCCGTCACTTCATGGGTCACTTGGTAATTCGACACAGTGTGATCAAAAATCTGACCCAACTCGTCAGTAGCGATCACCGGCGTACCCGTTAGTGCCGTTGGCAGTGGACTGACTGCAATGGCTGCCACAGGTTTGGCAATCTCATTAATTGTGACGATTCGTTCCACTGGTGAATGCGTATCAATGGGCACGTAGGCGTGACCACTCTTCACAATTCCCAAGAACGTCGCCATCATGTCAAACGTCTGACCACCATACACCAAGACTGGTGATTCTCGTGGTAATTCCATTTCATCTAAATGTGCTGCTAAGGCATCCGAACGCTGTTTTAAGTCACCATACGTATTCGTCTGTCCTAAATAATCATACGCGATCCGTTCCGGATCGCTTTGAGCAACCTGATCAATTACTTTGATCATGTTTTCAATCATTCTCTATCCCCCCCAAAGGCTATCCGGCTTAATCATGCGGTCGTTGACCCCTCAACTAGAACTCGTTGTAAATAAACGTCGAGTTGTTTAATCCGCTGTAGCCGTATAAATATACTAATGCCATCAAAATCACAAAGTAGAATGCCGTCCAGCCAATGAACGCGATTACTGGCTGATGCCATAATGCCAGCCACTTTGCTCTCATGAAATTCACCCCCAAAGTTTTGTCGGTTGATTCGTCCCCAAAACCGACGTCCGTTCGCCCCTGCTCAGAAGGGACTTTCCCCGACGAATCCTTCTGACCAGGTGAGGAGTAATCGTAGCCCCAGCTACGCTCCTTATATTTTGAGGTTATCATTGTGAAAACCGGATTGCAAACAACACTACTCAACCTTAAAGCTTTCTTTTCTTTTCGACCGGGTCTAAGTCATTTTGGGCCACAAAAAAGGCCGCTGAAAATTTTCAGCAGCCTTGATAGATTAGCCATCACAGCGATTTTACTCGCCGACTAATTTTCGTTAAATTTATCGCGCATTTTGTTAAATAAGTTTCCTTTTCCAGTCCCCGAGACCGTCTCACCACTGGCCTTGGCAAAGTCCCGCAGTGCATCTCGCTGACCCTTGTTCAGGTTCTTAGGGGTTACGACTTTCACAGTGACGTGTTCGTCACCGTTACCGTTACCACGTAGGCGTGGTGCCCCCTTACCCTTCAAACGGAAAGTAGTCCCGCCTTGTGTACCAGCAGGAACCTTCAACTTAACATCTCCATGCACGGTTTTGACCGTGACTTCATCCCCCATTGTAGCTTGAACAAAGGAAATGTCTTGATTAAAGTAGATTTCTGTACCATCACGACGGAAGTCCTTGCTAGGTTCAACTTGGAAAATAATGAACAGGTCACCGTAGCCACCACCATTTTGGCCGGCTTCACCCTGACCCTGTAACCGCATTTGTTGACCATCATCCACACCAGCTGGAATGGAAACCTCAACTTCATGCCGTTCTTCCTCGTGACCAGAACCGCCACAGGTTGGGCACTTTTCCTTGATCTCTTTACCAGTTCCGTGACATACGGGACATGGCTGTTGGCTACGCATCCGACCGAGGGGAGTATTCGTCTCAGTTGTCACGAACCCAGAACCACCACATTGGTGACAGGTAACTGGTGAAGTACCTGGTTTAGCACCATTCCCACCACAAGTATGGCATTGTGATTCACGCGTGTATTTGATCTTGGTTTTCTTACCAAAAATGGCCTCTTCAAACTTCAAATCCATCTGGTACTGAAGGTCCCGACCAGGACGTGGTGCGTTGGGATTCCGTTGGCCACCGCCACCACCAAAGAATGAATTGAAGATGTCGTCGAAGCCCCCGCCGCCACCAAAACCGCCAAAGCCGCCTTGTTGACCACCGCTGAAGCCACCGAAACCTTGGGAGCCATCGGCTGAACCGTACTGATCATAATTGGCCCGCTTCTGTTCATCCCCCAGAACGTCATACGCATCCTGAACGGCTTTAAATTTATCCGCCGCATCCGGTGCCTTATTCAAATCTGGATGATACTTCTTTGATAATTTTCGATAGGCCTTCTTAATTTCATCCTGGCTGGCATCCTTTGCGACACCTAATACGCCATATAAGTCCGTTTCCGCCATCTTTTTCCTCCCAATTCTTACCGATATTTTTCGCTACTTGTAAGAATAGCATACTCGAAACAAAAAGCCAAAGCCCCACGGACTCTGACTTTTTGCTTACCACTTGCTACCGTGAGCTAGAAATTACTTCTTATCGTCGTCGTTAACTTCGTGGAAGTCACCGTCAACGGTATCGCCGTCCTTGCCAGCATCCTTGGCATCAGCACCTTTATCAGCACCGTCACCCTTACCGGCGGCTTGCTGTGCTTCTTGTGCTTGTTGGTATAACTTTACGGATAAGTCTTGGATAATCTTGTTCAAATCATCCTTCTTGGACTTCATGTCGTCAAGGTCGTTCGCTTCTTGGGCCTTCTTGAGGGCGTCACGAGCATCTTCAGCCTTCTTGATTTCGTCGTCAGAAACCTTACCCTTAACATCCTTCAAGGTCTTGTCAGTCTGGAATAAGAGTTGGTCGACTTCGTTCTTGGTGTCGACTTCTTCCTTACGCTTCTTGTCGGCTGCTTCGTTTTCCTTGGCTTCGTTCATCATCTTTTCAACTTCTTCGTCGGACAGACCGTCGGAGCTCTTGATGGTGATCTTTTGTTCCTTGTTTGTTCCCATATCCTTAGCAGACACGTTAACAATACCGTTCTTATCGATATCAAACGTTACTTGAATTTGAGGAACCCCACGAGGTGCTGCTGGAATGTCAGCCAATTGGAAGTTACCCAGAGTCTTGTTGTCAGCAGCCATTGGCCGTTCACCTTGTAAGACGTGGATATCAACGGCTGGTTGGTTGTCAGCAGCGGTTGAGAAGACTTGGGACTTGCTGGTAGGAATCGTCGTGTTCCGGTCGATCAACTTGGTGAAGACCCCACCCATCGTTTCGATACCTAAGGACAGTGGCGTAACGTCCAACAAAACAACATCCTTTACATCACCGGTGATGACCCCACCTTGAACGGCGGCACCTAAAGCAACGGCTTCATCAGGGTTGATGGAGTGGTTGGATTCCTTACCCGTCCACTTCTCAACGGCTTCTTGAACGGCTGGAATCCGAGTGGACCCACCGTTTAAGATAACAACGTCAACATCGCTGGCCTTCAAGTCAGCATCCTTCAAGGCGTTTTCAACTGGAATCCGGGTCTTTTCAACCAGATCAGCAGTCAATTCGTTGAACTTAGCACGACTTAAGCTCTTTTCCAAATGCAGTGGGCCATTATCCCCAGCAGAGATAAATGGCAAGCTGATGGAAGCCTCAGTTACACCAGAGAGGTCCTTTTTAGCCTTTTCAGCAGCATCCTTCAAACGTTGAACGGCCATCTTGTCCTTAGACAAGTCCACACCGTTTTCCTGCTTGAAACCATCAATCAACCAATCCATAATCTTTTGGTCAAAGTCATCCCCACCTAAATGGGTATCACCGTTGGTAGACAGAACATCAAAGACACCATCACCTAAGTCCAGGATGGAAACATCAAAGGTCCCACCACCAAGGTCGTAAACCATGACTTTTTCATCTTTGTCTTGCTTGTCCAAACCATAGGCCAAAGCAGCAGCTGTTGGTTCGTTGATGATCCGTTCAACGTTCAAGCCAGCAATTTTACCGGCATCCTTCGTAGCTTGCCGTTGTGCATCGTTGAAGTAAGCTGGGACCGTGATAACAGCCTTGTCGACTGTATCACCAATGTAGTCTTCAGCAAAAGACTTCAGGTGTTGTAAGATCATTGCAGAAACTTGTTCTGGCGTGTAATCCTTGCCATCAATCGTTTCTTTGAAACCTGATTCACCCATGTGACTCTTGATAGATGAAATCGTGTTTGGATTGGTGATTGCTTGCCGCTTGGCAACTTCACCAACTTGTGTTTCGCCGTCTTTAAAAGCAACGACAGATGGCGTCGTCCGGGCGCCTTCTTTGTTCGCAATAATCTTTGGGGTGCTACCTTCAAGAACGGCAACGGCTGAGTTAGTCGTCCCTAAGTCAATCCCGATAATCTTGTTACTTGCCATCAAAAATTCCCTCTTTTTATAGTTTTTTTATTTGTTTAATTATTGTGCAACAACGACCATTGCTGGCCGAAGTACACGGTCCTTCAAGAGATAACCCTTTTGGAGCACCTTGACTACCGTCTCTGCATCCTGTCCTGCCTCAGTAGGAACGGATTGCACGGCCTGATGACGCGTTGGGTCAAACTTTTGGCCCATTGCTTCAATCTCCGTGACGTTGTTACGCTTCAAGGCGTCTTCCAAATGATCATAGGTCATTTGGACACCCTTCTTAAGCTGAGCACCCGTATCATCGGTTGCTTCAACTGCGAGGGCCCGCTCCAGGTTATCGATCACGGGGAGCACGTCCTTTGCAAGTTGTTGGCCATCATACTTGATGAGCGTCGCCTGTTCCTTTTGGAACCGCGTCTGCATATTTTGAACCTCAGCTTCGGCCCGCAGGTACTTGTCCTCAAAGTCACTGGCTTTTTTTTCTAAGTCAATCACTTCTTGCGACTTGGGCGCCGCTTGGGCTTTCCCTGGCGCATCCTTGCCTTGCTCAGTCTTGCCTGGATCTTGCTTGGTTGTGGCGGCCTTTGCCGCAGTTTCATCATCAGTGGATGGTTGTTGCTTGTCAGCCACGATAAAAAACCTCCCTTTCTTTACTCGTCGTAAAACCGATAATAATCTAAAAGTTTTTTCGCGAGCTCTTCACGAAACGCACCGACAATTCCCAACATCCGCGAGTACGGCATGCGGGTCGGCCCGAGAATAGCAATCATGCCCTTCCCGTGCTGATCAACGTCATAGGTTGCGGTGATCAGGCTGTAATTACGTAACGCATCGTTGGTCATCTCATTACCGATCTGGACGGAAATGTTATCACGTGGTTGTCCTAAGACATTGGCAATATCATCACTCTGATCGATCAATGAGTACAGTGACTTCAGTGAATCGACGTCACTATCCTGTGAAAAATTCAACAGGTTAAGTCGGCCGCCGACGTAGAAGCGCTCCTGAGCTGCTCGAGTCAGCACATCGCCAAAGATATCCAAAAATCCGGTAGGGCTTTGAAGATAATTGCCGATCTGCACGGGGATGTCGAGTTGCAGTTTCTTGATGACTTCCGGTAGGGTCAACCCAACCAGTTGGTCATTAATCAGCCGCACGACGGCCTCTAACTGCTCACCCTTAACGTCCTCACTGACATCAAACGTCTGGTTTTCCACATCGCCACCGTCGGTCACCAGAATCGCCATGACCTGACGCCGACCTAACGGCACCAACCGAAACCCGCTTAACCGGGCATCCTTCAATTCTGGCTTCAACGTAAACGCCGTATACGACGTCAGATTGGACAGAATCGTGGCGGACTGTGAAATGATCTCGTCGATCTTGTGGAAATCCCCACCAAGTGAGGATTGAATCACGTCCATATCGTTTGGTTGTAGTGGATCTGGCTTGACCAGATGATCAACATAGTATCGATAGCCTTCCACCGAAGGAATGCGTCCAGACGAGGAGTGGGTCTTCTTAATCAATCCCTGTTCCTCTAACGCGGCCATCTCGTTACGAATTGTCGCTGAGCTTACGTGGATGGGTAACTGCTTGGCTAATGCCTTTGACCCCACCGGTACCCCGGTGTTTGTAAAGTCGCGGACAACGGCTCGCAGAATCATCATTTGTCTTTCTGAAAGCATCACAATCACCCCTTTTTTAGCACTCAAGCTACACAAGTGCTAAGACACATATATAATGTATCAAAACCCGGTTTTGAAGTCAAGAAATCCGGCAGAATTTTTAGCAAACTCTGCTGTCAAGTGCTAATTTTTTGAATTTTCCGCTGAATTCGTCCTAATCGGCGGTAAATGTCTCATATTTTCTGACAAATACTATCACCACTGATCGACCCCCACTTGTACCTAACCTTCAGTCCGTATTCTGATTGGTTAACTAAAAAGGAAGAGCGTCAATTACCGTTTGTCGCCCGTTTGCCTATAAATGTTTGAAAAACAAAAAAGGATTTGAGACTTTTGTCCCAAACCCTTCTTCATGCAACCAGTTCGTCCTTGCGCTACCATTTTTAGACAGCTAGTTTCGAACACCACCTAGTCTCAATTTAAATGGTAAGGCGAAAACTACTTAGTCAGCGGCTACTTGCTTAAAGTAGTCTCTGGTCGCCATTTCATCTTGCTTGAGCTGAGCCACCAGTGCGTCAGCACCGGCAAACTTGACTTCACCTCGCAGTCGGTGATGCCACTCAACCTCGACCGGTTCACCATACAGGTTGCCCTGGAAGTCAAGCAGATTCATTTCGACGGTAATCGGCCGATCGTCACCAAAGGTCACGTTGCGACCAACAGAGACCATTCCGGGATACCAGATTGCCCCCACTTTTAACCGGGCTGTGTAGATGCCAATTCCTGGAAGCCATTCGTCTTCCGGTGACAGCACATTGGCCGTTGGGAACCCTATTGTCCGGCCCCGAGCCTCACCGTGAACGACCAAGCCAGTCGAACGGTACGTGTACCCCAATAACTGATTGGCCAAGTCCACGTCGCCCGCCTTCAAAGCCTGTCGAATGCGGGTAGAACTAATCTTTTCCTGATTCTTGGACTCTTCGGCAACAGTAATCACGTCAAACCGGCCCCGGGCGTACCCAGCAAGCTTATCCATGGTCGCCACATCCCTTTTACCGTAGGTATGGTCAAACCCCGCCACAGCGGCTACCGTGTGAAACTTCACGAGGTAGTTGTCGACAAATTCTTGGGGAGTCTGCGCAGAGAATTCCCCAGTGTAGTTAACCAAGAAGACCCGGTCTACGCCTAACCGATCCAGCTTTCGTAGCTTACGCTCAGTCGTACTCAAATACTTCCGATCATCCGCTTCCAGGGGCCGATAAACCAACGCCGGATGGTGATCATAGGTCAGAACGGCGAGCTTAACGTTCCGGTGCTGTGCCTCTGCCTTCGCTCGGTTGATGACCGCTTGATGCCCCCGATGGACCCCGTCAAAGAATCCCATGGCCAGAACCACTGGATCATTCGGAATCTGCCGTTCATCTAACGGATGGTGGATGTTAATAACTTCCATTTTACAATTCCTCTTCTCAAAGCTTAATTCACTGCAAACATTTTAAGCGGTTTATATTGTCTTTTTTCATCGGACCACTGGTAGAGACACTTGGTCTGTCCCTGATAGCTCAGTGCAATCGTTGGTGCCGAGCTGGACACTTCATGGGCGCTCAAAAAAACACCGTTCTTCACCAGTCCCCATAAATGGTCGTTTAAGGCTACATGCGGGAAGTCTTGGAGTGCATAGTCAATTGGTCGTAAAACGTCGTCTAAGCGTTCCTCAGCCACAGCTGAAGCCACTTCATCCAAGCTGACCGCTTGGTCGAGCGTAAAGCCGCCACTTTTTAGCCGGGTTAAGTCCGACATAACAGCTGGTACCCCCAGCGCCCGCCCTAAGTCAACGGCAAGCGTTCGGATGTAAGTCCCCTTCGAACAGCCAATTTCAAACTTGATTGTTTGGGTACCGGCCGTTTCATCAAAGGTACCAGCATTAGTCAACGTAAAGTGATCAACCGTAATGGTCCGCGTTGGCCGTTCCACGGTTTCACCAGCCCGCGCGTATTCATACAACTTGCGCCCATTCACCTTCACAGCAGAAAACATGGGCGGGGTTTGCTGAATTGTCCCGGTCAAAGTCGCTGCGGCCGCTTTAAGATTTGCTAATGAAAATGGCTCAGTCAGCTGCTGTCGGCTGATTTCTTCGCCATCTAAGTCTTCCGTTGTGGTCGCAAAACCAAGCGTTACACTTCCTCGGTAAACTTTGCCGGAAGCCATTAGGTAGGGCACCACTTTCGTAGCTGATCCAATACAGATGGGTAAAACCCCATCGACACCCGGATCCAGGGTACCACTGTGCCCCACTTTTTTCGTGTGTAAGATGCGCCGTAACTTTGCTACGCAGTCAAAACTGGTCAGACCGCGTTCTTTATAAAGGGGAATGATGCCGTCCATTGAGACTCCTCCAATTTTTTGATTGTGGTTAAGTGTGATGCACTTTCCAATCCAGGGGCGACAGGTAAAAACCCACCGCCCACCAGATCGATGCTAAATGTCAGTTCTATTAGCCTATCACTCTTTGTGAAAATAGGCCAGACTCACGTCGTCGGCGAGCGGTTCTGACCGCCGCTCTGAGCAACTAAAGATTGAAAGTTTTTAATCCCGCTAGTCTCATCATAACAACGTTTAAATTAGTCACCCTCGCAGCTCACACAGTACTTTGAGACCAACTACCGCAAAACCACCATACTTCTAACGTCTTCAACCATGCTCACGTTAAACCACAATTAGAGCCGGAGTACGGGCAATTTACATTAAACGATCTTTCAGCCTTTAGCAGAGCAACCAAAAAGGCGTCGATCCGCTGAGATCAACGCCTTTCGTGGTGAAACTACACCGTTTAATCCTTGTGGTGAAGTTCGCTTAACAGTTCATCGATATGACTACCGTAACGAACGGACGAATCTTGTTCGAAATTCAGTTCAGGCGTCTTGTAGATGCTTAAACGGGACCCTAGTTCTGAACGGATCAAGCCAGTGGCCTTGTTCAAACCCTGCTGCGTTTTTTCTGCAGATGAAGCCTTGTCAGACAAAATACTGTAGTAAATCGTTGCCTGTTGCAAGTCACCAGTGACTTCCACGCCGGTAACGGTGACACCCTCGACCCGAGGATCGCGAACACGTTTTAGTAAAATATCCGTAACTTCCCGTTGGATTTCTTGTTCCAACCGGCCAACTCGATATTGTGCCATTTACGTTTGCCTCCGATTTTTATTTAACGGGAACTTCCTTCATCACATAGGCTTCGATAACGTCGTCTACCTTGATGTCGTTGTAGTTCTCGATAGTTAAACCTAATTCATAACCCATCTTAACTTGCTTGACGTCATCCTTGAAGCGCTTCAAGCTACCAAGCTTACCTTCGTAGATAACCACGCCGTCCCGAATTAAACGAACGTCAGCGTCAGCAGTCACGTAACCTTCAGTAACCATCCCACCGACGATGGTACCGACCTTAGAAGCGTGGAAAATGTTCTTAACTTCAATTTGGCCAGTAACTTCTTCTTCGTAAGTAGGTTCCAGCATCCCCTTCATCGCCGTTTCGATTTCATCGATGGCGTTGTAGATGACGTTGTGCAAACGAATGTCGACCTTGTCACTGTCGGCTTGGGCACGTGCCTGTGGTGTTGGACGAACGTTGAATCCAATGATGATGGCGTCAGATGCTTCAGCCAATGTGACATCACTTTCATTGATGGCCCCAACGGCAGAGTGAATAATGTTGACCCGCACGCCAGAAACGTCGATCTTCTTCAAACTACCAGCTAAAGCTTCAACAGAACCTTGAACGTCAGCCTTGATGATGACGTCAACTTCCTTCATTTCGCCTTCTTTAAGGGAATCAAAGAGGTTGTCCAAGGTCACGTGGTTCGTATTACCCCGTTCCTTGACTAAGGCTTCCTTAGCCCGTTCTTCACCAGCGGCCCGGGCCGTCTTTTCATCGTCAAAGACCACAAAGCGGTCCCCGGCTTCTGGTACATCGTTCAAACCAGTGATTTCCACTGGCGTCGATGGACCGGCATCCTTGATCCGCCGACCACGTTCGTTGGCCATTGTCCGGACTCGCCCGAAGGTGTTCCCAACCACAATTGGATCCCCAACGTGTAAGGTCCCTTGTTGAACCAGCAACGTGGCAACGGAACCTTGACCTTGGTCCAACCGGGCTTCGATGACGTTCCCAGCACCATTTTGTTCTGGGTTAGCCTTCAATTCAAGCACTTCGGATTGTAGCAAGATCATGTCGAGCAGCTCATCAATGTTCTTCCCAAACTTCGCTGAGATTTCAACGAAGATGGTGTCACCACCCCAGTCTTCTGGAATCAATTCGTATTCCGTTAACTGTTCCATGACGTGGTTCGGGTTAGCACCCGGCTTATCAATCTTGTTGACCGCCACGATGATTGGGGTTCCAGCGGCCTTCGCATGGTGAATGGCTTCGATGGTTTGTGGCATCACACCATCATCAGCGGCAACCACCAGCACAGTAATGTCGGTAATTTCGGCACCACGCGCCCGCATTTCAGTAAAGGCAGCATGTCCTGGGGTATCCAAGAACGTGATCAGCTTGTCGTTGTAGTGGACTTGGTAGGCACCAATGGCCTGCGTGATCCCACCAGCTTCGCCTTCAGTGATGTGAGAATGACGTAAGTGGTCCAACAGCGTCGTCTTACCATGGTCAACGTGACCCATGATCGTGACAACTGGTGCCCGTGATTCTAAGTGGTCAGTGTTAGCCATTTCAGCGTCAAAGGCCTTATCAATATCAGAAACATCGACTTGAACTTTTTCTTCAGCCTTGATGCCATAGTCGTCAGCCAAAATTTCAATCGTATCCTTATCCAGGGATTGGTTTTGGTTGACCATCACACCTAACATAAAGAGTTTCTTCACGATTTCAGCTGAAGAACGGTGCAAGATCTTGGCCAAATCTTGGGCGTTCATACCATCAGTATAGAGTAAGGTTTCTGGCAAGGCCTTGTTCTTACGTTCTGGCGCGCCCTTGTGTTGGTTCGTGTCTTTGATCCGTTGATTCTTCTTGTAACGGTTATTATTATTGTTATTACGGCGACGGTTACGGTTGTTCCGGTTATTCCGGCCCCCGCGACTGTTGGTACTATTGTTGCTGCTCCGCCGGCCATTGCTATTATTTGTATTATTATTCAAACTTCCACCAAATCTGCCGGTGCCGGAATTATGTTGTTCAGTATGATTACTCCCGGCCTGGCCATTATTTTTATTATTGTTACGATTATTTTGGTTCCCAGTTCCCTGACTTTGGCTCCGGTTCCCAGTACTGTGGTTCTGCTGGTTACCATTACCTCTGTTTTGGCTCTGGTTCCCATTGGTGTGGCTATTCTGCCGATTAGTTGACGCCTGTGACCCACGATTATTCTGGTGTGTCGTAGCGTTACCCTTCGTGTGACCACCCTGGTTTGTGGGGCGCGCTGCCTCAGTCTTAACCGGTTGCTTAGCCTGTGGCTTCGCCGCTGGTTTGGACCCTGCAGCCTTAGTTTGAAAGGCTGACCGCAGTTGACGTTCCTCGTTATCGCCGAGCGTTGACATGTGGTTTTTCACCGGAAAGCCCTTTTCTTCGGCTTTCGCAATGATCTGTTTACTGGAGACGTTAATTTCTTTTGCGAGTTCATAGATTCGCTTTTTCCCCATATCTTCACACTCCTTAATTTTCGGCCGATCACGGGAACGTCAGGTGGCTACTGAAGTAGTTGTTGCATTTTCCGGACGAATCCCGGATCGGTGATTGCTATGACCGTGCGCGCGGACCCAATGGCCGTGCTCAACTGGTCTTTGGTAAATGATTCATTCAACGGGACGTTGTAGCTCGTTGTCTTGTCACGAAATTGCTTCTGACTGCTCTTACCAGTATCACTAGCCAGTAAAACCAACTTGGCAGAAGAATCCCGCACAGCGGCTAAAACGAAGGATTCGCCGGTAACCAGTTTACCTGCTCGCCGGACCAATCCTAGTAATTGTAAAGCTTGCTCGGCATTAGTCATTGTTAAATAATTCCCGCCGTGCTTGCTGATGATCAACGTAGGCGATTAAATCGTCGTAAAACTGATCATCGATCTTAACACCAAAGGTATGGTCGAAAGTCCGTTCCTTTTTGGCCCGTTTGGCAATGTCTACATCCAAAGAGATGTAGGCACCACGACCGGATTGCTTCCCAGTAGGATCAACACTAACTTCTTGATCCTGATTGCGAACGACCCGGACCAATTGCTTCTTTGGTGCCATTTCCCCGGTCACAATGTCCTTGCGCATGGGGATCTTCCGTTGTTTCATGGGTCTTAACCCTCCTTCAGATGTAAACTATTCTGCAGACTGATCATCAACAGTGGCGTCGCTAGTTGGCTCTGCCGCTGCTGACGCCTCAGCTTCAGCTGGTGTAACGTCGTCAGCCGTGGCTTCGCTAGGCGTTACGTCATCAGGCGTTGCGCTTGCCTCTTCGCCAGCATCTTCCGTGGTAGCGTCATCAGTAGTTGCCTGATCAGCTTCCATTATAGCAGATGCTTCTGATTCTGATTTAATATCAATCTTATATCCAGTCAACTTAGCGGCTAAACGAGCATTTTGTCCCCGCTTACCGATAGCTAAGGATAATTGATAGTCCGGTACGACGACTTCACAAGCTCGTTCGTTGTTGGGGTCAAAAATGACATCTAAAACTTCGGCAGGGTTTAACGCGTTAGCAATAAACTTTGCTTCATCATCCGTCCACTCTACGATATCCATGTTTTCGCCACCAAGTTCGTTAACGATGGTTTGGACCCGTTGCCCACGAGGACCAACACTGGTTCCCACGGGGTCAATATCCGGGTTGTTCGAACGAACAGCTACCTTGGCCCGGTCACCGGCTTCACGCGCAATGGCCATGATTTCAACCGTCCCGTCGTAAATTTCAGGAACTTCTTGTTCAAACAAACGCTTTAACAAGTCAGCGTGAGTCCGACTAACGAAAACTTGAGGCCCTTTGGTAGCGTTTTCGACCCGCGTCACGTAGACCTTGATTCGATCATGGATCCGGTACGTTTCGTTCGGCATTTGATCCTGACGACCCATCACGGCTTCAACCTTACCCAAGCTCACGTAAACGAACCGGGAATCTTGGCGTTCAACTTCACCAGTTACGATTTCATTTTCGTATTGGCTGTATTGATCGTAAATGATTGTCCGTTCTGCTTCACGAACCCGTTGCAAGATAACTTGCTTAGCAGTCTGGGCAGCAATCCGACCAAAGTTCTTAGGCGTAACTTCAAATTTAATGTCATCACCTAATTCGTAACCCTTGTTGATGGTCAGTGCTTCATCTAAGCCCACTTCCAGCCGAGAGTCGTAGACCTGATCAACAACTTTTTTAACGGCGAAGACGTGGATATCACCTTTACGCGGGTCAAAATTGACTTCAACGTTTTGGGCTTGATCATAGTTCCGCTTGTATGCAGAAACTAAAGCGGCTTCCAGAGCGTCAATAACGATCTGCTTATCGATACCCTTTTCCGTTTCTAGGACGTCTAACGCCCCCAATAATTCTTTACTCATGTTTTGCTTCGCTCCTTATTCGTTAGAACTTGATGGCTAAACGGGCCTGGGCAATATTATCTCGAGGGATCGTCAGGGTTTTGATGTGGCCCTTCAGATTAACCTTAAGATCCATGCTCTCATCCGTCAACGTCATCAGTGTTCCTTCATAGACCTTGCTCTGCCCAATCTTTTGGTAGAGGGAGACGTGAATGTAATCACCCACGGCCTTGTCAAAGTCTTCCGGTTTCTTCAGTGGTCGTTCGGCACCTGGTGAGGATACCTCCAGGAAGTAGGCCTGAGGAATTGGATCTGGATCAAGGCTGTCCATTTTTTCGGACACCTCGTCGCTGACCATTGCACATTCCTCGATGTTGATACCACCGGGCTTATCAATGTAGAGCCGCAGGTACCAACTCTTACCTTCCTTAACAAATTCAACGTCAACTAGCTCAAACTGATGCTGCGCCACGATTGGCTGGGCTAAGGCCGTCACGGTCTCGACGACAGTACTCAAAGAATTCCGCCTCCTACATTTTTCCATTAAAAAGAGTGAGCATTGACTGCTCACTCATTTAAAAACGAGTTTAACTACAAACACAACTTTACTACAGTTTCCCCGTGATTGCAACTGTTCCACCACTTACGCCTCGCAAGTGAGCAGGAGCAAAACGAAGCCGACAATTGTAATAAATTCAAATACCAAGAAATTCAGTCGCGTCGAATTCATTGCCTTCAAACTAAACGTCTTGATGAGGGTCAGGATGAACGCCACCACGAAGTAGGCAATCACCATGGCTAAAAAGGTCGCTTCACCAACGTTGGCCAAGAGGCCGAACAAAATGTAACCTAAACCAATCAAACAATAACCTGCCAGAAAAATCCACCCATCTGGTAATCTTACGAAATGTCGTAGCATGGTGAACACCCGCTTTCGTTAGAGTTTATTAATGGTCTTTTCATTCCTCACTCATAGTATATCACGAATTGCCAGTTTTGTAAGCGTTTGCAATGCGATTTTATCATGGTTTGTTTAATTAGATTCAAACCGCTTACGACCGCCTCCGGCTGCCAGAGATGACGGCCACTGTGGGGACCGGGGAAAGCCATAGTGCGGTCTTTCTCCTCGGCTTGAAGCCCCGGCAAACCACCGGGTCTCCAAGGCCGTCCCGCGCTGTAAGCTGGTAACCCACCAGCTAACACCGTCGACACAGTGGCCATCATCCCTGACCTCCTGCGGCTACGTTAGTCGATTCATTTCTCACTGGGATAACTGCCGTAACAAATTAGTCGTCTGAATGCTTGTAACGTTGATTATCCACTTCAAAATAACATATGTGCTAAAAACCGAAAGCACTGAAACACCCACCGTACCTGATGCAACGAGGATTGGCTATTGGGGTTTCGGCATACATAGCGGGAAATTGCAGCCTTACCGTTCACCAAATTTGGACTGGAACGCGATGGAAAGGACGGGACAAGCCAACCCCAAGACGGTCTTACCCCTCCCTTGAAACCGCAAAACACGTCTTCAAGTTGACATTTTCAAGAAAATCAATTGAAGACTCCACGGCTTAGTACAAATTTGACTCACTCTTGGCTACCTTGTTGAGCGCCAATAATATTGAGTAAGTGCTGTCATTCAGGATTTTAAACTAGCTTAGTTTCAAGAACACGTTTAACCGGAGGCTGTCAGAGGTGGAGCCAGCTGTGTCGACGGTGTTAGCCGATTCTCGGCTTACAGCGTGGGACGCGTTTGGAGACTGGTGGTTTTACAGGCTTCAAACCGAGCCGAAGGACCGCTTCTCAGCCCGTAGGCGTTCCCCACAGCAGGCGGAATCTCTGACAGCCGCAGGTGGCCCGGTGAGACTAATTTTAAGCCTATAACGCCTTACTATTCTTGGCCTAATAACATCAAAAAAGGCTCGGCTCAGCAGCTTGCTAAGTCGAACCTTTCTGTGGCGTTTATGACAAACCCGCAAACGTCTTTTCCTTCGGCAAATGTTGTCGCGGTGTTTACCGTTCGCTACATCATATCGTCAAATAGACTCAATTGGTTTTCATCTGGTAAGCCGTTCAGCACACCATTTTCCGTCATAAAGTCAATGATGGTCTTGGAGACCTTGCCTCGCTTGGCCAGATCTTCCTTAGAGATGAACGCCCGATCATTTCGCGCAGCCACGATTTGCTTGGCAACGTTCAGGCCTAGCCCTGGAGCTGCTTGGAATGGTGCAATCAACGTGTCACCGTCAATGATCCAATCGGCCGCATCAGACTTTTCCAGGTCAATCATCTTAAACTTGTAACCCCGTTCCAGCATTTCGTTGGCCAGTTCCAGGACTGTTAACAAGTTTTTATCCTTAGTCGACGCATCCATCCCCTGATCAGTGATGGCCTTCATCGCTGCCTTAACCGCCGTTTTCCCCTGAGACATGGAAACGACGTCGAAGTCATCCGCCCGCACGGAGAAGTAAGCCGCGTAGTAGATGATTGGGAAATAAACCTTGAAGTAGGCCACGCGCAACGCCATTAACACGTAAGCAGCGGCATGGGCCCGGGGGAACATGTACTTAATCTTCAAGCAAGAATCAATGTACCAGTCCGGACAGTCCGTCGCCTTCATCTTCTCCTGCCATTCATCCGGAATCCCTCGGCCCTTCCGCACGTGCTCCATTACTTGGAACGACGTTTCGGAATCAAGACCGAAGTTGATTAAGTCGGTCATGATGTTATCCCGGCACCCAATCACGTTAGCGATGGTGGCAGTACCGTTTTTAATTAATTCTTCGGCATTACCCAACCACACGTCAGTCCCGTGAGACAGACCAGAAATTTGAAGCAATTGCGAGTAGTTCTTTGGATGGGTTTCTTCGAGCATTCCCCGCACAAACCGCGTCCCAAATTCAGGCACACCGAGCGTCCCAGTTTTAGACTGAATCTGTTCTGGCGTCACGCCCAAGGAATCTGTCCCGGAGAACAACGCCATGACACCCGGATCATCCATGGGAATCGTCTGAGGATCGACCCCAGACAAATCTTGCAGTGTCCGAATCATCGTGGGGTCATCGTGTCCCAGAATATCAATTTTTAAAATGTTGTCGTGAATCGAATGGAAATCAAAGTGGGTCGTTTGCCAAGCCGCGTTTTGGTCATCGGCTGGGTACTGGATCGGCGTAAAGTCGTAAATATCCATGTAATCCGGCACAACAATGATTCCCGCGGGATGTTGTCCAGTCGTCCGCTTGACCCCGGTTGCGCCCTTAGCCAGTCGGTCGATCTCAGCGCCCCGGAACGTCTGCTCCGTATCACGCTCGTAGGCCTTCACGTACCCGTAAGCCGTCTTGTCGGCCACGGTACCGATCGTTCCGGCCCGGTACACGTTCTTCTCACCGAACAACACCTTAGTATAGTTATGGGCGATTGGTTGATAGTCCCCAGAGAAGTTCAAATCAATATCGGGGACCTTGTTCCCTTTGAATCCCAAGAAAGTTTCGAAAGGAATGTTATGACCGTCACCAATCATGAGCGTCCCACAGTTCGGACAATCCTTTTCCGGTAAATCGTACCCAGAACTATATTCCCCTTTGGTATAGAAATGAGAATACTGACACTTGGGACAACGGTAGTGGGGTGGCAGAGGGTTCACCTCAGTGATTCCCGTAAACGTTGCGACCACACTGGATCCAACGGACCCCCGAGACCCAACCAAGTAACCATCCTTATTGGACTTAGCTACTAGTCGTTGGGCAATCAAGTAGATCACAGAGAATCCGTTTCCAATGATCGACTTCAATTCCCGGTCCACTCGATGTTGTACCAATTCAGGTAGCGGGTCTCCGTACCACGCATGAGCGGTATCCATGGTTCGTTGCCGGATTTCATCTTCGGCCCCCTCCATCCGTGGCGTGTAGAGCTTATCTTTCAATGGATGAACATCATCCACATCATTGGCAATCTGCTGGGTGTTGGTGACCACGATTTCTTTGGCTGTTTCTTCACCCAAATAAGCAAAGTCCTTCAGCATTTCGTCCGTCGTCATGAAGTGAGCATCTGGCAATTCCTGTCGGTTGAGCGGATTGGCGCCCCCCTGCGAGTGAATCAGGATCTTCCGGTAAATGTAGTCCTCTGGATTCAAGTAGTGAACGTCCCCGGTGGCAACCACCGGCTTATTCAAGTCATGACCCAGCTTGACCATGTTCCCCACAATTTCTTCCAGGTTCGCCTCATCAGCAATCAATCCAGAATCAATCAACGGCTGGTAAGCCGCCTTGGGTTGGACTTCCAAATAGTCGTAGTACTTTGCCTTGGCGGCAGCTTCGACCTGGCCCTTTTGCATCATGGCCGTGAAGACCTCACCCGATGAACAGGCAGAACCCACGATGATGCCATCACGATAGTGGTCGAGTACACTACGGGGCACCCGGGGCACCCGGTAGTAGTAGTCGACGTTAGATGCCGAGACTAGCTTGAACATGTTTTTCAAGCCAGCCTGCGTCTTCGCAATTAGAATCGCATGACTCGGCCGCGCGTGCTTGTACGCATCGTTATCGGTCATGTGATCGTTCAGCTGGTCGTGATACTGAATGTCGTAGCGTTCCTCTGCATCCTTCAAGAATAGGTAGTTCAGATGACCAGTCGACTCCGCATCGTAGACGGCCCGGTGATGATGCTCCAAGCTAACGTGGAACCGCTTGGCCAGTGTGTTCAACCGGTAACTCTTCAGAGTTGGGTACAGAAAGCGCGCTAGCGTCAACGTATCAATGATGGGGTTAGGAATTTCCGGCATCCCATGGCGTTTATACCCAGTGTTCATGAATCCCACGTCAAACGTGACGTTATGGCCGACAATAATTGCGTCGCCACAGAATTCTCGGAAGAGTTTGAAGACCTCTTCTTCAGACTTCGATCCAGCTACCATATCATCCGTGATACTCGTCAGGTTCGTCGTCTGTTCAGACAATGGGAAACCGGGATCAATAAATTCCTCAAATTGGTCAACTACGTTCTTGTGTTGCATTTTGACGGCTGACAATTCAATAACTTTGTCATAGATGGCAGATAGTCCCGTCGTTTCCACGTCAAAGACCACGTACGTTGCACCGTCTAACGGCTCGTGAGCGCTGTTGTATCCAATTGGTACCCCATCGTCCACCAGGTTAGCCTCAACCCCGTAGAGCATCTTTACGCCAGCCTTAGCCCCCGCATTAAATGCTGCCGGGAACCCTTGAAGGTCAGCGTGATCTGTAATGGCTAGTGCGGGCATGCCCCACTTTTTAGCTTGACTGACGTAATCGCCAATCGGGTTGGTAGCGTCCATCTGGCTCATGGTCGTGTGTAGATGAAGCTCCACCCGTTTTTCACCCTCTGGTGCAGTGTCCTGACGCGTGGCGTGCTTAACTTGGTTAATATCATACGCCGTCAAAACGAGGTCTCGAACGTAGCTGTCCTCTTGAACGCTCCCACGTACTTTGACCCAGCTACCCTCTTCAATACCAGCAAATTGGGCCTCGTCTTCAGCACCCTTCGAGAATTTCTTGACGGAAATGGACGATGTATAATCGGTAATTTTGATTGTCAATAACTGGCGACCGGACCGCAATTTCCGAACTTCCTTGTCGAAGATATACCCTTCAACAATGACGGACCGTTCCTCTTGGGTAATATCTACCATCCGTAACGTTGGCTGGTCACCCTTGATTTGACGACCAATCTGAGTGGGCCCACTGGCAGCCGGGACATCCTCCTGTCGCCTCTGATTAGCTTTCTCAATGGCAACAGCCGCTTGTTGAGCCAACTGGGCATCCGTCTTCTCCTGACGGGCTTTAAACTCATCAATCTTAGCCTGCGACCGTGATTCATCTACCATGACGTGGATATTGAACTTAGGGAAACCAGCATCCACGTAGCTATCTTCAATTGGCCCTAGGGCCTGATTAGTCAGGAAATCCTTAACCACCTCGTTCTGTGCGTACAGCAGAACCCGACCATCACTATCCAGTTCTGGCACTTGTGACTGACATAGTTCCTGAACCAAGTTACCCGTTAAACCACTATTCTTGATGATCCATTCCCAGTAATCTCCCAATAAGCGGCTCGTCAATTCAGGTTCAGCCACTTCAATGGTGGCCTCAACCATCGCAATTTCGCGGAAAGCCACCTGTAAGTGATTGTGGAAATCAACAAAAGCGGTGAATGGTAAAATAGTCGACATCTTCAAGAAAAAGTGCCACCGGCGTGACTGTTCGTGTACGGTCAAATGGTCAATGGTCGCCGTTTGATAGTACGGCTGATCAGCCATTTCCGTGAGGTCTAGTTGTTGTAATAATTTTTCAAATAAAGCATGGCGATCTTCGTCCACGAGGAAACTCCTTTCATCTCATTGAACGATGGCCCGACTAACCGGACACCATCGCATGTGTCGTTAGAAAAAGACCAGCCGTGAATGCTGGTCTTTACGGTAAACTTAGTCAATATCTTTGAAAAGGATCTCAACGGTACTGGCAACTTCGTCTTTAATGACTTCAACGGTCTCACCGGTCTTACGAATCTTAATCTCAACGATTCCTTCGCCAGCCTTCTTACCGATGGTAATGCGGACAGGAATCCCCATTAAGTCGGAATCAGCGAACTTGACGCCTGGCCGTTCTTTCCGGTCATCGGTCAAGACCTGGTACCCTTTGGCCGTTAACTGCTTCTCCAATTCTTCAGTCAGATTGGCTTGGTCTTCCTTCTTCAGGTTGACTGGTACCAGGTGAATGTCGAATGGCGCAATATTACGCGGCCAAACCAACCCATTTTCATCGGCTTGTTGCTCAGCAACGGCGGAGAGTAACCGACTCACACCAATTCCATAACAACCCATGATGACTGGCTTTTGCCGGCCACCCTCGTCGAGAACGGTTGCGCCCAATGAATCAGAGTACCGCGTTCCCAACTTGAAAATGTGCCCGATTTCGATTCCCTTAGTAAACTTCAGGACACCGGAACCATCTGGTGACAGGTCCCCTGGTTGGACGTCATGGAAATCTCCGTAAGCATCGATCCGAAAATCTCGGTCAATGTTGGCGTTAATGTAATGGTGTTCATCTTCATCAGCACCAACAACGATGTTGACCATATCACCCACATATTGGTCAGCTAAAATTTTCACGTCTTCACTAACCCCAACGGGACCCAAGGAACCAAAGTTGGCGCCTAAGAACTGTTGGGCCTGTTCTGGCGTTGCCGGGTCTAAGAAATCAGCATCCAAGAAGTTCTTGAGCTTGGTTTCATTGACTTGGTGATCACCACGAACCAGTACCATGACAGGTTGTTCATCAGCTACGTACAACATACTTTTGACCAAGGTTGATGACTTAACATCCAAGAATTCGGCAACTTCATCAATCGTGTGCGCACCCGGCGTTTCGATTTTTTCCAAATCGGCCAATGGTGCGTGAGACTTCTTGCTGATGAAGAGACTCTTAGCCATTTCCAAGTTAGCTGCGTAATCCGAAGAATCAGAATAAACAATGGTGTCTTCCCCAATTGGAGCAATGGCAGAAAATTCCTTGGAATCTGAGCCACCCATGGCACCACCATCACCCACGATACCGCGGTAGTTTAAGCCAATTCGGTCGAAGATGTTTTGGTAAGCTTGTTCCATTTGACCGTAGATTCGGTCCAAGTCTTCGTTGTTAATTGAGAAGGAGTAAGCATCCTTCATGATGAATTCGCGGCCACGAAGTAACCCGTAACGAGGACGCTCTTCGTCCCGATACTTAGGTTGAATTTGGTACATCACTAGGGGCAGCTTCTTGTATGACTTAATTGAGTCACGCACCAGCATCGTGAAGGTTTCTTCGTGCGTTGGTGCAAGGATAAAGTCACTGTCGTGTCGATTCTTAAACTTGAATAAATTGTCGCCATAAGTGTCATAACGACCCGATTCCTTCCAGAGTGAGGCTGGTAAGACTGCGGGCATCAACATTTCAACGGCCCCCACCTTTTCCATTTCCTCACGGATGATCGTTTCAATGTTCATCAACACACGGTAAGCGAGTGGCAAGTAAGCGTACATCCCGGCCGTAACCTGGCGAACGTACCCGGCCCGCAGCATCATTTGATGACTGAGAGCTTCTGCATCATTGGGCACCTCTTTCAGTGTCGGAATGAGTAGTTGTGATTGTTTCATAGCAAATATTCCCTTCTAGTGACGTCTTAATTCTGTTAATGAATGAAGAAGCGTTCAATATCGTTCCACGTGACTAGCAACATCAGTAGAACTAAGAACCCCACTCCAACCAGCGTAATCCCAGCTTCCACGTTTTCTGAAAGCGGCTTGCGTCGGATGGCCTCAATTATGTTTAATAATATTTTACCACCATCTAGGGCTGGAATTGGGATTAAATTGACAATTGCCAAGTTGATCGATAGGAAAGCCAAGAAGTTCAGCACCCCAACCATCCCAAACTTGGTGGCTTGAGAAGTCGTCGCAAAGATGGCCACCGGACCACCCAAATCGTTCAAACTAAAATGGCCAGAAACCATACTCCAGAGCGCACCTAACAAGGTCTTGGTCATCATCCAAGTCTGTGTAAAGCCAGAAGCCAGGATGGCTCCTACGTGTTTATTCTGTGCCTGAGTGATACCAATCATCCCGACAGTCTTCCCATTGGACTTTTGACCAGCTGGTTTCAACACGATTTGTTTCGTCGTTGACCCCCGTTTGATCGTTAACGTGGTCTTCTGGTTGGCCCGGGGTTGAATAGCGGTACTCAGATCAGTCCAACTACTGGTCTTCTTGCCATCAACTGCCATAATCTTGTCATTAGTCTTAATGCCGGCTTTTTGTGCCACCGAGACCGGTGAACTTGCCACCGTAACCTGGTTAGTGCCCATGGGCACACCACCCTGCACGAAGGCCATCAACATGTAGGCAATGATTGCCAAAAAGATGTTGTTCATCGGTCCAGCAAAGTTGGTCATCAAACGACGGCCCAAAGAAGCGGATTGAAATTGAACGTCCTTCGGCGCAATTTGCAGCTCAGTGCCGTCACTTTCTATAATTGTAGCGTCGTGAGCCACTGAATAGCGCTTGACTTCGGATTCGTCGCCATTCTCGTAACCCTCAATCCAGAGTTCTTCTTCCAAATCAGTGCCCGTTACTTCCAACGGAATACCGTTGAACAACGTCGACTTTTTACTGGTATTAATGCGTTGAACCTTCTCGTCATCCCCAACGTAGAGGCTAACGGGTGTTCCAGGTTTCAATTCTTCTTCGTCGTCTTCAGCACCCGCCATGCGGACGTACCCACCGACGGGGAGGAGGCGCAACGTATAAGTCGTGCCATCCTTTCCCCGGTGATAGACCAGTTTGGGACCCATCCCGATAGAGAACTCCCGAACCAGGATACCGCCTCGCTTGGCAAAGTAAAAGTGCCCAAACTCATGCACGATTACCAAAATCCCAAAAACAATGATAAAGGTAATAATCGTTGTAATCACAGATGTCGTCCCTTCTTCAAGTACTGTTCGTTGTTTTTTACCTGCTCCCTAGCATACCTTAACGACCCGCTGAGACGCAAGCGAACAGCTAGACTTAGATCAACCCAAAGAGGTGAATGACGGGAAGAACTAACAATAAACTATCGAACCGATCCAAAATACCACCATGTCCAGGTAAAATCTTACCCGAATCCTTAACACCGTAATACCGTTTCAAAGCAGACTCAACCAGGTCGCCAAACTGACCGGTAACGGAGAAAATCAGCGTCAATAAAATCATGATTCCCAAGTTAAAGTTCCCAATTGGGTAGAAGTACCAGAAGATGGTTCCAACGATGGTTGCGACCAGCGTCCCACCAATTGAGCCTTCCCAGGTCTTGTTAGGGCTGATGTGGGGCGCTAATTTATTTTTCCCAATCTTACGTCCAATCATGTAGGCACCAGAGTCCGTCGTCCAAACAATGAAGAGCGCGTACAATAAGGCCACCAAGCCAACGCCTCTAGCTTCAATAAAGAAGTGGAACCCAATTCCGATGTATAACATGCTCAAGGTAATCACGCCGGCATCGTCGAATGAGAACCGGTTCTTGGAAACCACCGTCCGCAACAATAATAGCAGGACAAATAGGTAAACGATGTACCAAGGATTTAAATAACTGGGTAACCAATCCCACCAACTCGTGGGGGCAATCACCGCAATGATCCCAATTCCAGAAATCCAAGCCTCTGGACTGACCAAAAGTTTCTTCCGCATGATCAGCACTTCAGAAAGTGCTACTAACCCTAAAGCAACGGCCGCGATATCTACCCAGATACCCCCAGCAATGATAATGGGAATAAAGATAATCAACGCAACAACTGCTGTAATAACCCGTTGTCTCATTTCACAAGCTCCTCAATTCAATTTTATTTCGTGTTGTCGGTGGCTAACCCACCAAAACGACGGTGACGCTGTTGATACTCATAAATTGCTTGTTCTAACGCCGTTTGATCAAAATCTGGCCAGTGTTGCTGGGTGAAGACAAACTCACTGTAGGCCACCTGCCAGAGCATGAAATTAGAGAGTCGTTCTTCACCACTCGTCCGAATCAAAAGATCGGGGTCCCGTAGTTCGCCCAAATCAGCCGTCATCAATTCTCGGTCGATGGCGTCATCATCAATATCAGTGGCAGTCAACTGACCAGTTTGCACCTGTTCAGCCAGCTTTTGAACAGCCGTGACAATCTCAGCACGCCCGCCATAATTTAAGGCAAAGTTCAACACCATTCCGGTACAATCTTTGGTATCCGCAATCGCATCGTTGACCGCCTTTTGCGTTGCCGCTGGCAACTGATCAGTGTACCCCATGACTTTGACGCGGATATTATTTTTCACCAAATCAGGCACGAACGTCCCAAAGAAGTCGACGGGCAACTTCATCAGATAATTAACTTCTGCTGACGGCCGTTTCCAATTTTCAGTAGAAAAAGCGTACAAGGTCAAGACTTTGACCCCAAGATTACTAGCAGCCATTGCCACCGTTTTAACAGTATTCATGCCCTGTTTGTGACCCGCAATTCGCGGTAAATGGCGTTGCTGAGCCCAACGACCATTACCATCCATAATAATGGCAACGTGAGCGGGAATATTGGTCTCATCTAATTGCCGTTCTTCAACTTCACCTGTAGTTTGATCCTTATTTAAAAAAGAAAACACGGCGCACCTCCATTGGTCTTTACAACCTCTCATCATAACAAAAAAAGGACCGGGAAACTATCCCGGCCCCTAAATTGAGCAAAAATTTAGTTTTTTGACCGGCTTACTCAATTAACCGCCATTCACCACGCTTGGCATCAACTAAAGTGCCAAAGTAGCTCAACAGGTTGTTAGCATCGTCGGCGCTAACTTCACCCAAGAGATTCAGGCCTTCCCCAGTTGGTAATGGGTCGCCCAAATCGGTAATTTCGTTGCCATTTTCGATGGTTGCCTTGGAGAAAGAAATAATCCAGTCATCACCGATCAATTGCGTAATGACAAAGAACAAGTTGAAATCATCACTCACAAAAGCGGGTTGGGCGTATACGCCTTCCTGAATTTGTTCAAGTTCGGCACCGTTGTAGTTCAATACTGAAACATTTTCAGCATTAACCGCGTTGTTCAGCCGAAAGACCATTTTCCCAAATTCCTTAGAACCTGGGGTGATTTCCATGTTGTCTTGGTTGTTTTCGTTTTCTTCTGCCATTTTTAAGCGCTCCTTCTCAGTTGGTTTTAGTCAGTTAAAACTTCTTTTTCCTTGTCAGCGGCGATTGCGTCAACGCCCTTGATGGCCTTGTCGGTAACCTTCTGAACTTGATCTTCCAGGTTGTGCAGGTCGTCATCAGTATAGTCGCCATTCTTATGGCCCTTCTTAACAGCGTCCATTGCATCACGCCGAACATTTCTGACAGCGACTTTGCCCTCCTCAGCCTTGGACTTAACCGTCTTGGCGATCTCTTTACGCCGTTCTTCGGTTAATTGTGGGATGACCAAACGAATAGCCGTTCCGTCATTAGCTGGTGTAATCCCAACATCGGATTCCATGATGCCCTTCTCGATGTCTTCCAAGGCAGACTTGTCGTAAGGCGTCACCATCAAAATCCGTGGTTCTGGAATCGTAATGGCAGCCACTTGGTTCAATGGCGTTTGAGCGCCGTAGTAGTTGACCATGACCCGGTTCAAGATGCTGGCGTTGGCCCGACCGGCACGAATCGTTCCCAATTCACGTTTCAGGGCTTCTTCAGCCTTCTTCATTTTATCTTGTGCAGTTGTAATTATCTGATCTGCCATATTATTTACCCCTTACTGTTGTCCCGATATTTTCGCCCTCAACAACCTTGCGAATATTACCTTGCTTGTTCAGGTTGAAAACGACGAATGGGATATCATTGTCCATTGAAAGTGAGCTTGCCGTTGTGTCCATCACGTGTAAGCCCTTGTTAATGATGTCTAATTGTGTCAGTTGGTCAAACTTAACAGCATCTGGGTCCTTGTTAGGATCGGCTGAGTAAATACCATCGACCCCGTTCTTAGCCATCAAGATGGCATCGGCGTTGATTTCAGCTGCTCGCAATGCTGCCGTTGTATCCGTAGAAAAGTATGGGCTACCAGTCCCACCGGCAAAGATAACGACCCGTTCCTTTTCCAGGTGACGAATGGCCTTGCGCCGGATGTAAGGTTCTGCAATCTGGCGCATTTCGATAGAAGTTTGTACCCGCGTTGGGACCCCGATTGATTCCAGATTGTCCTGGAGTGCTAACGCGTTCATGATGGTTGCTAACATGCCAATGTAGTCAGCTTGGGCCCGTTCCATGCCCATCTGTTCACCGGACACGCCACGCCACATGTTTCCACCACCAACCACAATAGCGATTTGGATGCCCAAATTGTAGACATCCTTGACCTCTTCCGCTACGGTTTTAATTACTGGCGGATTAATGCCAAATCCCTTATCCCCGGCTAAAGCTTCACCGCTGAGCTTCAGCATAATCCGTTTATACTTTACGTCCGCCATTGTGTTTCCTCCTATTGTATTCTGACAATAATTCTATCATAAACCCAGGGCTAGTGATAGTCACGGGCGATGAATTACCCATTTTCCTTACAATTCTTGCTGTATTTCTGAAATGTGGGTAGCCCTTAATCAATCACTAACCGGCACACCACCCGTGAAGCTAACAAAAAAGCGTAGTTTCCGAGCGGAATCTACGCTTTTCTTCAAAAAATTAACCGTTGATTTGGTCATGAACTTCTTTAGCCAGATCAACCGTTGGCTTTTCGATTCCTTCACCAACTTCGTAACGAACAAAGTTGACTAACTTGCCACCCTTGCTAGCAACGAATTGGCTAACAGTTTGGTCGCCATCTTTAACGAATGGTTGGTCAGCTAAGCTGATTTCTGACAAGAACTTGTGTAAACGGCCTTCGACCATCTTTTCGACGATCTTTTCAGGCTTGCCTTCGTTCAGAGCTTCTTGCTTCAAGACTTCACGTTCGTGAGCTAAACGGTCAGCAGGAATGTCATCGCGAGAAACAAATTCAGGGTTGATAGCAGCAACGTGCATTGCAACGTCCTTAGCAGTTGCTTCATCAGCGCCTTCCAAGACAACTAAAGCAGCAATTTGGCCACCTTGGTGTAGGTATGAACCAAATACTTGGCTGTCCGTCTTCTTTTCGATAGCGAAACGACGTAATTGCACATTTTCACTGGTAACTTGCGTCGTCTTAACAATTTCTTCGTTGATCGTTGACCCATCAGCTGTTGGTAAAGCTAAAGCTGCGTCCAAGTCAGCTGGTTGCTTAGCAGCAATCGTGTCAGCAACTAAGTCAACTAAACCGTTAAAGGTGTCGTTGGTTGCAACGAAGTCAGTTTCTGAGTTCACTTCGATGATAGCGGCGGTGTTACCGTCAACCTTCACCCGAGCTAAACCGTTAGCAGCAACGTTGCCACTCTTCTTCTTAGCCTTAGCGATACCTTTTTCACGTAAGAAGTCGATGGCTTTGTCCATATCGCCTTCAGAAGCAACCAGAGCCTTCTTAGCATCCATCATCCCAACTTGGGTCTTGTCCCGTAATTCTTTTACTTGTGCCGCAGTGATTTTGCTTGCCATGTGTAATGGCCTCCTTTTGTCATTTCATCTAATTCACCAAAAAAGACTGACTCAATCTCAGGCCATTATCGGTCCTAAACATTAAGCCAGCCTAAGGTGCTTTAAATCTATATTTGGAAAGTAGCAGTTAACCCGCTACCTTGCATTTAATTACTTGTTGTCGCCTTCGACAGCGTTAACGATGCTTTCCATTGAGTTGTCAGCGGTCTTCTTGTCGCCCTTAGCGGCATCAGACTTTTGACCTTCAAAGGTCTTTTCGTTAACTTGGTCTTCACCCTGACGGCCTTCAACGATAGCATCAGCCATCTTAGAAGTAATCAGACGAACGGCACGGATAGCGTCATCGTTAGATGGGATAACCACGTCAATTTCATCTGGGTCAGTGTTCGTATCAACCATAGCAACGATCGGAATGTTCAACTTTTGTGCTTCGTGAACAGCGATTTGTTCCTTGCGAGGGTCAACGATAAACATAACGTCAGGCAGCTTAGGCATGTCTTCGATACCACCTAAGAAACGTTCCAACTTGTCTTGTGACTTCTTAAGTAAGGAAACTTCCTTCTTAGGAAGAACATCAAAAGTACCGTCAGTAGCCATCTTCTTCAAATCTTTAAGACGCTTGATCCGAGTTTGGATGGTTTCCCAGTTGGTCAAAGTCCCACCTAACCAACGGTGGTTAACGTAGTACTGACCAGCACGGGTAGCTTCTTCTTCGATAGAATCTTGAGCTTGCTTCTTCGTACCAACAAACAGAACAACGGCGCCCTTTGCAGCTTCGTCCTTCATGTAGTTGTAAGCAGCGTCGATCAACTTCACCGTCTTTTGTAAGTCGATGATGTAGATACCGTTACGTTCCGTGAAGATGTATTGCTTCATCTTAGGGTTCCAACGACGGGTTTGGTGACCAAAGTGGACACCGGCTTCGAGCAGTTGTTTCATTGAAATAACAGCCATGATAAAATGCCTCCAAATAGTTTTTGATTTCCTCCCCCACGCTCATTTGACCAGAGAACTCGCTAGCGAGCACCCCTCCAGTCATCACGCAAGGTGTGAATTGGCGCATACGCACCGAAAGTTATTATACAAAATCGCAGGCCCTAACACAAGGAAAAACGTGAAAGTTTTGCATTAAATTGGAAAAAAATGCTAGTTGTGGTAAACTGCTTAGGACTTACATGAGGAGGAACGAACATGATAAAAGCGGTCGTCTTCGATGTCGATGACACGCTCTATGACCAAAAAGCCCCGTTTGTAGCGGCTTTACGGACACAGTTACAGTTACCAGCTGACTATGATCTAGACCCAATTTTTCAGTCCTATCGGCAGCAAAGCATGCAAGCCTATGCTGAGGTTGCCAGCGGTCGCTGGTCGCGTGAGGAAATGGCCGTTAACCGGTTAAATATTGCGCTTCAGCAACAAAACTTACCAGGTGTAACGACGGCCCAAGCGTTAGATTTTGAGCAAGCTTACACCCATGGCCTGAATCATATTGAACTCTTCCCCGGACTAAAGACGGCCCTTGACCGCCTCCACTCCCAATTCCAACTGGGCATTATTACCAATGGTAAAACGCAACACCAATTGGCAAAAGTGATGCGGTTGCAAATGCATCGCTGGATTGATCGTGAAGCCATCCTCACTTCAGAGGATGCTGGCGTGGAAAAACCCGATCCGCAAATTTTTACCATGATGAACCGACGTTTAGGCCTGCGGGCTAGCGAAGTGGCTTACGTCGGTGATTGTTACAGTATGGACGTCAAAGCCGCCAAAAAGGCTGGTTGGCATGCCTTTTGGTTTAATCACCGTAACCTGGAAATTCCAGATGGTGAGTGGATTCCTGACCAAACGGTTGGCAACGCCTTAGAGTTACAAGATTTATTACTGGCATTGAGTGCCGTTCCTGAATTTTAGGAAACTTAATCAATGCGACTTTCTCAATTTATTGAGAAGGTCGTTTTTTGTTGTCTGCTATCAAATGAACTAACATGATCGCGCTGCGGCGCCCAGGGCCGGGGCCTGCCGTGGGGACGCTTCCTCGCTTTGAAGCCACGAAGCCCACCTGTCTACCCATATCGCCAGCTAACAAAGTACGCCAGCTGACGATATTTTCACGGCCAGCCCCGTCTCTGGCCACCTCCGCTTAAATTGCACACCATTTGGCTAACTCAAACAGGCCTGAGAAAGTTCTCAGGCCTGTTTCTGCTGCTCAACTCTAATTACCATTGATGGCGGCGAGCAAGGCAAAAAAGCTACCAGCAAATTTGCGACACCTTAAAACGCCACTTCATTCTCAGCCTGACCCGTTTCAATCAGCTGTTTGTTATTATTCAAAGCAAATTGCACCATGTTCTTGACCGCGGTGCGGGTGTAGAACGCCACGTGTGGCGTTACCAGTACATTTTCCCGTTTCAACAGGTTCTTCAGCCGTTCATCAGGAATCGCATCAAAACTACCAAAATCGGTGTTAAAAATACCAACTTCATCCTCGTAAACGTCCAAAGCAGCCCCTGCCACCTTGCCACTGTCTAACGCTCGAATCAACGCATCCGTATCGATCAACGCTCCACGCGCAGGATTCAAGATCCAGACACCATCCTTCATCTTACTGAAGGCTTCATCGTTTAACATTCGATCATTTTCTTTGGTAGCGGGTGCGTGAAGTGAAATCACATCGGCTCGGGCGTACAGATCATCCAGTGTATCCACGTAAATCCCCTGCTTTTCTAACTCAGGGTTGTGGAAGACGTCGTACGCAATCACTTTGGCACCAAACCCCCGATAGATTTGCATGGCGGCCCGGCCGATACGACCAGTAGCCACGATACCAACCGTCATGGTATTCAACTCATCAGCAATATCCGGTGCCCAAGTCAAGTCACCTTGTGCCTGCTTGCGGTCAAAAGTTGGTGTCCGCCGTAACAAGCGCATCAACTGGGTCACCGTCAATTCCGCAATAGCTGCTGGTGAGTACGCAGGAACGTTGGTAACCTTGAAGCCATTACGTTTCACCGCATCAGCGTCAACGTTATCGACCCCCACGTTACGCAGAGATAAGTTGGTAACGCCATTAGCAGCTAATTGATCCAGGACTGCCGCAGTGTACGGCTTTTGCTGATAAACCACTGCCCCGTCATAGCCCTTAGCAAGACCAACAGTCGTTTCGTCCAATAAATCCCCGACTGCCTTGACCGTAATGCCCTGTTCTTCGGACCATTCGTCCAAGTAAGGTCGTTCGTCGTCACGGATGCCATAAGCAATAATTTTCACAGTAAGTTCCTCCTTAGATAGCTGAGTCTAGGACCCTTCTCTGTTGCACCCGCTTAGCATACCATGGTGGCTAAATAATTGCCTAGTCAAACGCTCACGCCATGAGCGGCTAAGTAAGCCAGCTTCTTTTGTCGACTTTGATGCTTGAAAGCCCACTCGGCGTGTAAGGCATCGTGTTTGGTCGTAAATTGTTCACTGTAAAGCACCTTTAAGGGGTGATGAACGCGGGTATACTTCGCCCCCTTACCTGCAACGTGCATGGCAAACCGTTTGGCCACATCTGTGGTAAAACCGCCATAGAGTGAGTTGTCCTCACAGAGCAGAACATAAAAGTAATACGCCTTATTGGTTACCATACAGCAGCGCCCCCACTTCCGGCGTATATTGGCCCCGAGCATCGTAAACCGTAATGGGTGCTGGGAACCGGACACCACCAGGATTGCCATCCTTGATAGCCTCGACTAGGACCATATTGGCCTCCTTGCCAGGTTTGGGATGAACGAGTCGAATTCGCTTGGGTGCCAGCCGATTAGCACTCATCAATTGCAATAATTGCAGTAACCGGTCCGGCCGATGAACAAAATAAGCTTTGCCATTCATCTTAAGTAGTCCGCTGGCCGTCTTTACAATGGTCGCAAGATCAGTCGTAATCTCATGCCGGGCAATGGCCAAATATTGGTTGGGATTCTTCTGACTATCCGGTAAATTCTCAAAGTAAGGCGGATTACAGGTCACAACATCGACCGAATCTTTGGGAAGCCACTGGTTAACTTCGGCTAAATCGCCTTCATAGACAGTCATCTGTTGGGCTAACCGGTTTAAGGCAATGCTCCGTCGAGCCATGTCAGCTAGCCGCGGCTGAATTTCCACCTCGGCAATCTGGCCCCGGGTCTGATGGCTCATAAATAAACCAACAGCCCCGTTCCCAGCACACAAGTCAACGGTCTGACTATCAGCCCGTACCGGAAGCTTGGCGAAGTCTGCCAACAAAACGGCATCGAGAGAAAAAGCAAACACTTCAGGACTTTGAATAATTTGGATATCTTGACTATATAGCTGGTCAATTCGTTCACCAGCTCGTAATTCAGGGGTGGACACGGAACGCTACCTTCTTTCAATTTTTACAGAGATTGCTTGCAACCCAGGCCATTTTTTTGCATACTAGATGCAATAGAGTCACTGTGAGAGGAGCAAGACACATGTTTTATTCATTTCTGCGGAACGTTATTCGCGTTATTCTGTTCATTGTGAACGGTAAGGCCAAATACCTCAACCGCGAAAAATTACCAGAAGGTCCCTACATCTTGGTGGGGCCCCACCGAACTTGGTTTGATCCCGTCTACTTTGCGTTGGCGGCTAGTCCCCGTAAGTTCGGTTTCATGGCAAAGGAAGAACTCTTTCAAAGTTCCATTTTCCGATGGGTGCTCCACCATGTCAATGGTTTTCCGGTAAATCGTGAACATCCGGGTCCTTCAGCCATTAAAACACCAGTCCGTATGCTCCGCCAAGGGGACATATCGCTGATTATCTTCCCTTCCGGCTCCCGGCATTCACAGGAGCTCAAAGCTGGGGCCGCGGTAATCGCTAAGATGGCCAAGGTCCCTCTAGTTCCAGCCGTTTATCAAGGACCATTGACCTTTAAGCGATTGTTCTCCAGAAAACGAGTTACGGTCGCATTCGGTGACCCCATTACGATTGATCGTAAGCTCAAGCTGGACGATGAGGGTCAGGCGTCAGTCGAACGGCAGATGCAAGATGCCTTTAACCAGCTCGACCAGCAAATCGATCCTAACTTCCACTATGTCGATGTGACTGGTGAGAAAAAGTCTGAACAAGAACACCCAAAACAGTAGATATTTAAAAACCGCGACAACTTCCAATTGGAAAGTGTCGCGGTTTTTTTGCAGTTTCAACCTTAACTGGTTAAAATGTGCCCCTTTGCAAATAAATCATGCATGAAGCCCACCCGTAGCCAGGCACTGGTATTCATGGTTACACAATGAGTGACGTTCCAGAGTTTGCCATGCGATTTACCACTAGACGTTAGTCAACGTGCGCCGAATTCTGTAATTGAATCATATCATAGTAGTAACCGTGCTTCGCCATCAGCTCATCGTTATTGCCCCGTTCAACAATTTTTCCTTGGTTCAGAACCAAAATCAAATCAGCGTTCTGAATCGTGGATAGTCGGTGGGCAATTGCAATGGTCGTTCGATTTTCTTGAATCCGGTCTAACCCATTTTGAATCATTGTTTCAGTTTCGGTATCGACATTGGCGGTGGCTTCATCCAGAATTAAAATCTTAGGATCAGTGACCACCGTCCGGGCAAAGGTAATTAATTGCCGTTGACCCGCAGAATACTCCGTCCCCCGTTCCAAAACGGGCGTTTCATAGCCTTTCGGTAGCTGATCAATGAAGTCATCTGCTTGGACAAACTGTGCTGCACGTTCAACCTGTTCATCCGAAATATTTGGATTAAACATTCGGATGTTAGTCTGAATGTCCCCGTAAAAGAGTTGTGGTTCCTGTAGAACCAGTCCCAATTTTGACCGTAATTCTTCAGCAGGATAGTTGCGAATATCCCGGTCATCAATTAAGACTTCACCGGCCTGAAATTCATAGAACCGCATTAGGACGTTAATAGTAGAAGTTTTCCCGGAACCCGTTTGCCCAACAAGCGCCACCGTTTGGCCGGGTTCCGCCACGAAAGAGACGTCACGAAGGACTGGGTGTTCCTGGTCATAGGCAAAGGTCACGTGACGAAATTCTACCTTACCCTTGGTGATCTTAGCACCCACCACAGGGTGTTGTTGTGGCGCAAGGGTTTGGTCGTCTAAGATCCTTAAGACTCGAGAACCAGCGACCATCCCATTTTGAAAATCACTCAGATTATCCATCATATTGCTCATAGGACTGTAAAAGTTATTCAGATAAGTAATAAATGCGTAAATTACCCCGGCAGCGACAACTTCGTGTAATCCCCGAATTCCGAACATCCCCAGGACAATTACCGTTCCCAGTGCATAAAATAAATTAATGATGGGACTCAACAGTAACGAGTTGGTCCGAATCATGTCACGTCGCGTACCGTAGTAGGCCTGGTTAGTCTTTTTAAAGTTACCAGCCGTCCGTTTCTCCTGGCGAAACTCTTGAATGACGCTGATTCCGGTGATGGCTTCTGCCAACTTGGTGTTTAGTTCACTCAACCGCTCCCGCATACGCCGGTAAACCTTTGAACTGAACCGTTGGTAGTACCAAATTGTTAGCGCCAGGAACGGAACCAGTATCAGCGTCCACAGGGCCACCTTCACGTCCGTGGCGTACATCGCGATGAAGGAGGAAATCACCGCAAACAACGCCAGCACAAGCGTATTAAACAGTGCCCAGAAATTAGAGAAAGTCATGGTATCATTCATTAGCCGCGACAGAATTGAGCCACCCGGTGTTTGATCAAAGTAGCGCATTCCCTTGCCATGAAGATCCTTGAACAACTTCCGCCGGACATTTTCTAACATGTACTCGGCGCCCATCGTACTGGTGTAATTTTGCCAGAATTGAAAGAGTGCTTTAAAAATCATTCCCATCAGGTAAAGACCAGCAAACATCCACATGATAACCACTGTGGCATTATCCGTCCGGAGGTACCGGTCCATGTAGACTTGAAGGAGCCATGGCAGAAAGACGTTAATGGCACTGATCACTGCTGACAAGACAACTGAACCGATGAAGAACCACTTGTATGGTGCAGCAAACCTGAATAATCGTTTAATGACCGTCAATTGCTCTTTGGTGGACATGCTGTGCGCCCACGCGGATTGATGTTGATTATCTGCCATCGCTAACGCCTCCCTTCACTTGCGTCTCTAATTGTTGTTGCACAAACATCCGTTGATACCAACCATGGGTCGCCATCAACTCAGCGTGAGTTCCCCGTTCAACGACGGCACCGTGGTCTAAGACCAAGATTTCATCGGCGTTCATGACGGAACTCAGCCGGTGGGCTGAAATAATGGTCGTCTTGTTGGCCCGTTCCGCCTTTAAGTTGGCCAAAATCTCGGCTTCCGTTTCAGCATCGACGGCCGACAATGCGTCGTCCAAAATCAGTAACTCGGGATTGATCAATAACGCCCGGGCGATGGCTAACCGTTGCCGTTGACCGCCGGACAGTGAGATTCCCTCTTCACCGACCTCAGTATCGTAGCCAGCGGGTAGTTTACTGATCTGGCCAGCCAAATCACTTTTCGCCGCCGCGTCCTCCACCTGTGCCTGAGTGGCATCCGGCTGAGCAAAACGAATATTTTCGAAAATATTCGAAGAGAATAGGAAGCTTTCTTGGGGCACGTACCCGATAGCTGGCAAATAACTATCCAGCGCATAGTCTTTAATGGGATGCCCGCCAAAGTCAATTTCACCAGCGTAAGTATCAAACTCCCGCAGAATCAATTTCATAATCGTTGACTTCCCAGCACCAACCCGACCAACAATTCCTAAAGTATGGCCAGCTGGCAGCTCGAAGTCAATCTGTTTCAAGCTGGCCCCAGCGTCATCGGGGTAGTCAAACCGATTTACATGATAACTGAGAGCCCCCGTAGGTCGTTGCTGTATCCCATTAGATTTATCGATGATGTGCGTCTGCTGGTCCAACAGCTCCATGACTCGGTCATAACTGGCGTTTCCCCGTTCCATCGTATTGAACAACATCCCCACGGCAAACATCGGCCAAACCATCATGGCTAGATAACTGATAAACGAGACCAGGTTCCCAATCGTAATGATTTGATGGTTCACGAAGAGACCGCCCAAAACAATAGTTGCCACGTAGGACAATGAAATCACCAGCGTAATGGCAGGATCAAATAGTGAATCTAGTCGATTGACGCGGCGATTGATCTGAATGGTACGATCAACCTGAGAGTCAAAATCAGCCACGTCGGCATCCTCCTGACCCAAGGCCTTGATGACCTTGATGCCACTAATGCTCTCTTGCGCTTTGTTGTTCAACCGGGAAAAGGCTGCTTGCGAAGCACCAAAGGCCCGATGAATCTTTTGACCCAGGTACCACGAAATCAGAGCTAAGAATGGAAATGGAACAATGGCTAGCAAGGTCAGCCGCCAGTCGATCAAGGTCATCATGGCAATCAACGTGGTCCCACCAGTGATGATGGCATCCGCAAACTGCAGAATCCCCCCACCAGCAACCCGTTGAATAGCCTCCAAGTCGTTCGTTGCGTGCGCCATGAGATCCCCGGTCCGATACTTCTGGTAAAAGACCCGGTCCATCTTCATGAAGTGGGCGAATAGCCGATCCCGCAGCAATTGCTCAAGTCGGGCAGCACCACCCCAAATGGCATTTCGCCAAATGTACCGGGTACCGTACTGGGCGAGTGCTGCGAGCGTGACCCACAGTAAATCGATCATGAGTAGCCGGCCCGTCATGGTCTGCCCGTGAATGCCGTCCACCATGTTCCCGATGATTCTGGGGGGGACAATTGCAATAATGGCCGTTAATAATAAGCCGAGCACGCCCATCAGGTAACGACGCCATTCTAGGCGAAAGTACCAGGCAAGTTTCTTAAAAATACTCACGAACATCCCTCCTTAAAAAATTAGAATATGATTAAAATATAGCACAGACTAATATAGTTTACAGATATTTTCATAAAATACAACAAAAAAGACTCACCCCGCTGGAAACGGTGATGAGTCTAAGAAGTAAAGCAGCCCTTACTTTTTGTTTGCGTTTTGCTGCATCGCATTCATCATTTGATGTAACTTACGTTGTGAAGGCTTTTGTCCCATTTGTAACATCATTGCTCGTAATTGATCTTCGTTGATCGGTGGATTCTTCTTCAAGTAGTTTTCCATGTACTTACGGGCGCCGTAGAAACCTGCGGCAGCACTGGCCAAAGCGACCACGATGAGGATTAAGATCCATATCCAAGTGTGCAAATCGATTCCCCTCCTTCTTCGAAACGTCATTCAATACATAATTTTACACAAATTTAACGCAAATTAAAAGAGCGAATCCCTAATTGGGAGTCGCTTTCCTAATTAATCGTCCCGCAGACCCTTTTTCCGTTGAACTTCTCGAACCTTTTCAGGGGTCACTTCTTCGCCTTGGTCGTTATAGACCTGCATCATTTCAACCTGGCTCTTGAAGCTTGCTCTAAACAGTTTAAGATACTGTTTACGTAACTTGGCCCGTTCTGCCGTTTCAGCAGGCGTGAGCCCTTCGCCTTTCGCTTTGTGGGCGAGTTCATTAATCCGGACTAATAAGGTGTCCATCGTTGGTTCTGCCATGAACAAACCTCCTTTATTTACTTGACCCATTGTAGCGGGTCGTACCACTTGTTTTCAAGCCATGACCTATCATATCAGGGTTATTTTCAGATTTCAACTGGTTTAACCGAACATCTGTTTGAAAATGTTCGCTACCTATGCTACACTCTAACTAAACTATAAATCGAATGACGAACGAGGTGGCAGTAAAGATGAGTAAAGCATCAGAAAGCAAACAAATGGCCGTTCTTCGTTTCATCTGGGAACGGGTCAATGAAAAAGGATATCCACCAACCGTCCGCGAAATTGGTGAAGCCGTAGCTCTCTCTTCAACCTCTACGGTCCATGGTCACATTGCCCGTCTGGAAAAGAAGGGGCTCTTGACTAAAGATCCGACGAAACCCCGGGCTTTGGAAGTCACAGCAGCTGGTTTGGAAGAACTGGGCGTTCACGAACAACAGACTAAGATTCCCGTTCTAGGAACGGTTACAGCTGGCGAGCCAATTCTGGCTGTTCAGGAAGCTACTGACTACTTCCCAGTTCCTCCAGAATTTGAAAATGATGATGATCAGTTGTTTATGTTGACGATCCGTGGCGAAAGTATGATCAACATTGGTATTTTAAATGGTGATCAAGTGATTGTTCGTCGCCAACAGTCAGCCGACAATGGCGACATTGTCATTGCCATGACTGAAGATAATGAAGCAACCTGCAAACGGTTCTTTAAAGAAGCTGATCATTTCCGGTTACAACCCGAAAATGACACAATGGCGCCAATTATCTTAAATCACGTTAGCATCTTGGGCCGAGTTGTTGGGCTTTTCCGCGACGACGTTCATTAATCTTCTGTAAAGTAAATGAGGTCGAGATAATATCTCGGCCTCATTTTTAATTTAGGCTATCAACTCAATGACGTTCTTAAATCACTTTTCCTGAATAGTGACTCTCCGGAAGCGTGGAGAAATCGTACGTGGCTAAAGAACCTGCCTCTCGTAAGTAGGCGTGTAACCCTTCGGCAATCATCAGATTCAGAATTGTATCCTTCTCATGTAAAATTACGACGGGTTTCTTGCTGTGGAAGGCATATCCAATTTCAAAAGCCGTTCCTGAGTCTACCTGGTCCCCCACAAAATCCACCAAAGCAACGACAACGTCGGCCTGGTCAATTTGATGAACATCCATTTCAAAGGTCTGTGTGGCCCATTCAGGGGTTCCCATGGTTAGCCCAGGAATCTCACTCAACCGAGGGCTGAAGACATTCGCTACGGCTGGGTTAGCTGCTAAGGCTTTTTCCACCCGTTCGATGCGGGCAATCTGTTCGTCATCAAAGAATGGTCCTGCTAAATATACGTTAGTCACACTAATCTCCTCATTTCTCTCTCGAATAGCCCTATTATACTGGAAAAGTTAACGCTTGGCGACCTATTTAAAATTAATATTCGGTTATAATTCACATTATTCGAAAAAGAAAAGATTACTCACCTTATTATTCGACTTTTCACAAATGACCAGGCAACCATTCAAACAATAATTATTTCATGCTATACTTAGCTTAAGACACGTAACTTGGGGGGATTCACCTATGATTCTTGGTTTTGTTATTTTTGGTATTTTTTTAGCAGTCATTGCTATTTTCTCAATGGCCACGGCTATCCAGCACCATGATTCACCAATTGGGGCTGCCATTGTTTTGACAATTGCTGTTGTCTTAACGGGTGTCTCGATTTGGAAGCTACCCTACTGGTCGAGTAATCACCAGTCTACGAATACGGAAAGTTCCAGTAAGAGTGCTAGCCTAGCCTCTAGCCACCCCTTCACTTCATCCAATAGTACAACCAGTCAGTCCCAAAACGAAGAGACCGTTCGAAAGCAACTCAATAAGTCATTGCATAAACTAGGACCAGTTACGTTTAATCAAAAAACTAAAACGTACGTCTTAACCATTTCGAATTCGGACCTTGTCAAAACTATCAAGGCCCTGGAGAAGGACCCCAGTCAGGCTAAGCAAGCTAAGTGGCCTAAATTTGTCAGCAACTTCACGCAAACCAGCCAGTCCTTAGAAAAAGCACTGGGTAAGGGTTACTCTCTGACCCTTGGTCTGAAAGGACAATCACCCGTGCTTGTCTTCAAAGATGGCTACGTTACCAAGAATGAATTTGAATAAATGCAAAAGGACGCCGGATTGGCGCCCTTTTATTTTTGAACTCTATATTGCCGTTGCTCATTTAAGCGGCCGGCTAAATAGTATTTGGCTGATTCCTCACCAAGTGCCAATCGCTGATCCCTACCAGTGGTATCAAGTCGTTGATTAAAGATTTCTTCATATTCAGCCACGGAAACCCGTCGCCGTTTGGCCAACAGTTGGCTAATAGCTGATTCGTCGTAACCCTGCTGATAATCAGGTTGTACTCGACCACTAAAGAATTCACCCTCCGCACCGGAACCATAGCTAAAGAACCCAATTTGCTGGCCAGCGCTTAAGTTTCCGTGCCGAAGAAGTGAAAGAAAGCTTAGGTACAAAGACCCAGTATAAAGATTCCCAACGTTGCGATTATCTTCCTGACTCGCCTCAAACGCTGCAGTCAGCTCCGCTTGATGGCCTGGCGTGGCCTCTGGCAAAATTTGCCGCAACCCCTTGCGACCCATCTTGGTAAACGGAATATGGAAAACAAACGCATCAAAATCGGCAATCTTGCGGGACGTTTGTTGTTGATAGTCCGCCCACACCGTCTTAAAGAAGTCTAAGTAAACGTTCGTTGAATACTTACCATCGACTAGGGCTTCTGTCCGATAAACCGGTCGCCAAAAATCCATCACGTCTTCGGTGTGATAACTGCTGACTGCATCGAGCGCTAGGATTTGCGGATTAGCCGTCACTAAGAATGCCACTGCACCGCCACCTTGCGTGACCTCACCGGCCGTTCGCAACCCATATCGCGCAATGTCAGCACCCACAACCAATACTTTGGCGTTGGGATGGACGCGAACATAATCCGCCGCAAGTTGTAGCCCTGCCGTGGCACCATAGCAGGCTTGTTTAATTTCCACCGCCCGGGTCGTTTGTGGCAAATCCAAGAGGTGCGCTAAATAAACGGCAGTCGCCTTGGAATTATCGATACCGGATTCAGTTCCAAACAATACCATGGCAATATCTGATTTAATTGCCGGTGTCATAAACTGACTAGCAGCGTTTGCGGCCATCGTCACAACGTCCTGGGTTGGTGGGATCACTGCCTGTTTGGACTGACCAATCCCAATCAAGTATTTATTAGGATCATCATGCCGAGCGTGGGCTAAATCAGTCATATCCAGATACATTCCTGGCGTATAAAATCCTATTTTATCAATACCAACCGTCACCGTCATGTTGTACTTCCTCCTTGAGGCTAAATCCTCACTAATTAATGAAACTACTGTACCATTTTATGACTAGTGAGAGCAAATTTGAGACAATTGCTATATACAACAGTACTGAATCAAATTGCCATCTTTTGACTATTTGCTGACAAATTGTATATCACAACTCTCCTTCTTTGAGCTGCCTCAAGATAGTTTTAAGCTTTTCTTGTTCTGCTGCACTCACAACCGGATAACTTGGATCTAACTCACGCAACCGTTCAACTAAAATATTGGAAACAATTAGTCGGGCCACTGCCTTGTCATCAGCCGGAATTAGGTACCAAGGTTGCTTCTTGGTAGACGTATGTTCCAGCATCTTGGTATAGGCAATTTGATAGTCCTGCCAAAACGTTCGCTCGGTCATATCACTTGGCGAGAACTTCCAATTTTTGCTAGGAATTTCGATTCGTCGTTCAAACCGCTTGGTCTGTTCCTCCTTAGATAGATGGAGAAAGAATTTAATCGTCACAAACCCTTGGTGACGCAAATACTTTTCGTAATTGCGCAAGTCACCATATCGTTTTGCAAAGAACCGGTCATCAACATCCGCTAATTTTGTAATTCCTGGGAGATTCTGACCCAGAATGATTTCCGGATGAACCCGACTAATTAGGACATCTTCATATTGCGAGCGGTTAAATACCCGAATTTCTCCTCGCCTTGGCAATTCCTGATTTATTCGCCACAGGAAATCATGATCCAATTGAAGATGGGTCGGTTGCTTAAAACTCACTACACTAGTTCCCGCGGGATTTAATCCGCTAAACACGTGTCGAATAAGACCGTCCTTACCAGCCGTATCCATCCCCTGTAAAATAATGATGACCCCTGCCTGTTGTTGGGAGTAAAGCCGACTTTGTAGGTCACTCAACGCGGCTACGTTAGCCTCTATAGCGTTGTTGATGACGCTGGTCTCAGGAACGCGACTAGCCTTAGTTGCCAGCTGAGAGAGGTCCACCGACCGCTCTCCCGTATACCGATAACTATTTTCCGTACTCATACGCATCATCTCCTATTGCCCTTTACTGTAGCACGCATTAAGAAAAATGACTGTTGAAATCACCCGGAATTGTTTCCGGCCTTAATTTATCGAGTAAAACCGTCGCGTTCTTTCATTGAGCTTGCTATACTAAAGACGTAACAATAATGGAGTCAACGAAAAGGGGCATTCATTTATGAAAAAGTTTACCGCTTATTTTGTTCGTCACGGTCAAACCATGCTGAATCATTACAATAAGGTTCAAGGTTGGGTTGACTCACCACTGACTGAAAAGGGCCGCGCGGATGCGGTTCGTGCGGGGAAACAACTCAGCAACATCAAACTCGCAGCTGCCTACAGCAGTGATTCGGGTCGGACCATTGAGACATCTCGGATAGCCTTACGGCAAAACCAAGACAACGTCAACCTCGTTTCCTACCAGTACCCTGAATTTCGGGAACAATGCTTTGGCTATTTCGAAGGTAATGACGGCAATCAGATGTGGCAATTCGTCGGTGCCCAGGTCAACTTGACCTCCGAATCCGATATCCTAGGTAAGTACGGGCTTGAACGGGCCCGGGACCTGATTCGGAAGGCTGACCTGTACGAAGACGCTGAAGACGACGCTATGTTCTGGAAACGACTTGACCGTGGCTTTGATAAGCTCCGTGCCAACACCAAAGACGGCGAATCAGTCTTAGTGGTCTCTCACGGAATGACAATTCGTTCAATCGTTGATCGATACGCACCAGAATTGGATGAAGGTATTCCGACTATTAACGGGAGTATCACTAAACTTGAAATCACAGATGATGACGTCCACGTTGACTTCTTCAATCGGATTGATTTCCAGTCCTAATCTAAGGAGGTATTCGTATGAAGAACATTCATCGCTCCCGTTCAAACCAAGTATTTGCAGGAGTTATTGGCGGCTTAGCTGAACATTTCGATTGGAACGTCGGTGTTGCTCGGTTACTTTTTGTCGTTTTAACCATCACACCAGTATTTCCCGGCTTAATTGTCTATTTAATTCTCTGGATGATCATGGGAGACCCCGTTTAAATATCGCTGCGCTAATTATTTTTTTATGATTAGCGCTTTTTTTATAGAACTTAGTTGACGGCAGACCCCGCTTCTTCTACAATTTAGAGTAACAACTTGTTAGATACTGAGCAATTGTGAGTTGTTCTAAAATCAAGGAGGTTTCTACCATGGCAAATTCTGAAAAGACTTTAGTATTAGTTAAACCCGACGGCGTTGCCGAAGGTCATATTGGTGAAATTATTTCTCGGTTCGAACGTAAACGATTCCAGATTTCTGCATTAAAGGTTGTCAGTGCAACTGACGAACAACTAAGACAACATTATCGAGAGCAGGTTGAAAAACCCTACTTCCATGAAATTGAAACCTACATGAAGGAAGGACCACTTGTTGCAATCATCGTAACTGGGACTGATGTTGTCAAAGCGGTCCATCACTTGGCCGGTAAGACCCGGTCAAATGATGCCCAACCAGGAACAATTCGCGGTGACTTTGCTCACGAGTACCCAGATGGCATTTTGCGAAATATTATCCATACCTCTGACAGTCGTGAAAACGCCCACCACGAAATTGCTATCTGGTTCCCAGAACTGGCAGTAGCTGCTCACAAACAAAGTAGTAACAAGAAATAAATGATCGGTAATAGCCTGTGTACTAGTCCCTGTCAAGTTGTCATATGAAATAATATAATTTTATGTTGTCTCTAAGCGGCCTCACTCCGGTATTCTACCGGGGTGAGGTCGTTTCTTGCTGGTGAGCGATCTAGGTGATTGAAGTAGTGGATTCCTTCCTTTACCAGCGCTTCAAATTCTTCGTAGGTTTTGGGCATTGGATGACGATCCATCCAATGCGTCTTGAACTCATTCCACCAACGTTCCATTGGCGCGTTATCGCAAGGCGTACCCGGTCGTGACATACTGCGTGTGACTTCGTAGGGGACCAGAAAGTTATTGAATTGTTTGGACGTATAAGCCGATCCGCGGTCAGTATGAACTACCGGATTGACGTCACCAGCGTACTCAAAAGCCCGCCGAAATACTTCGATTTCGGCATCTGCTGTTTCTGTTTTACTTAAGTTAGAGGCAATCAAGACCCGTCCGTAAAGGTCCAAAACGCCGCTCAACCGCATTTTGAACTG